>JAIQGD010000007.1 GCA_020072765.1 Terriglobia bacterium
ATTCAGCATGGCGGCGTTCAGGAGCGCTTCGGGCAGTCGTTCCTCCGCTTCAACCATCCCTGCGGCATTCAGCTCGAAGTCCTCGAGGATAGCTCGGACAAGCGCAATGCCTGGTCCACCGGGCAAGTCACCGGCGACGTGGCCACGCGCGGTTTCCACGGCGCGGTCCTTTCCGTGCGGGAAATTGCCGAGACGGAGCGCTTCTTCGTCGACGCGCTGGGCTTCCGCAAGACCGGCGTGGACGGCGCTTATCACCGCTTCGAAGTGGCCTCCGGCGGCGCCAACAAAACCGTTACCTTGGTGCACGAGCCGGACCGCCCGGCGGGAAGCTGGATCTTCGGGGCGGGCACGGCGCACCACCTCGCGCTCGATGTCGAGACCGACGCAAAGCTTGCCGAACAGAAGGCGCTGTACGACGAACTGGGCTACACCGATTGCTCGGAGATCAAGGACCGCATGTACTTCCATTCGATCTACTGCCGCTGCCCGGGAGGCATCCTGGTGGAGTGCGCGGCCACGGTCCCGAATGGATTCGCGGTGGACGAACCGGCCGATCAGCTGGGCAAGAGCCTGCTGCTTCCGCCGTGGTTCGAGTCGCGGCGCGCCGAAGTGGTCGCCATGCTCGAACCGATTAAGGTTCCCGAGAGCAACTTCGCTTCGGTGCCCCGCAAGGCTTCCGTAGCCGCTCCGGCTGCGGCTCCCGCGGCGGCCGCCGCGGCGCAGCAAGGGCCCGGCGGATCCGGGCCGTCGCGGCGCACCAGCGCCGTCTTCATCGGCGGCGATACCCCGCAGAAGAATTAACCGTCACGAACGTGATTGGTGATTCGTGACTTGTGACTCGTGATTAGTGACTCGTGATTCGTGCAAACCACGGGTAGTATGAGTGTCCTTAATATAGCGGGCGTGTTCGGACTCCGGGAATTCTCCGCGTGCTCTGCGCCTCTGCGGTGAATCCCGGTCGTTCTTCCTGCACCGCCCTCCGTTCTCGCCCTGCCAGGCTGCGCCAAAGGTTTAAATGTAGCGCCGCGGCCTTCAGTGCGCTTTTTGCATCCCGGACAGCAGTCGGGACTCGGCACTGAAGGCTTCGCTCCGAAGAGTAAAGAGAGATTCTTCGTTCCGCCAAACCATTCGGAACGCAAACATCGCGCTGCGCTCAGAATGACCCCTCTAAAGGCTGCTTCAGCAAACTGCGTGGCAGGGTTATGATGGGGGCACTCAATTGGGAGGAGGCTCACAATGGCGCAGACAATCCCCGACAAATTTCTCGATTTGTTCAAGAAACAGGCATTCGCGAATCTTGGCACGATCATGAGCGACGGCAGCCCGCAGGTCACGCCCGTCTGGGTGGACTACGACGGGAAATACGTGCGGTTTAACTCAGCGGTCGGCCGTGTGAAGGACAAGAACGTGCGCCGCGATCCGCGCGTCTCCCTTTCCATTCTCGATCCGGAGAATCCCTATCGCTATCTGGCGATTCGCGGGCGCGTCGTGGAAATCACGCAGCAAGGCGCCGAGGAGCACATCGACAGCTTGTCGCAGAAATATCTGGGCAAGGCCTATCCCTACCGCCAGCCCGGAGAGGTCCGCGTGATCTACAAAGTCGAGCCGGAAAAGGTGAGCCCGCGGGGATAACGCGCGAATCGCGCAGCATGCATCCGTTCCCCGTCGCCGTCATCGTCCGCTCGACCCAGCTTTCTCGAACGGACGGCTCGCGCCTACGAGCCGGAATTGTGGTTGCCACGCGCTGTCCCCGCGCGGTATTTTCTCTGCCACGCTAGCGCACCAATCGCCATAAGGAATCCCCATGAAGCTGAGCACCGACCGCATTCTCACGACGCACGTGGGCAGCCTGCCGCGCCCGCAGGAAGTGGTCGACCTGCTGTTCGCGCAGGACCGCGGCGAAGCCGTCGACCAGGCCAAATTCAACGAAACGATGCGCCGCGCCGTGGCGGACGCGGTCGCGCGCCAAGCCGAGGCCGGCGTCGACATCGCCAGCGACGGCGAGATGAGCAAGATCAGCTACGCCACCTACATCCGCCACCGCCTGACCGGCTTCGAAGGCGATTCGGCGCGCCCCACGCCGCAGGACCTCGACGATTTTCCCGAATACCGCGACCGCCTCGTCAAGGCCGGCCATTCGGCCACCTACCGCCGGCCCGTCTGCAAGGGGCCCGTGAAGGTCAAGAGTTTGCAGGCGGTCGAGCAGGACATCGCCCACATGAAGGAGGCGCTGTCGAAGGCCAAAGTCGTGGAAGGCTTCATGAACGCGGTTTCGCCCGGCACCATCGCCGTGTTTCAGCCTAACGAACACTATCCGTCGCACGAGACCTATCTCGAAGCGCTCGCGAGCGCCATGCGCGAGGAATACGAGATGATCGTGAAATCCGGGCTGCTCCTGCAGCTCGATTGCCCCGATCTGGCCATGGGACGCCACACGCGCTTCAAGAATCTCAGCGACGACGAGTTTCTGCGCTACGCCGCGCTCCAGGTCGAGGCGCTCAATCACGCGCTCGCCAACGTCCCCGCCGACCGCGTGCGCATGCACATCTGCTGGGGCAACTACGAAGGCTCGCACGTCCACGACATCGACTGCGCCAAGATTTTCCCCATCGTCATCAAGGCCAAGCCCCAGGCGCTGCTTGTCGAGGGCGCCAACCCGCGGCACGAGCACGAATGGGAGTCGTGGACGCGCATCCATCTGCCCGAAGACAAAGTGCTGGTTCCCGGCGTGATCGCCTCGAGCAGCAATTACGTCGAGCATCCCGAAGTGGTCGCGCAGCGGCTGGTGCGCTACGCCAACGTCGTCGGGCGGGAGCGCGTCATCGCCGGCACCGACTGTGGCTTCGGGACGTTCGCGGGCTTCGGCCCGGTGTTCCCGGCCTTCTGCTGGATGAAGTTGCGCTCGCTCGCCGAGGGCGCGCGCCTCGCCTCGAAAAAACTGTGGGGGCACGCCGGGGCGGCGCACTGAGCGCCGGCGGTTCTCACTCTCTCACTGAATTACAACGATCCGGGGCGCGCCCGCATCCCATGGACTGACGAGCGGGCGCCGCTTATCGTCCGTCCCGGCGATACAAAATTGTGCGCCGCTCGCCGCCGAATTCTGTATACTGATGTGCAATGCCCCCCTGCCGGGCTTGGGGGCGGGGCAGAGCATGGGTATCCCCTGGGGCTCCGAGTCACGTTCTCGTGGTCGCTTGGCGGTTTTGTTTCTTTCGACTGGCGCGGCCATCGACAATTCCCCTTCCAGAACGCCAATGTGGAGGCGTGTATGTCTGGATTGCACCATCAGCTGGGCAGTTCCCCGTAGTCGTCGGCTCCTATCCACTCATTCACCCGCACCTGACATTGGGTGAAATCCATTCCGTGGAGGAGGGACCATGGCGGGCCCGAACCCGGTACAGATCGAGCAGGAACGCCAGATCGCCGAGCGTCTGGCGGCCGAGAGGCGCCGGCTGCGCCACGCATTTCCGCAGGCCCCTGGAACGCCCCTTTACCGCCGAAGAGCGCGCCCGCGTCACCATTCTGTTCGGCGGGCTCACCTGGAAACACGAGGAGCTGATTCGCGCCGTCTTTCAGGGCTGTGACTACAAGTGCGAGCGCCTGCCCGTGCCCGACGTGCCCGCCTTTCAGATCGGCAAGGAATACGGCAACAACGGCCAGTGTAACCCGACCTACTTCACGGTCGGAAACCTCGTGCAACATCTTCAGTCGCTGGAAAAATCGGGGGTCCCGCGCCAGCAGATCCTCGACAACTACGTCTTCTTCACGGCCGGCTCGTGCGGGCCCTGCCGTTTCGGGATGTACGAGGCCGAGTACCGCTTCGCGCTGAAAAACGCGGGGTTCGACGGCTTCCGCGTCCTGCTCTTCCATGACAAGGACGGCCTGAAGGCGGCGTCGGGAGAGCCGGGCCTGAAGTTCACCGTCGATTTCGGCCTGGGCATGCTCAACGCCTTGCACGCCGGCGACGTGATGAACGACATCATCTACCAGATTCGGCCGTTCGAGGTGCATCCGGGCGAGGCCGACCGCGTTTTCCAGCAGGCCATGGTCCGGCTCTCCACCACGCTGCGCGAGCGCCCTCCGTTCGAAATCATGCAGCGCGCCCCGCAGTGGCTGCAGCGCCGCCTCGCGACGCGCAAGACCCTGCGCAACACCTTGAACACGCTCGGCAAAATCCGCGAGCACCAGTTTGGGGATGTGTACGTCGATACGCTGGCCGAATGCCGGGAGATGCTGAACGCGATTGAAGTGGACCGCACCAAGGTGAAGCCCATCGTCAAGATCACCGGCGAATTCTGGGCCCAGACGACCGAAGGCGACGGCAACTTCAACATGTTCGCCTTCCTCGAACGCGAAGGCGCGCAGGTGCTGGTCGAGCCGATTGCCACGTGGGTCGCCTACCTGCTGTACCAGGGCAAAGCCCACGCCAAGGCCAAATGGCCGGTGACGCGCCCGCACCAATATCCGAAATGGTGGGAGCTGAAGAAACACTTTGCCAATCAGATGCCCCTGCGGAAGAAGCTCGCGCTGATCGGCGTGGGCGAGACGCTGTGGTACTACTTTTACCACCGCGTCATCAGGCATCTGGGCGGCATCACCCACCCGCTGGCGCCCCAGGCCGAGCTGGCCGAGCTGGCTCATCCTTTCTACAACCAGTATGCGCGCGGCGGGGAAGGGCATCTCGAGGTGGGCAAGAACATCTACTACACCGTCCATCACCTGTGCCACATGGTGCTGGCCCTGAAGCCGTTCGGCTGCATGCCCTCGTCCCAATCCGATGGCGTGCAATCGGCGGTCATCAATAAGTTCCGGGACATGATTTTCCTGCCCATCGAGACCTCCGGAGAGGGCGAGGTCAACGCGCACAGCCGCGTGCAGATGGCCCTGGGCGACGCCAAGGCCAAAGCCAAAGCGGAATTTGAGGAAGCGTTGCGGTCCACCGGCAAGCGCCTGGAGGACATCAAGGACTACGTTGCCGCGCATCCGGAGCTGCGCCGGCCTTTTTACCACGTCCCGCATCGCCCCAGCGTCGCGGGAACGGCGGCGCAATTCATTTTGCACGTCAGCGATCGCATGGATGCGAGCCACCGCTTCTGGCGGCGCTCTCGTGTGACGGGGATCACGGTTCCAGAGTCCGCCTAGGCGGATACTGAAAAACGATGCAGGACGGCAGGGCGGGGTTCTAACAGGATGCTGAAAAACTTGGAGCCTTGTGGGTCGCGGCTTCAGCGCGCTGTTTGCGTCCCGGACAGCAGTCGGGACCGCGACATATAGCCCACAGAATGGGAGCGGCTTTAGCCGCTGAAGTCCCTTGATCCGTCCTTTTCAGCATCCTGCTAACCCCTGAAGCTTGGAGCCAACTCCTTGCCACGGACGTAAAAAAACCTCGGGGAAAGAGCGTATGCACCATCATCGCGAAAGCCGCTACATCCTGGGACTGGACGTGGGCTCGACCACGGTGAAGGCCGTGCTCGTCGATGCCGCCACCGATGAAATTCTCTGGCGCGACTACCAGCGCCACGAAACCAAGCAGCCGGAAAAGACCCTCGAATTTCTGCGCCGGATCGAAGCCGAAGCCGGCGTGAACCCGCACAACACCCGGATGTTCGTGACCGGCTCGGGCGGCGGCGTGCTCGCCGGCCTGGTGGGCGCCAAGTTCGTGCAGGAGGTCACGGCCGTGGCGCTGGCGGTCGAAAAGCTGCACCCCGAGGTCTATTCGGTCATCGAGTTGGGCGGGCAGGACGCCAAAATCATCGTCTTCAAGGATGATGACGAAAGCGGCCGCAAGAAGAAAATTCCCTCGATGAACGACAAGTGTGCCGGCGGCACCGGCGCGGTCATCGACAAGATCAACGCCAAGCTCAAGATTCCCGCCGAGCAGCTCTGCGATCTGGCGTACCACGGCGTCAAGCTGCACAAGGTGGCCGGCAAGTGCGGCGTGTTTGCGGAAACCGACATCAACGGCCTGCAGAAGGTGGGCACGCCGCCCGATCAGCTGATGGCCTCGCTGTTCGATGCCATCGTGCTGCAGAACCTGAGCGTGCTCACGCGCGGCCACACCCTGCGCCCCCACGTGCTGCTGCTTGGCGGGCCCAACACCTTCATCCGGGGCATGCGCGAGGCATGGGAGGCCAACATCCCGCGGATGTGGGAGGAACGCAAAGTCGCATTGCCGGAAGGCTCTCGCCCCGAGGAGTTGATCAAAGTCCCGCAAAACGCGCAGTATTTTGCCGCGCTCGGCGCCATTGAGTTCGGCAAGGGCGAGGAGGAATGCGTCGGCTGCTACCGCGGCACCGCCCAGCTGGTGCATTACATCGAGCATGGCCGGCAGGAGGAAAAGGCCAAGTCGGGGAGTTCCGGGCTGGTCCGGGAAAGCGGCGAGCTGGAAACTTTTCGCCGGGAATTTCGCCCGAAGAAATTCATCCCGGCCACGTTCGGCAAGGGACAGACCGTCGCAGGATTCGTCGGGGTCGACGGAGGATCAACGTCCACCAAGGCGGTCCTGCTGAGCGAGCAGGGCGACGTCCTGTGCAAGGCCTACCAGCTCTCCAACGGGAACCCCATTCAGGACACCATCGAGATGTTTGAAAACCTGCGCGGCCAGGTGGAGTCGCAGGGCGCCCGGCTCGAAGTCCTCGGCGTGGCCACCACCGGCTACGCCAAGGACATTCTCAAGAACGTGCTGAAGGCCGATGTGGCCCTGGTGGAAACCGTGGCGCACACCGAGTCCGCTCTCAAATTCTACGAGGATCCACACGTCATCGTGGACGTGGGCGGCCAGGACATCAAGATCATCATTCTCAAGGACGGCCGCGTCAAGGATTTCAAGCTCAACACGCAATGCTCGGCCGGCAACGGTTACTTCCTGCAGTCCACCGCCGAGGGTTTCGGGTTGAAGGTCGAGGAATTCGCGGATCTGGCGTTCGCCGCGCAGGCCATGCCGGTGTTCGGCTACGGCTGCGCCGTGTTCATGCAGTCGGACATCGTCAATTTCCAGCGGCAAGGATGGCGGGCCGAGGAAATCCTGGCGGGGCTGGCGGCCGTTCTGCCCAAGAACGTCTTCCTGTACGTCGCCAGCATTCCGAATCTGGCCGCGTTCGGCTCGCGCTTCATCCTGCAGGGCGGGACGCAGAACAATCTGGCGGTGGTGAAGGCCGAAGTGGATTTCATCCGCAACAGCTTCCGGGCCGCCGGCCAGCAGCCCGAAATCATCGTGCACGAGCATTGCGGCGAGTCGGGCGCCATCGGAGCGGCCGTCGAGGCGCTGCGGCTGTGGCGCCAGGGCCTGCGCACTTCCTTCATCGGCCTCGATGCCGTGCGCCAGATCGAATACCGCACCACGCGCAATGAGGATACGCGCTGCAACTTCTGCAAGAATACCTGCCTGCGCACCTTCATCGACATCCGCACCGAAGCCCTGCTTCCTCTCCCGGTCACGCCGCCCAAACCGCGCGCCAGCAAGGTCCCGCTCCGGCACGATGAGCAGCGCCTGATTATCGCCACCTGCGAAAAAGGCGCCGTCGAGGACGTGAACGAAATGAAGGAAATCAAAGCCGGCCTCGACCAGATTCGGGAAGCCAACCCGAACTTCGTCGATCTCGCCGCGCGGGAAGTCTTCCGGCCGCGCAATCCAAAAAGCGTGGCCGATCCGATTCCGTCCCGCGCCTGGACCCGGGCCGCACGGAATCGCCTCGCGCTCCAGCTTTCCCGCCGCGAACTCCGCATCGGAATCCCGCGCGTGCTCAACGCCTATGCCTACGCGCCCCTGTTCAACGCCTATCTGGAAAGCCTGGGCGTTCAGCCCGAGAACATCGTCTATTCGGACTACACCAGCCCTGAACTGTATCGCGCCGGCTCCAGCCGCGGCGCGATCGATCCCTGCTTCCCCGCGAAAGTCGCCATCTCGCACGTCTACAACCTGATTCAGGTGAAGCATCGGAAGAATCCGCTCGACGCCATCTTCTTCCCCATGTACGACGTGCTCCATTCCCCCCTGGTGCAGCTGACCGGAGTCAATGCCTGTCCCACCGTGACCGCCACGCCGGCCACGGTCAAGGCCGCGTTCACCAAGGAAAATGACCTGTTCGCCGAGATCCATGTGAAGTATGTCGATCCCATCCTCAATCTCACCGACCGGAAGCTGTTCGCGTTTCAAATGCTGCAGGCGTGGGGGCCCATTCTGGGAGTTTCGCAGGAGGAAAATGAGCGCGCCATCTCCGTGGGTTATAAGGCGCTCGATGCATATGAGGCCGGCATCCGCCGGCGGGCGCGCCAGGTGCTCGACCAACTCGAGCGGGAAGACCGCATCGGCATCGTCGTGCTGGGCCGCCCCTACCACCACGATCCCGGCCTGAATCACGAGATTTTTGACGAGTTCCAGAAGCTCGGCTATCCCATCTTCTCGCAGAACACCCTGCCGCTGGATGAAGACATGCTCGAGCGCCTGTTTGGAGAAGAAGTCCGCGCCGGAGCGATCCGCCACGCGCTCGACATTGCCGATGTGTGGAAGAATTCCTATTCCTGCAGCACCAACCACAAAATCTGGGCGGCCAAATTCACGGCGCGCCATCCCAACCTCGTGGCGCTGGAAATGTCCAGCTTCAAGTGCGGACACGACGCGCCCGTCTACGGCGTGATCGAAAAGATCGTCGAGCAGGCCGGCACGCCCTATTTTTGCTTCAAGGACATGGATGAGAATAAGCCCGCCGGCTCCATCCGCATCCGCATCGAGACCATTGATTACTTCCTGCGGCGCTACCGCGAACAGATCATCCGCCGGCGCCGGGCCGAGCAAAACATCGAGGCCCAGTTGGCGCAGCTCGAACGGCAATGGCGCCAGCAAGCCGCCCAGCCCGCGCACCGCCTTGCCGCCGACTGACCGGTGGCCCGGGGGGGCGCGCCCCGGCGCGCGGGTCCGGAAAGGGAGGCGGGTCCGCGGGGTTGACGGAGGCTTAGTAACCGGGAAATCTCCCGCCGCGAGCGCGTCCCCATGCCCTTTCTCTGGAAGATCCTCCAGGTGCTCAAAAAGGGCCATCTTGTCCGCTCGCGCAAGGGCATCGGAGGCGGCTATGAACTAGCCGCGCCGCCCAACCAGATCACGCTGCAAGCGGTCGCGCACCTCACCGAGGGCACCGATTTCCGCCAAAATTGCGCGCTCGGCCTCGCCCGGTGCAATAACCGGAAGCCGTGCCGCTTGCACCGGCAATGGAAAGGGATCCGCGGCGACATCTCCGGCATGCTGGACGACACATCGCTGGCGGATCTGGTCCGCGCCGGCGGCGCGCAAGGGAAGCGGCGGCGTGCGGCGCGCAACGATTGGTAAGGCAATTCATACCGCGGGACAAAGGAGCGTTTCTCATGACGGCAACCAAGGTTCTTCGCAATGAACACGAATTCATTCTCAAAGTGCTGGCGGCGTCCGATGAGGTGGCCCGCCGGTTGCGCGCCGGCATCGCCGTGGCGCCCCAGATGCTCGATGACATCCTGGAATTTCTTCGCCTCTTTGCGGACCGTTGCCATCATGGCAAGGAAGAGGATCTCCTGTTTCCCCTGCTCGAAGCCAAAGGCGTGCCCCGGGATGGCGGTCCCATTGGGGTCATGTTGTCGGAGCACGATGAGGGCCGGGCGCTGATTCGCTCCATGGCCGAAGCCGCCCAGGAATACCGGACCAATCCGGCCGGTGCCGGCCCGCGCTGGGCTCGGGATGCAGCCGCCTATTCCACGCTGCTGCGCGAGCACATCGGGAAAGAGAACGACATTCTGTTCGTCATTGCCGAACGCATGCTCTCCCCCGAGGAGCAAGCCCGCCTCGCCGCGGAGTTTGAACGCGTGGAAGTGGAAAAAATGGGTGCGGGCACCCACGAGCGGCTGCATGCGCAGATGGAAGGTCTTCTGAAGGAAGTCGAAAAGTCCAAGGCAGTCAGTTCCTAGCGCGCCAGGCGCGCCAGACTCACCAAACAGGAGCCCTCTCGCCGCGTGCATTTCCCGCGCGGCGTGATCCTAGCCCCCAAATTCGGCCAGCCAGGAATCGAGGATTTTCAACTGGTCATCGGGTATCTCCAGGAAGGTCAGCCCCATGCCCATGGCTTCCTGGACGTAGATGATCTTGCCGGGTGAACTGAAGGTGCCGCGGTCCCGTGAAATGCGGATGTTGACAGGAGTCTGCGGGGGAAGGTTGTTCAACGCATCCACGTAACATCCCTTGCGGCTCAGCTCGGAGATGCGTCCGGAGATGCGCACGCCGCTCACTGGTTCGACAACATCCACCGTCGCGATCAGCGTGTAGCGGGGCACCGCGCGCTTCTCACGGGGTGCCTTGCCGGAATCGGACGGGGAGCCGGGGTCGCCCATGGTCTTCGCCTCTGGGCGTAGAGTGGCACGAAAACCCGTTCCTCACCAACTATGGCACTCGGCGATGGAGCGAAAGCGATAACCTCTCCTCCGCCTTGCCAAAAACGCTCGCGGCTACCGCCCAGACACGTTGCGGAGAACGTTCAGGCCATCTCATCATTATCTATGCTGAATTCGATTTGCGGCAGGTATTTGGCGCTTGCTTCGAATTGTAAGCAGGTAAATCTCAGAAGTTGCGGCCGTGTCCCCGATGGTCTTGAATTCCGCTGAAGTCCAGAAGCATGATCCGGTGTCGTCGATGGATGCGCGGGCCCGGAGGCAGTTCCTTGCAGGGGAGGTGAGACGCGCAAATCCTCCCAAATCAGTTGCTTCACATGCCGGAAGTCTATATCCTGCCAGCCCGTAGAGATACTTAAGATCAACTGTACGGTTATGAAAAGGCTCGCCGGAACACCTATGCGACCAGGGGAGCATCTCAGGGAACTTCGCAATCGCCTGGGCATCACCACGCGGGAGGTGGAGGAATTCAGCCGCGCCATCGCCGAAGATCGTCAGAACGAGGAATACTCCATTTCCAATCCCTGGCTGACGCAGCTGGAGAACAAGAGCTCGATTCCCAGCATCTACAAGCTGTACAGCCTCAGCGTGATCTACCGCGCGAAGTTCGAAGACCTGCTGGCCATTTTCGGCATTGATTTGAGCGCCATCCCGCGGTATCAGCTGGCCCTGCCGCTGCATAATACCCACTTGGTTTCGTTCGAGTCGCCCCACCCGGAAGAAACCATTACTTTCCCGGTCCGTTTCGATAAAGGTTTCAACCTGGAAACGACCGCCCTGATTTCGCGCATGGTGGAAATGTGGGGGGAGGTGCCCGTCGCCCTGCTGCACCGATTCGACGTGCGCCATTGCCAGTACGGCTATATCGGTCTGGAGGACTACACGCTGTACCCGCTGCTCCGCCCCGGCTCGTTCGTGCAGATTGATAGCCGTCCGGCACGCCTGCCGGCCTCCGAGTGGCGCACCGAATTTGACCGCCCCATCTACTTCGTGGAGTTGCGCGACGGATATGCGTGTTCCTGGTGCGAAGTGCGGGGATCACAAGTTACGCTGATTCCACATCCGCTGTCCGGCTGCCTGACCCGGCAGTTTGCCTTCCCATCCGAGGCGGAGATTATCGGTCAGGTGACTGGTGTGGCGATGCGTCTGGTTCCCCCGGCGGAGCGTGCAGACGAGCCTCCAAGATTGCCAAGGCGACCTTGAGGTTGGAGCCCAGCAATTCGGCCGCCAGCGGATCACTCTCCGTGGGAACCGCCACGCGGTAGGGTTGCAGGCCCTTCCACGCCGCTACGAACTCCCCTGGGTTAACCCGCGTCGCCGCCAGATACGCCTCAAGCTGGCGCACGATTTCTGCCAGCGAGCATCGCACCAATTGGCGGAAGGCCTCCTGATGGCAGCAGGCCGTCGCCTCGGAGGCAACTTCCTGCGTGAACCGCGACGCCAGGCCGTCGTGATAATACAGGCCCGTATTGTAGTCGCGCATGGACGCCAGATAAATCATCCGGTCCAGCGGACGCTCCATTCCGGCCAGTGTCCGGCGTTGCAGATCGTCCGCCGCCTCTTGGACATCCATTCGTCTTGGCGGAGTGAGCATCGTCCCTGTTCCTAGCCTTCCTGCGAACCGGTCATGGGATGGACGGCGACGGCAGATGCCGGCGGGTTCAAGAACGCCAGCGCCTGTTCCGTAATGGCGCAGATGCGCGCTGCCGCCAGCGTCGTGGATCCCACCATTCGCCCGGCGGCGTACGGCCCGCGCCAATAGACCACCAGCTCGAGGACGCGGCACGCAAATAAGAGGAGCGCGAAATCGATCGCCAGCTCCAGTTCTGTGCGGAACTCCAGTCCCGCGTACAGCCGTGCTTTGCCGAGATAAAACCGGCGCAGATGGAGAATGGCGGCACGAACTTGCCGCGCCCACGACAATGCGACTTGCTTTCGTTCGTCGAGGAAGAGCTTGTGGACCGGCGGTGGAGCGTGGGAGGCCACGTATTCCAAATCCTCTCGGGCAAAAATGCGCTCCACCAGTTCCCGCGGGAGCAGGCCCGACTGCAGTGCGCTGAGCGCTTGCCGCGCTTCCACCATGGCCTGCGCGCCTCCCTCGATCCGCGGGCGGCGCCGCGCCAGGAAGAACAGCGAGGCAAGGAGCAGCGCCCCCAGCAAGAGGAAAAAAATCAGCTGGATCACGCGCGCACTGCCTGGGAGAAATGGTCGGGGGTTGCCATCATCAGACGGCCCTTTCTCGGCCGATAGGGTCTGTCATTTGGCCCAACATAACCACCCGTCCGCGAGACGTGGAGTATGAATCAGTAACTGTATCACGAACGCACTGATTTGAACAAGTGGGTACGCATCAGGTTGATCATTGCCCGGGTCCTGTGGGCCATCGTTCCGTAGTCCTCCTCCAGGTCGGCGGCCGGCCCAGGCGCGGGATTGGGAGCGTAGGACCACAGCGCGACCAGCCAGATCGCAAGTGAAATCGTGAAGGAAATGGGCTGCGCGAAGACCCACAGCGTCGCCAGCCAGGCGCCCGCATACGCCCGCACCGCCAGGCTGATTAGGCTGGTTCCCACGTACAAACCGTAACCCACAATCATTCCCTTCATGTTTCGGCCGACGGGAATGCCGTAGTACGAAATCACCGCCAGAAGCGAGAACAACAAAAGCGTCTGCACCGTACGCAGGTCGCGCTCGAACTCCACCACGAACTGGCCGTGAGACGCACCCGGCGCCAGGCGCGAATACACCAGAGCGAAGCACAGGATACCGGCCAGAAGCCCCACCCCCGTGCGTCTCGCGAAGCGTTCCGCCCCCGGGTAGGGGGAAAGAACCTGCTGGATGATTTCCAGAAGGATCCCGTAGCCGAACAGAAGCGTCACGAACTGGACGCTCCAATAATAGGTCGGATAAAGCGACGGACGAATCATACGAACCGCGGACAACAGCAGCGTGCCCAGCAATACCGAGAGGGCGTAGGAGTAGAAGTAGGCGTACCTTGCCAGAAGCCGCTGTTGCAGCGCCCGGACGAGAATCATGCATTCCAGGAGGATCCCGGCGCAGACGAGGACGGTTTCCAACGTGGCGTGCCACCTCCGCGGACGCCGTCATCGTAGCACAGGCGGCAAAAAGGGGAGAGACCGGACCCTCTCCCCTTTGGCCTCGTAGTTCCAGCACGTCTGGCATTCGCGACTAGTGAGGTCCCGGATTGGGCACGTCGTGCGGCCCGGGATTGGGCACGTCGTGCGGCCCGGGATTGGGCACATCGTGCGGCCCCGGATTGGGCACATCAAACCAGGAAGCGTGCGTTCGGGCCGCGGGCAGAGTGAGCAGGGCTAGCGCTGCGAGCAACAGGCCAAGGCCTTTGGTGATTTTCATGTGTGTCTCCTCCGAGTTGGAATGGAACCCCTTACCGCGCCGGAAGTTAGAGGAGGGAAGTGGTTTCTCGCGGACGAACTGCAATCTGCTGCGTGGCCGAAGCAAAGGTCGAAAGTTAGCGGGCAGTTATCAGGAGCGGGACATCGCGGAAGCCGGCCGCGTGGGCGCGCACCATCCACACGGCTGGCGTCTGGCTCCTATGCCGCGACCCCTGCTGTGGAAACCCGCGCTTTGCGGTATCATGGAATCCGCAAGCCGCGCGCCCAGCCCCGGCCGAGAGCCGGAGATGTTTCCGCTCGATATCAATCGTTTCGCAAAATGCGAGGGGGAAAACCGTGAGGACATTCAGTAAAGCAGAATTTCGAACTCTGCAGGTGGTCGCCGTTTTGGCCGCCGCCGCGGGCATGGCCGTCTGGGCGGGTGCCGCATCGGCCGACACGCTGGAACTCCGTACCGGCCGGATTGTCCAGGGTAAGTTCCTGGGAGGTTCGCCCTTGAACATCCGCTTCCAGGTGGATGGCAAGGAGCAGGTCTTCGCAACGAAAGAAGTGCTGAACATCGGTTTCAGCGACCTCGCCGAGGCGCCCGTTGCCGCAGCCCCTGTTGCCGCGGCCCCTGCGGTGGCAGCTCCTCCGGTGCAGGCATCGAGAACGCCGCACGAGACGTCGCCCACGCAGGCCCTCACCGTCCCCGCGGGAACCTCGCTGCTGGTCCGCATGATCGATAGCGTGGATTCCGAGACCAACCGAATTGGCGATCTGTTCCACGCCAGCCTCGAGAGTGCCCTCGTGGTGGACGACGTGGTGGTCGCCCCCAAGGGCGCCGATGTCTACGGCAAGCTGGCGCGGGCCACCGAGGCCGGAAAGATTTCCGGCAGCGCGCAGCTCACCCTGGAGCTGACCGGCCTTCGCGTCAACGGCAAGATCGTGCCGGTGGATTCCACCGACTATGATGTGGCCGGCAAGGGCCGCGGCAAGCAGAGCGCCGAACGCATCGGAGGCGGCGCCGTGGCCGGCGCGGTCCTGGGCGCCATTATTGGGGGCGGCAAGGGCGCCGCCGTCGGGGCCACCCTGGGCGCGGGAACCGGCACGGCTGTGCAGGTGATGACCCACGGCGAGCAGGTGCGCATCCCCAGCGAGACGCTGCTCGAGTTCAACCTCCAGCAGCCCGTCACCGTCCCGCTGCCCGCCGCGCGCTAACGGCGGGAGCAGGCAGCCCGGCCTTCGAAGGAATGGTTCCCCGGGGGGACTCCCCTGCAAATTTCTCTTGCGCACAGCCGGGAGCTATTCGTAAGATACCTGCGCATTGTAGGAAGTGACACCATGCCTAAAGAAAAACCCAAGGTCAATATCGGCGAAGTCATTCGTTCCTACCGCAGCGACCGCGGCCTGTCGCAGGGCGACATCGAGCGCCGCACCGGCCTGCTGCGCTGCTATCTGTCTCGCGTGGAAAACGGCCACACCGTTCCGTCGCTGGAAACCCTGGCGAAGATTGCCGAGGCCATGGAAATCAACTTGGCCGATTTCTTTCCCGGCACCGATACGCCGCAGGACCGCGAGACCCGCAAGGTCCTCGGCGAACTTTCGGAAGAAGAAATTCGCTTCCTCGCGGATATCCGGAAATATTCCTCCACGCTCTCCGACGACGACAAAAAGCTGGTCCTGGCCATGATCCGCAAGATGGCCACCATTGTTCCCCCGGTGCGCTCCGGCAAATCCGCCAGCGCGGGTCACCGCGCGGGATAGTCGCGCCGCCGTTCTCCCGCCCGCCCTTTTCGTCAGCGGTGCGGGAAACCTCTCGATCTTTACTCGCATGCACGGGGCTTCCGCCCGGCGCTGGCGCTTCGGCGCGCGGATTCGTTAGAATGGAAAATGGATATGGTGCAGAACCGCCACAATACGGTTAGGGTCCAGGTGGGCAAGATCCAGGTGGGCGGCGGCGCGCCCGTCGTCGTGCAGTCCATGACCAATACGGATACCGCCGATGCCGCCACCACCGCCCAGCAGTGCCTGGAACTGGCGCAGGCAGGCTCCGAACTCGTCCGCATCACAGTGAACGTGCCCGAAGCGGCCGCCGCCGTCCCGGAAATCAAGAAGCGCCTGCTCGACGCCGGCTGCGACGTCCCCCTCATCGGCGATTTTCATTACAACGGTCACGTCCTGCTGACCAAGTATCCGGATTGCGCCCGCGCCCTCGCCAAATACCGCATCAACCCCGGCAATGTGGGGCACGGCCAGCGCCGCGACGAGCAGTTCGCCACCATCTGCAAAGTAGCCCGCGACCACAATAAGCCCGTGCGCATCGGCGTGAATGGCGGCTCGCTCAATCAGGAACTCGTCATGCACAAGATGCAGGAAAACACCGACCGCAATCTCGGCAAGACCTCCGAGGATATTCTCAACGAGTGCATGGTGCTTTCCGCGCTGGAATCCACCGCCTTGGCCATTGAATCCGGCCTGCGCAAGGACCAGATCATCATTTCCTGCAAAGTTTCACGGCCCGTTGATCTGGTCTCCATCTATCGCGATCTGGCCAGCCAGACCGATCAGCCGTTGCACCTCGGCTTGACCGAAGCGGGCATGGGCGCGAAAGGTCTGGTATGGTCCGCCGCCTCCATGGGAATTCTGCTCTCGGAAGGCATCGGCGACACAATCCGCGTGTCGCTCACACCGCGGCCCGGCGGCGATCGTCGCGAGGAAGTCTACGCCGCCTGCGAACTCCTGCAATCGCTCGGCCTGCGCACCTTCGCCCCCAGCGTGACCGCTTGCCCCGGCTGCGGACGCACCACCAGCACCACGTTCCAGGAATTGGCCGAGAGCATTCAGGGTTACATCCGCGAAAACATGCCGGAGTGGAAGCGGCACTACGAAGGCGTCGAAGAACTGAAGCTGGCCGTGATGGGCTGCATCGTCAACGGCCCCGGCGAATCGAAGTCCGTCAATATCGGCATCAGCCTGCCGGGAACCGGCGAGTCCCCGCGCTGCCCCGTCTACATCGACGGCCAAAAGTTCACCACGCTCGAAGGCACCTACGACCAGTTGTCCGCCGCCTTTCAGGCCCTGGTGAACGATTACATCGCCACGAAATATCCCAAGCGCGAAACCCCGCTGCCCGCGATCCACACGCCCCACGCCGCCGCGCCGGAAAAATCTTCTCTCCGCGTCATCGCGTAGCCTCCGTCTCGAACGCTGGCTCGCTCCGTCCCGCTTTGCCGGATGGACTTTGGGCACAGGTACTCACGGCCCCTCTCGTCTCACCCGAACCTTGCGATACACTCGCCAGCAGGCTCGGCCGGATAGCGGCGGCTTCCCGCCCTGCGGAGAGCCCTTCCATTCATGACCGAACACGCGCACAAAACGGAGGCGGGCGAACGCGGCTGGCGCCGCGGCTTCTGGAGCCTCATCGTCACCCAGTTTCAGGCCGCCTTCAACGACAACGCCCTGAAGTTCCTCGTCATTTACATCGTGGTGGGCATGAATTTCCCGCAGCGTCAGCGGGATCTGCTTGTCCTGATCGTTGGCGCCCTGTTTGCCCTTCCGTTCATTTTCTTTTCCATGGCGGGCGGCTATTTCGCGGACCGCTACAGCAAGCGCAGCGTCACCATCGGCACCCGATTCCTCGAAGTCGGCGTGATGCTCTTCTTCATCGCCGGCCTCCTGCTGCGTAGCTTGCCCATGGAATGCGCGGGCGTCTTCCTGATCAGCGCGGAGGCCGCTCTGTTCGGCCCCTCGAAATATGGCCTGCTCCCGGAGTTGCTGCCGGAGAGCCGCCTCTCCTGGGGCAACGGCATCATCGAACTCGGGACGTTTGTGGCCAGCGTCGGCGCGATGATGGCCGCCGGCTATCTGGCCCAGCGGTTTCACGGCCGCGAGGTCGTCGCCGGTTTTCTGCTGCTGGCGTTCACCAGCTTCGGGCTGGCCGCGAGCTGGGGCATCTCGCGGGTCCCGCCGGCGGACCCTAGGAAAATATTTCGCGGCAATCCCCTCGGCGATCTGGGTGTGCAGCTCAAAACCATCCGCGCGGACCGCGTCCTCGGCTGGGCCGTTCTCGGCAATACCTATCTCTTTTTTCTGGCCGCGCTGTTGCAGCTCACCATCGTGATCTACGGCCACGACGAGTTGCGCATCGACGAAACGCACACCAGCTACTTGCAGGCCGCCGTCGGCATCGGCATCGGGCTGGGCAGCGCCGCCGCCGGATATCTCTCCGGTGGAAAAATCGAATACGGACTGATTCCGCTCGGCGCGCTGGGCATGACTGTCTTCGGCGCGCTGCTCTACGGTCCCCGCCCCACGCTCGCGACCGCCGGCACGCACCTCGCCCTGCTCGGTTTCTTCGGCGGATTGTTCGCCGTGCCGCTCGGTGCCCTGATCCAGCACCGCCCCCGGCCGGAGCAGAAGGGCGGCGTGATCGCGGCCGCCAATCTCTTGTCCTTCATCGGCATCTTCATTGCCGCCGGTGCCTATTATTTCTCGGCAAGTGTCCTGCATCAGACGCCGCGCGGCATCTTTCTCGACGGCGCACTACTCACGCTGGTCACCACGGCCTACGCCATTTACCTCCTGCCCGATTCGCTCGTGCGCCTGCTGCTGTGGATCGCCACGCACACCGTCTATCGCATCCGCGTCGAGGGCCGCGAAAACATCCCCGAGACCGGCGGCGCCCTGTTTGTCGCCAACCACATGTCGTTCATCGACGCCCTGCTCCTGATCGCCTCCACCGACCGCTCCATCCGCTTCCTGATGTACACGGGCATCTACGACCTTCCCTTCGTCAAGCCCTTCGCCAAAATGATTCGCGCGATTCCCATCTCCTCCGAAAGCCGCCCGCGCGAAATGCTCCGCTCCTTGCGCGAGGCCACCGACGCCATCCGCTCCGGCGAAGTGGTCTGCATCTTCGCCGAGGGCCAGATCACGCGCATCGGCCAGTTGCTTCCGTTCCGGCGCGGCATGGAGCGCATCATGAAGGGCGTGGACGCCCCCATCATTCCCGTCAACCTGGACGGCGTGTGGGGCAGTATCTTCAGCTTCGAGCGCGGGCGCTTCCTGTGGAAGATGCCGCGGCTGGTTCCGTATCCGGTCACGGTGAGCTTCGGCGCGCCCATGCCGCCGGAGACCCCGCCTTATGAAGTGCGCCGGGCCGTGCAGCAGTTGCAGACCGAGGCCTACGGCCATCACAAGGCCCGCCTGCACACCCTCCACCGCTCGCTCATCCGCACCGCGCACCGCAACCCGTTCCGCTTTGCCATGGCCGATAAGCGCCGCCCGCGCATGAAGTGGGGCAGCGTCCTGCTGGCTTCCATTCTTCTGGCGCGCCGGCTGCGCCGCACCTGGGAGGGACAGGAAATGGTCGGCATCCTGCTGCCGCCTTCCGTGCCGGGCGCGCTGGTGAATTACGCCGCGATGCTGGCCGGAAAAATCCCCGTGAATTTGAACTACACCTCTTCCGACGAAGCCCTGGCTTCCTGCGCGGCGCAGTGCGGCCTCCAGACGGTTATTACCACGCAGCCGCTGCTCGATCGCATTGCGCTGCGCGTCCCGGGGAAAACGATTTTGCTCGAAGAGGCCGCCGCCGCGCCCAGCCTCGGCGAACGCCTGCTGGCGCTTCTCTTGTGGTTTGTCCCCAGCGCGCGGCTCGAACGCATCCTGAGCGGCGCGAACAACAAGGCCCTCGACGATCTCGCCACCGTCATCTTTTCCAGCGGCAGCACCGGCGAGCCCAAGGGCGTCATGCTGACGCACTACAACATCGCCTCCAACATCGAGCAGGCCGGCCAGGCCTTCATGCTCGATCGCCGGGACTGCCTGCTCGGCGTCCTCCCGTTTTTCCATTCCTTTGGCTTCACCGTCACGCTCTGGATGCCCGCCGTGCTGGGCGTCAGCGCCGTCTATCATCCCAGCCCGCTCGATCTGGCCGCCGTCGGCGAACTCGTGCGCGACTACCGCGTCACCTTTCTGCTCGCCACGCCAACCTTTCTGCAAGCCTACACGCGGCGCTGCGCCCCCGAGGATTTCGGCAGCCTCGAGTTCGTCGTCGTGGGCGCCGAAAAATTGCCCGAGCGTCTCGCCCTGGCGTTCGAGGACCGCTTCGGCATCCGCCCGCTCGAGGGCTATGGCGCCACCGAATGTTCCCCGGTCGTCGCCGTCAACACGCGCGATTTTCGCGGCCCGGGTTTCCGCCAGGTTGGAGCCAAGCGCGGCCGCATCGGACATCCCCTTCCGGGCATCAGCGTGCGCATCGTGGATCCCGAAACGCGTCAACCGCTTCCGCTTGGCACGCCGGGGTTGCTTCTGGTGCGCGGGCCCAACGTGATGCAGGGCTATCTCGGCAAGCCGGAAAAAACGGCGGAGGTCCTCGACAACGGCTGGTACGTCACCGGCGACATCGCCGCGGAAGACGAAGACGGTTTCCTCACCATCACCGACCGCCTGAACCGCTTCAGTAAGATCGGCGGCGAAATGGTTCCGCACATCAAGATCGAAGAGACCCTGCACGAACTCGCCGGGACGTCCGAACGGAAATTCGCCGTTGCCGCCGTGCCGGATGGAAAAAAGGGTGAGCGGCTCGTCGTCCTGCATACGCTGCCGCCCGAGAAATTGGCCGCCGTGCTCGAAAGCTTGCCGCAGGCGGGCCTGCCGAATCTATGGACGCCCCGCCCCAGCCAGTTCTTCTTTGTCGAGGAGTTGCCCCACCTCGGCACCGGCAAGCTCGATCTGCGCCGAATCCGCGAACTGGCCCTGGAATTCTCTCCCGCCGAAGACCATTAGCCACAGAGTCACGAATGACGCTGTTCTCCGTGCGTCTGTATCTCCGTGGCGAATCCTAAAACAGCCCGAACTTGATGTGCAGGAACTTCTTCGGATTTTGCCGGAAGTCGCCGATCAGCAGCCGCAGGTCGCCCGAGAGTCCGGTCATGTTGTCGTACAGCGCCGGGTCCGTGAAGAATTTTCCCATCGAGCCCTGATTGGAATTCATCTTCGCGGTCGCGTCGCGGACGTTCCCGGTCGCGTCACGCAGGTTTCCATAGAGGGCGTCATCGGTGGCCAGTTTTCCGAGCGTTCCTTTGCCTTGCCGCACGTCGCCGAGCAGGGCATTGCCTTTCTCGGCGACTCCCTTGACGTTGTCATACAGGCTCGGATCGTAGATCAATTTCCCCATCGTGCCCTTCTGCTCGTGTACGGCGGCCAGGGCGTTCTCCATGTGCCCCAGGGTCGCGTCCGCCCTCTTGTACAGATCGTCGGAAGTGACCAGCTTTCCGACCGTGCCGTGCCCCTCCTCGATGGACGTCACCATCGCATCCAGATGGTCCGCCGTGTTGTTCAGGCGGTTATAAAGCGACGGGTCGGTCATCAGCTTGCCGATCGTCCCTTTGCCCTTCTGCACTTGCTGGACGACGTCGCGGATATCCTCGGTCAGCGTGCCAAGATTCTCCATCAGGTCGGCGCCGCGTTCCACCACCTGTTTCATCGCCGCCTCCTCCGTCCCGGGAATCACACCGTTCGGAGGAACCGGCGTGCCCGTAAAGCCTCGCTCGATCGTCACATAGCGGTCACCCAGCAAGCCCTCCGTTTCGAGCTTCGCCTTCGAGTCGGTCCGGATCTGGTCCTGGTAGCGCGAGTCGATCCGCAGCACCAGCGTGATGTTGTGCATGCGGTCCGCCGCATGCGGCGTCAGAGTAATCGCCTGAACGTTGCCGATCTCCACGCCATCCAGTCGCACGGGCGCTCCCGTCTTCAGCAATTCCACTTCGGGGAGGTATGTAACCAGCCGGTATTTCGGTCCCAAAAAGCGGCCGCCCGTGACGTAGAAAATCGCCACGGCCGCGATGAACAATCCCACCAGCACGAACAATCCCACCCGAAGCTCGGTCCACGTCAGTTGCTTGCGTTGCGCCATTGCTCTTCCTCCTCGGGAGTGCCCCTCAGAACCCTATTCCGCGGAAAGCAGAAAATTCTTCAAGTAATCGTCGGACGAGCGCAGCAGTTCATCAGCCGCGCCTTCAAAATAGACGTGCCCGTCGCGCAGGACCAGGATGTTGGTGGGCGGCGCTTCTCCGCGCTCACCATTGCCGCCGAGAGCAACCACGCGGCCGCTGGCCTCGTCGAACCGGTAATGGGCCAGACCAAAGGCATCCTGCACGCGATGCGTGGCCAGAAGCGCGGTCACGCCCTGCAGGTCCCGCCCGCGCAGGATCAACGTGATGATCGTCTGCGAGGTGACCGGATCGAGCCCTGCGGTCGGCGAGTCGTAGAAGACAATGGGCGGGCGGCTCGCCAGCGCCCGGGCGATGGCCACGCGCCTGCGCATGCCGCCGGAAAGCTCGGCCGGATATTTTTCCAGCGCGGATTCCAATTCCACGAAGCGCAGAACTTCGCGCACGCGCTCCCCGATCTCCGCTTCGTCCAGGTCTTCTTCGCGCACCCGGAAGGACACATTCTCCTCCACGGTCAGCGAATCGAAGAGCGCTCCTTCCTGAAACACGAACCCGATGTCCCGCCGAAACTCCAGCAGGTCCCTCTCCGGCATTTCGCCGATCTCCTGGCCCATCACCCAAATCCGCCCCGCGTCGGGACGCAGCAGACCCGCGGCCAATTTCATGAGTAGCGTTTTTCCCGAGCCGCTCTCTCCGAGAAGCACTTTGGTTTCGCCCGGCCAAACCTCGAAGGAAATCCCCTTCAGAACATCGCCCTTGTCGAAGCCGAGATGCACGTCCTGGAACACGATGAGAGGTTCGCCGGGTACGCTGGCGTTGATGTCGCGCATGGGCACCGGGCGGGACAGGGACATCATGACGGGATTATAAAGGCAAACCTGCATTTCGCAGCCACGGCTTCACAGCTTGTGGGAAAAAGGGGCGAATTCTAGGAGATGGTCGAAAAACCTCGCGAGCTTGTCATTCCGAGGAGCGGACCGACGAGGAATCCCTCTTCTTCCTGGCCTTTGGTGAAGAGAGATTCCTGGCTTCGCTCGGAATGACGGCGGAGGGAAGTGGCCGCGCCCTACTTTTGGAACCTATTTCTGGAAGATGTACAGCAGCAGCTTGGCGAGGAACAGGTCGCTCACCAGCACCATCACGGAAGAAATCACCACTGCCGAGGTTGTCGCGCGCCCCACTCCCTGTGTTCCGCCCCGGACGCGCAGCCCCTGAAAACACCCCACCGTTGCGACGATGAACGCAAAAACCAGCGGCTTCACCATCCCCTGGACGAGGTCGCCGAACTCCAGCGCTTTGACCGCACGCGTCCAAAACTGCACCGCGCCCAGCCGCAGCGTGAAGTGCGCCACCACGAACCCGCCCACCAGCCCGACGAAATCCGCCACCGCCACCAGCAGCGGCAATACCAGGATCGTCGCCACCACCCGCGGGGTCATCAGCTTCCGGATCGGATCGGTGCCCAGCGCGCGCATGGCGTCCACCTGCTCGGTCACCACCATCGACCCCAGCTCCGAGGCCATCCCCGAGGCGTTGCGCCCGGCCACCAGCAGCGCCGTGATCGTGGGCCCCAGTTCGCGGACCAGCGCGAGCGCCACGGCGTCTCCCGTCAAGGACGTCATGCCGAAGCGCTGGAATTGCGAGGCGGTGTTCAGCACCAGCACCGCGCCGATCGAAAGTGACGCCGCCACAATGATCGGCAGGGATCCCACGCCGATCAAATCCATCTGCTCCAGCGTGTCGCCCCAGTACTGCGGTGGCGTGACCACGTTCGCCAGCGACCGCAGCGACAGCAACGAATATTCCTGGACCGCCAGGACCATCCGCTTCAGCACTTCGCCGGCCACGACCGCCAGGGATTGGGTTTCGTTGTTTTCGGGCATCGCCACACGCGACGGCTGTCACGTCCCAGCCGAGTCCCCGAAAGCCTAACGTCCGCTGTCCACCCCGTCAAGCGATCATCCTTCGTGCCGGTGCGGAAGGGCGGTATTCGAACCCCGCAAGCCCCGCCTTGCTTCTTTCCCCAGCGCGCTTTACGTGCGAGGATGCCTCCGGTAGAATTCTTGCTTCGTTCCTGGATAGGACACGCCACCGAACATGCTGCGATTTGTCACTGCCGGAGAGTCTCACGGCCAGGCGCTGGTCGCCTGGATTTCAGGCCTGCCCGCCGGCCTGCCCGTGGATCTCGGATTCATCGGACACGATCTGCACCGCCGCCAGCTCGGACACGGCCGCGGCGGCCGCCAGCGCATTGAAAAAGACCAGGCCGACATCCTCGCCGGAGTGCGCCACGGCCAGACCATCGGCGCGCCGATCGCCCTGCGCATCGAAAACCGTGACTGGAAGAATTGGGAGCAGGCCCTGCCGGTCGCGCTCGCCGAAGGCGCCGAAGACGCGCAGCGCCACCTAACCGCGCCCCGCCCCGGCCATGCCGATCTGCCCGGTGCGCAAAAATTCAATTTTCACGACGCCCGCTACATCCTCGAGCGCGCTTCGGCCCGCGAGACGGCCGCCCGCGTCGCGGCCGGAGCCTTCGCCAAGCTGCTCCTCGCCCAGTTCGGCGTCTCGGTCCTGAGCCACACCATCGCCGTCGGCCACGTGCGCCTGGAACGCGAAGCGGCCTGGGACGAAATCGTGGCCATCTGCGCCAATCTCGAATCGCCGCTGCGCTGCGTTGATTCCGCCACCGAAGCCAGAATGATCGCGGAAGTGGACCACGTCCTGCGCGCCGGCGATTCCGTGGGAGGCGTTTTTGAAGTTGTCGCGCGCGGCCTTCCCCCGGGCCTCGGCAGCCACGCCCAGTGGGATGAAAAACTCGACGCGCAGCTGGCTCGCGCCGTCATGTCCGTCCAGGCCGTGAAGGCCGTCGAACTCGGCGCGGGCGTCGCGGGCGCCGCCAGTTACGGCTCTGAGGTCCAGGACGAAATCCGCTACGATCCCGCGCGCCACCGCTTCGACCGCTCCTCCAATCGCGCGGGCGGCCTCGAGGGCGGCATCACCAACGGCCAGGACATTGTCGTGCGGGGATACTTGAAGCCCATTTCCACGCTGCGCCGCGCCCTCCTCACCGCCGACCTGAACACCAAGGAAGCGGTCAAGGCGGCCTACGAACGCTCCGATGTCTGCGTCGTGCCCGCCGGGGGCGTCGTCGGCGAGGCCATGGTAGCGCTCACCCTGGCCGGAGCCTTCCTCGAAAAATTCGGCGGCGATTCGCTCGAAGAGACGCGCCGCAATTTCGACGGCTACCAGCGCCAGTTGGACAAGTTTTAATAGGACGCGAATCGATGATCCATCCCATTGTCAAATACACCGACCCCGTGCTCGACACCCCGGCCAAGCCCGTCGAGCAATTCGACGAGGAATTGCAGAAGCTCGTCGCCGAAATGTTCGAATCGATGTACGCGGCGCAGGGCGTGGGACTCGCCGCGCCGCAGATCGGCATCAGCCGCCGCCTGGCCGTCATCGACGTCACCAACGGCAAGAACCCGGAAGCCAAAATCGTCTGCGCCAATCCCGAAATCATTCACATCGAGGGAGAGCAGCGCGAAGAGGAAGGCTGTCTTTCCCTGCCGGGCTTTCGCGGCCACGTCCTGCGGCCGCAGTACGTCACCATCCGCGCCCAGGACGCCTCAGGCAAGGAATTCGAGATGCGCGGCGAAGGCTTGCTCGCCCGCGCCTTCTGCCACGAGATCGACCACCTCAACGGCCTCCTCTTCATCAGCCATCTCGGCCTGCTCAAGCGCGACCTCATCAAGCGGAAGATCCGCAAACTGAAAAAAGCCGGCGACTGGTAGGCGCGCCGTGCCGTTGCGTATCGTCTTCTGCGGCACGCCGGCGTTTGCCGTCCCTTCGCTGCGCCACCTGATCGCCCAGCCCGATATCCAGGTCGAAGGCGTCGTCACGCAGCCGGACCGCCCGCGCGGCCGAGGCCAGGTACTCGCGCACCCCGCCGTGAAAATCGCGGCGCTCGAAGCGGGCCTGGCGGTCTACCAGCCGGAAAAAATTCGCGCCGAAGCGGCCTTCGATTATTTCCAGCGCGTGGCGCCCGACGCCGTGGTCATCATCGCCTACGGGCAAATCATTCCGCCGCCGCTGCTGGCCGTCCCGCGGCTGGGCTGGATCAATCTGCACGCCTCGCTCCTGCCGAAATATCGCGGCGCCGCGCCCATCAACTGGGCCATCGCCAATGGCGATACGCGCACCGGCCTCACCACCATGCAGATCGACGCCGGCCTCGATACCGGGCCGGCTCTTCTGACCTTCGAGACTCCCATCGGCCCCGACGAAACCGCGCCGGAGCTGGCCGCGCGCCTCGCCGATGCGGGCGCCCCGCTCGTCGTCGAAACCCTGCGCCAACTCCATCGCGGCAAAATCGTGCCCGCGCCCCAGGACAACGCGCAGGCCACGCACGCCCCGCCGCTCAAAAAAGAAGACGGCCGCATCGATTGGTCGCTCCCCGCGCCGCAAATCCACAACCGCATGCGCGGCTTCGCTCCCTGGCCCGGCGCCTTCACGTCTTTTCGTGGCAAGAGTTGCCACCTGTGGGGCCGGCCGGTTTCGCAGCCGGACATCGCCGCTCATTTCAAAGCCGCGCCCACCGGCGCGATCCCTTCGCCCGGCGCGATTCTCACCGCCGCCGGTGAACTCTGGGCCGCCTGCGGCCAATCCACCGCGCTCGCAATCGAATTCATCCAGCTCGAAGGCCGCAAGCAGATCACCGCCCGCGAGTTCGCCAACGGCGCCCGCCTCGCCCCCTCCGACCGCTTCGGCAGCTAGCACCCGACTTTGGTTCCGATCCCCTCCGTGTCTCTGTGCCTCTGTGGCCTTTCCTAGCCTCTGTAGCGGCGCGTCGGCGATTTGTGCCGGCCCGGCACGCAGAGAGAAGGTTCTGTAGCGGCCGCCTTTCGCGCCGTTTGCGTCCCGATGGGTTGTATCGGGAAGGCGGGCGCTCGCCGGCCGCTAGTCACAACGCACTTTGACCTGGCTACAGCACTCTCGCGCCCTCGACCGTGACCTCCTTCAGGACGGAGGATGTGACCCGGGTCACTGACTTTGGCCAACCAGAAGCTTCAGATAGTTACGTGTTTATCGATAAGTTTTTGGCCTTTTTCAATCCGCCCAATTGAGACACTTGATAGGGAGGTGAGTTATGAGGTGGATCAGTCTTGTGGGAGCAATCCTTCTACTGAGTTTAGGCCTTGCCGCACGATCGCAAGAACCAACTGCTGGGACAGCACAAAAGAAAGTCATTAAAAAAGTTCCGATGAAACTCACTGCCGCAGATTCAGGCGAGGAAATGTACAGGGAATATTGCGCCGTCTGTCACGGGAAAGAAGGAAAGGGAGACGGTCCAGCAGTCTCTGAACTCAAGGTAGCACCGCCCGACTTGTCCATGTTGGCGAAACACAATAACGGGAAATACCCTTCCGATCACGTTGCAGCCGTATTGCGCTTCGGAACACCCGAGCCTGCCCATGGCACACGTGACATGCCGATTTGGGGGCACCTGTTGGGATGGTCGGGGTCCGCTCGCGGAAGCGAACCAGGTATGGTTCACCTACGAATTGCCAATCTGACGACCTATATCGAATCGTTGCAGGTGAAATGAACCATTTAGATTGCATCCCGCCGCCAAGTTTCTTGAGGATGCGATGGTGCGACATAGTCTGCCCAATGAGGGACGGAGTTTCTGCCGTGTGCGCGCATTTCAGGTTTCGACCTGAGGTGGGTCCGCGAAACTAGGCAATTCACAGTCCGAATCCGGCTGCGCACTGCGCGTATGTCCTGATTAACGCGTTAACCGAACATGTGGATTGTCCCTGACACGTGCGAGTTCAGTTCGGTGAAGTAACAGCTACTCACTCCCCCTCGGATCTGGGTGCCACGCTGCCAATTCACCCGTGGCCGTAGCGCCTTTCCCTTTTCCATTTTCTGTTTTCCATTTTCCCGCCCTCCTGTGCTTTGATGTAATCCGATGCCTGTCAGCCCAGCCCGACGAATTGCCTTCGAGACGCTCCGCCGCGTGGAGGCCGAGGGCGCCTATGCCAGCGACGTGCTGCACACAGAACTGCGCCCCAGCATCAAGCCCGCGGATGCCGCGCTCGCCACCGAAATCGCCATGGGCATCCTCCGCTGGCGCCGCCTGCTCGATTTCCTTCTCGATCGCCATCTCAAAAAGCCCGTCGAGCAACTCGACTTGCCCGTGGCCCTCGCTTTGCGCATGGGGATTTACCAGATCCGCTTCCTCGAAAAAGTTCCGGCGCGTGCCGCCGTGAACGAATCGGTCGAGCTGGTGAAGCGCGCCAAGAAAACTTCGGCGGCCTCTCTCGTGAACGCGGTCCTGCGCCGTGCCGCGGAGGAAGCCAAATCACCGGCCGAAAAGTTTCTGCCCCCCGGCCTTCCGCCGGCCGAGCGCCTCGCCATCCTCCACTCGCATCCCGCGTGGATGGTCGAGCGCTGGCTGGCGCGCCTGGGCGAGGCGCGCACGCTCGCGCTCCTCGAGGCCAATAATCGCCCGCCGCGGCTGGCTTGCGCCGTTCACGACGCCGGTCACCGCGAAGAAATCCTCGCCGCTCTCGGGCGCGCCGGCCTGCGCATCGAACCCGGAAGCCTGCTCCAGGCGGCCTTCATCGCCAGCGGCGGCAGCCCCGCGCGCACCGAACCTTTTCGCGCCGGAAAAATCTCGATCCAGGACGAAGCCTCCCAGGCCGTGCCGCTGCTGCTCGACGTGCAGCCCGGTGACCGAGTGCTCGATCTGTGCGCCGCGCCCGGCGGCAAAACGCCTCCGCTGGTGCGCGCCGCCGGAGACACCGGCATGGTCATCGCCGCCGACCGCCACGCCCACCGCCTGCACGCCATGCGCGCGCAATTCAAGCGCCTCGGCCTGCGCGGCGTGCATCTGGTCGAATTGGACGCCACGCAGCCGCTCCCCTTTGGTAACCCCTTCGCCCGCATCCTGGTGGACGCGCCCTGTTCCGGCACCGGCACCCTCGCCCGCCACCCCGAGATTCGCTGGCGCCTGCGCCCCGAGCAGTTGGCCGAATTTCACCGCCTCCAGCTGCAACTGCTGCGCAGGGCGCTCGAGCAGCTCGCGCCCGGCGGCACGCTCGTCTATTCCACCTGCTCGATCGAGCCGGAAGAAAACGAACACGTCGTCGAAGCCGCGCTGCGCGACGCCCCCGCGATTCGCCGCGCCCCCTCGCCCCAGACGGCGCGCTCTCTCGCCGCGCATCTCGCCCCCGGTGTATCCCCCTCCGCCTTGCTCGACGACGCCGGCCAGTTCCGCACCTTCCCCGGCCAGCACCACACCGACGGCTTCTTCGCCGCTCCCCTCATAAGACTTCCATAAAACTTCAGCATTCGCGCTGGGTACTAGTTCTTTACACCAACATCCCCTTGCGCTTCGCCATCCTCGTGCTACCTTGGTAATAGGGAAATGCCGCTATACAACACCACAAAAAACGGGCGAAGCAAATCAGGCACGAACTATCTGCCCCCAGCCTCATTTCTAATCGCAACACCGGATTTACAGAAAATGACGCAACTGATTGAAAACAAAGAGCGGCGCCCCATTCTAATCGCAACACTTTCGACCTCCCGGACAAGCCCGTGGAAGACGGTTTTAGCGTCCCGGGGGGAGGCAACTGCATGACGCTGACCGAGCGCTTTCACTGGGTTCTGCGCATGGGCCTGTTGCTGTTCATCCTGTCGTCGGTGGCGTTTCTGAGCGCGCTGACGGCCATGCGCTTCGCCATCCAGGGCCGGGAAGTGGTCATGCCCGACGTCGTCGGCACCGGAGCGACCACCGCCGCCCAAATTCTCGATGGCCGCCGCCTGGGCATGAAGGTCGAGGACCGCATTTTCAGCAATCTCCCGGTGGACGCGGTGGTGCGGCAAAGCCCGCCACCCGACATGAAAGTCAAAATCGGCCAGGCCGCGCACGTCGTCTTGAGCCTCGGCCCGCAGAAGGTCACTATCCCGCAGCTCGAGCAGAAAACCGTGCGGGAGGCGCAGATCGACCTTCTGCGCGGTGGGATGCGTTTGTGGGAAGTCTCCAAACTCTACTTGCCCGGCACCGTCGAGGACACCGTGCTCCGGCAGGATCCCACGCCGGGCACCAGCGATGTCTCCAGCCCGCACGTCAATTTGCTTGTGGCGCTGGGGCCGCGGCCCCCGGCTTTCGTGATGCCGGAGCTGTACGGTCTGCCGCTTCCCGAAGCCCAGGCGAAATTGAGTGCCGCCGGGCTGAAAGTCGGGAAGCTCACGCCCTCCCCGTCTCCCGACGCGGCGCGCGGAACCGTCATTGCGCAAACGCCGCTGCGCGGGCAGCGCGTCGACACAACCACATCCATCGAATTGGGGGTAGCCGAATAGCCATGGACCGCCGGAGGTGCGTGCCCGGGTTCCGGCCTGTGCTAGAATTCTGCCCACTGCCATGACCTACGCCAACATCGAGATCGCGCCCTCCATTCTCGCCGCCAATTTTTCCCGGCTGGGCGAGGAGATCCGCGTCGTCGAACAGGGCGGCGCCGACGTCATTCACGTCGACGTCATGGACGGCCATTTCGTGCCCAATATTTCCATCGGGATTCCGGTGGTCAAGTCGCTGAGCCAAGCAACCCGCCTGCCCCTGGATGTGCATCTAATGATCGAGCAACCCGAGAAGTACATCGAGGACTTTATCCGCGCGGGCGCCGGCCGTGTGCTCATCCATCAGGAATCCACGGTGCATCTGGACCGCGCGCTGTCCATGATTCGGGAATTCAGGGCGCAGGCGGGCGCGGCCATTAATCCGGCGACGCCGGTCGCGATGCTCAGCGATGTGCTCGACAAGCTGGACACCGTGCTGGTGATGTCCGTCAATCCGGGCTTCGGCGGCCAGAAATTCATCCCCGGCGCGATGGAGAAGATCCGGCAGCTCAACGAATGGCGCGCGCGGTACAATTATTCGTTTCGGATCGAAGTGGATGGCGGCGTGGGCATGGAAAATGCCGCCGCGCTGGCCCAGGCCGGCGCGAATACGCTGGCCGCGGGAACCACGACTCTCCACGCGCCTGATCCGGCGGCGGCCACGCGCCAGATGCGCAAGCTCGCCACCGAGGCAGTGAGGCAACGCGTTTGAATAAACCTTTCATGAATGTACTCGTCACGAAGTTGCGTCACGTCCCGATGGTGGCGCTCGCCGTCCTGCTCGCGGGGACGTTGTGCGCCGGCGTTTCCGCGCAGAAAAAGCCCAAAGTCACCAAGGTCAAGCCGAAGGCAAAATCCGCGCAGAACGCCGACGGGACCCCCTCGGCCGAACCCGACAAGGTCCTCTACGACCGCGCCCTGGATGACATCCAGCACCGCAGGTTCACCGAAGGGCGGCTGAGCCTTCAGACCTTGATCAACACCTACCCGGACAGCGAATATCTCGCCAAAGCCAAGCTCAGCATGGCCGACTCCTTCTTCAAAGAGGGCGGAACGTCCAATCTGACGCAGGCCATCGAGGAATACAAAAACTTCATCGTGTTCTTCCCGTTTCTCGATGAATCCGCCTACGCGCAAATGCAGGTCGGCATGGCCCATTACCAGATGATGGAGAAATCCGACCGCGACACCAACCAGGCGCAGGCCGCCGAAAGCGAGCTGCAGATTTTTCTCCTCAAGTATCCGGAGAGCCCGCTGGTGCCGCAGGCCGAGCAGCGCTTGCGCGACGTGCAGGAAGTTTTGGCCGACGGCGAATTCCGCATCGGCCGCTACTACTACGTCAAGCAGGATTACCGCGCCTCCGCCGCGCGCCTGATGGAAGTGTCCGAGCGCTATCCGCTCTATAGCCAGAGCGACGATGCCCTGGCCATGCTCGGCGACGTCTACCAGCGCGCCCGGCAAGCCTCCAAGAGCGAAGACGACAAAAATCATTGGCGCGGTCTGGCCGCCCAATGTTACAGCCGCATCGTAAGGGATTACCCGGTGTCGAGCCGCGCCGCTGAAGCCAAGACGCGCCTGGCGGACATGGGAGCGCCGGTCCCCGCAGCCGATCCGCAGGCCGTGGCGCGGATGCAGCAGCAGCAACTGTACGAGAAGCACCACCACCGTCTTGTCTTTCTGCGGCTTCCCATGGGGATGATCAAATCCCGCCCCGACGTCTATGTGGCCGCTCGCAGTGGCCCGCCGAATTTGAACCCGCCCGATGATTCGGTTTCGGCCACGGAAGTCTTGAAACCGGGAGCAGCCGGTCCGTCGTTCAACCTGTCGGCGCGGAGGCCCGCGCCGGCCAATGACGCGGGAACCGACAGCGATTCGACTCCGGTGGAAATCCAACCGTCGAGTCCCGCCAGTGGTCTGCCTTCGACCACCGCCGCCGTCCAGATCATTGAAGCTCCGGCTGCGGGCAGCACCTCCAACGCGGATTCCAGTTCTTCCTCCTCCGCCGCGAACCCCCCGGCCAGCGATCCCCCGGCGGCCAGCACCCCTGCGCCCCATGCCCCCGCCGATCCGGCCGCCGCCTCCCCGGAAACCCCGGCCGCCACTTCGGCCGCTCCGGCCAATGCTCTGGCAGAGGCCAGCAAGACCGACCCCAAGACGGAGTCCACCAGCAAGAAAAAGAAGGGGTTGAAGAAACTGGTGCCCTGGTAATCCCCGGAATCCCCCTGCTAACGACTGTAGCACCCTAGTACTTCGAGTTTGTTGACGCTGCCCCCGGTGGATGTTAGCAATAGAGTGTAGGGGCAGGCACAGCGCAGGGTAGGCGCGCCTGCAGGGGACCGAAGGTGCCAAGTATCCTGGTTGCTGACGACAATACCAACATCCAGAAGATGGTTGCTCTGGCGTTTGAGGAGCGCGGCATCAAAGTGGTGGCCGTCGGCAACGGCGAAGCCGCCGTGCGCCGCATCCCGGACATGCTGCCGGATCTGGTTCTGGCCGATGTGTTCATGCCCGTGCGCAATGGGTACGAAGTCTGCGAATTCGTCAAGAAAGACGCGCGCTTCGCCCACGTCCCCGTGATTCTGCTGGTCGGCGCATTCGATCCCCTGGACGAAAAAGAGGCCCGGCGGGTGGGCGCCGACGGCGTGCTGAAGAAGCCGTTCGTTCCTCCCGATCCGCTGATCGCCATGGTCACTGCGGCGCTGGAAAAGAATCCCCGCGTCGCCGCGGAAAATGCCAAACCGAAAAAGGCCGCTGCGCCGCCCGCAAAGCCCGAGGTTGTCCTGAAGAACGCGTCGGGAGCCGCGAGCCCGGAGGTCGCACAGCGAACCTACGGAGCCAGCGCGGATGAGTCTGATGAGAAGCAGCACACCGCCGAAGCCCCCGAGGCTGCGCCGCCCGCGGTAGCAGCCGCGCCGGGTGAAGGCGAGGATTTTGACGCCGCATCCACTTCCGCCGACTGGCGGCGCTCGGCCATGAACTTCGAAGTTCCGGCGGACGTTGCCAATCAAGTGGCGTTTGCCTCGGACGGAGATTTCGGAGGGATGTTCCCTTCCGAAGAGGGTGCCCCGCAGGCCAGCGCAGGTGCGGCAGATCCATCTCCTGCGCCGCCCGTCGCGGAGTCCGCGCCCGCACCGCCGAAGCCCGCGCCGCCGAAAGTAGCGGCCAAACCAGCCTTGAGCGCCGTTTTGGATGCGCCCGTAAGCACACCGCCAGCAAAATCCGCGCCCGCCGCAAAATCAGCGGGACCAGCGCCCGAGGTCCGCAGTTCCCCGGCCGTGGTGGCTGTGCCCGAGCCGGCGTCCCCGGTCATGCTGGAACAGGCCGTGGAAACGGAATCCGAGGAACAGCCCGTGTCGCAATATTCCGGTGATCCCTCCTTCTCGGAGGAAGAATCGGAACGGGAGGCGGCGGAGACACCGGAAGCGGCAGAGCCCGCTGTCGCTTCGGCGCCGCCGCCGGACTGGGCAGTGGAAGCCAGCGCCGAGGTGGAAGCTCCGGCAGATGAGTCCGCGCCCGCCGTCGTACATGGATCGCAAACGCAGCAGGAAGATTCGTTTTTCGAAGCCGAGGCCGCCAGCGAAGCGCCGCTGGAACCCGCGCCGCCCGTTCCGCCGGCCGTGAGCAAAGCGGTTTTGGCGCCGCAGGCCAGCGCGAGTGTTCCCGCCGCTCCGCATTTCGAGATTGCCCCGGAAGATCCCGCGCCGCCCCTGGCCCTTCGCGATCCGTCGTTGATCGAAGACACAGCTGTGCGCGTGACTCCCGAAGCGCTGCTCGAGCAGGAAGAACCCTCCACGTCGGCAACCTACGGCGCGCTCCACGAGGAAGTTCCTCCGCTGTATTCGATCATCGTGCCCACCGAGGCCAGCCCCGAGCCCGCAGAGCCCGCGGCGGAACCGGCTCCCATGCCGGAATTTTCATCGAGTGCTTCGGAGCCGGACGCGGGAACCGTGGATGCCGTCGTGCAGACGATCCTCCAGAAAATCGAACCGCAGCTGCACGATCTGCTTTCGCAGCGTGTGCTCAGGCCGCTGATCGAAAACCTCGTTCAGAGCGAACTCGCCAAGAAGCAGAAGTAGACCGTTCCGGTCCCGGCTGTGCGCTCTTTCACCCCGGGTACGAAACTCTGGCCTGTAACCAACGCCCCCATCCAACCGGTGCCGTGGTTCTTCCACTTGCGAGGCGCAGGCCTCGCGTATATGCTGAGCGCCGTTGGCCGATCATCCACGGGGGTGCTGCATGAACACCGCAAACATTCCGGCGAGCCGCCAAGCGCGACGCTGGGTTCGCTTCGCTGTCTGGACGGCGCTGCTGGCCATGGGGCTGAGCGTGGCTTCCGCCGCGCGGGCCGCCTCGTGCGAGAGCCTGGCCTCGCTGTCGCTGCCCGGCGCCACCATCACCACGGCGGAAGTTGTGCCGGCGGGAGCGTTTACCATGCCGGCCAGTTACAATCCCCCGGCGCTCATGGGCACGATTCCCGCGTCGTTCCGCGACCTGCCGGCCTTCTGCCGTGTGGCGGCCACGCTGAAGCCGAGCGCGGATTCCGACATCAAGATGGAAGTCTGGCTGCCGGTGGCCGGCTGGAACGGGAAGTTCCAGGCCGTCGGCAACGGCGGCTGGGCCGGCATCATCAGCTACCCGGCGCTCTCGGACGCGCTGCGCGAGGGTTACGCCACCAGCTCCACCGACACGGGACACGCGGGCGCGAACGGCACGTTCGCGCTGGGACACCACGAGAAGGTGGTGGATTTCGCGTACCGCTCCGAGCACGAGATGACGCTGAAGGCCAAAGCCCTCATCGCCGCGTTCTACGGCAAACCGGCGAGCCGCTCCTACTGGAACGGATGCTCGACGGGAGGAAAACAGGGGCTGACCGAGGCGCAGAGGTATCCGGCGGACTACGACGGCATTGTCGCCGGAGCGCCCGCCAATTACATGATTCATCTGCACTCGTGGTCGGTGTGGGTCGCGCAGGCGGTGCACAAGACTCCCGAGAGCTATATTCCACCGGCGAAATACGCAGTCATTCACAAGGCGGTGCTTGATGCGTGCGACACGCTGGACGGCGTGAAGGACGGGCTGCTGGAAAACCCGCGCCTGTGCCGCTTCGATCCCAAGGCCCTCGAGTGCAAGAGCGGGGACGGCCCCGATTGCCTGAATGCCGCGCAGGTGGAAGCGGCGCGCCAGATCTATTCGCCGGCCATCAATCCGCGCACGAAGCAGGAGATTTTTCCGGGCGTCGAACGGGGGAGCGAGATGCTGTGGGGCGTTCTGGCAGGCCCAGAGCCGGCCCCGATCGTCACCGAGACGTTTCAATACGTGATCTTCAAGGACCCCAAGTGGGATTACCGCACGCTGAATTTCGACCGGGACATCGCGTTTGCCGACAAAGAGGACGGCGGGCTCAATAACGCCATCAATCCGAACCTCCAGCCTTTCTTTTCACGCGGCGGGAAGCTGCTGATGTACCACGGCTGGAACGACGCGCTGATCGCTCCGGGGAACAGCCTGAACTATTTCCAAAGCGTGGTGAAGGCGATGGGCGGGCCGGCGAAGGCGGACGGGTCGGTGCGTCTGTTCATGGCTCCGGGGATGGAACACTGCCGCGGAGGCGAGGGCCCGAACGAATTTAACGCGATGAGTGCCATCGTGCCGTGGGTGGAGCAGGGAAAAGCCCCGGAATGGATCGTCGCGTCCCACAGCACGAAGGGAAAAGTGGACCGCACGCGGCCCCTGTGCCCCTATCCGCAGGTCGCGAAATACAAGGGCAGCGGCAGCATCGACGACGCGGCCAATTTCGTCTGCGCCCGGCCGTAGCGTCCGCCGGACAATGTTCTCGCGCCGGAACGGGGCGATGAGGTCCTCTGCGCTTCGCCAATCCGCGTGCTGGTTTCGACGGCGGAAACCGCTCATGGCGTCCGGCTTGACGCGATACCGCATGGATTTCATACTTTTGCGACCCCCGAGACACTTCTGACTTCTGATGTGGGAGGGAACGAACCGTCGGCGCTGCCGTCGCGGGAGTCAGGCAGATTCACAGGCGTCCGCCCCCAGTCAGTATCCATCGGGCGGTTCTGTGGGGAAACGGAGTGACCGCTTGGCGGTCCCGCATGCAGACGATCCAGGAACGGATCAGCAAATGGATGGCGGCAGCCTTCGCCTTGGTGATGGCCGGTTATGCGGCAGTGGCCGTGGCGGATGCTTTCCATCTGCTGCGCGTACCGATGGAGTTGGACTACGAAGAAGGGAATGTTCTGAATGCCGGGCTGCGCATCGTGCAGGGCCTGACTCCCTATCCCGATCCTCATGGCTGGCCCGTGGCCTTCAATCCCTACGGCCCTCTGGCTTATCTCTCCACGGCTGCGCTTATCAAAGTGTTCGGAGTGAGTTTTACGGCGCCGCGCGTCTTCGTGGTGCTCTGCGCCGTGGGCGTTGCCGGATTGCTGATGGTGCTGCTCCGCCATTTTGGCAATTCGTGGTCCGCGGCGATCGGTTTTGGCTGCCTGTTCTTGTGCGTGCCCACGATTCGGACCTGGATGCCGATCCTCCGTGTGGATTTTCTGGGACTGGCTTTGACGGTCGCGGGACTGTGCGTTTTTTTTATGGCCCCGCGACGATGGTATATCGCCGTCGTGTTCCTGGTGGCCGCGCTCTTCGTGAAATACAGCTTGCTGGCCGCTCCGGCGTCCTGCGGACTCTACCTCGTCATCCAGCGGGATTGGAAACGTCTCGGGAAATCTCTGGGACTGGGGGCGGCGTTGGTGATCGCGGGTTCTAGCGCCGCACAGATCTGGTCCGGCGGGCACTTTGCATTTCAGATGTTCGGCACGCACCCGGACCCGTTCCAGTTCTCCGCTTACTTGAAGCACCTGAGGCTGCTGTCGATGGAGCTCCCCGTGATTTGGGGATTGGTTGTGGTGGCCATCGTGTTCGATGTTGTGCGCAAGAAGATGTCCCTCGGGCCGCTCTATTTTCTGATGGCGTTGTGCGGGGCGATTACCGCGGGCAAGCTGGGCTCGAACGTCAATCACCTGTTCGAATTGATAGCCGCCAGCTGCCTCTGCGCGGGCCTGGGGTGGAATGAGATGTCCGCATGGGCCAAGGCCAAGGGCGCCGCGATTCTTCCCGCCTCGGTTCTGGCGGTGGTCGTCTCCGCGACGCTCGCGGTGTTCTCGCTTCATTTTCGCCGGGTGGATGCCAGCGGGTGCGAACGCGAGTATGCGTTCCTGCGCAGCCACGGCGACCAAATGCTTTCCGAGAATGTGGGCGCGTTGGTCCTCTCCGGCAAGCCCGTGCTGCTCTCCAGTCCGTATGTCTTTGCGCAACTGGTCATGCACCGAGCATGGCCGGACGCGCCGGTGCGGGACCGCTTGCGCCAGAAACAGTTTGACGCGGTTGTGCTTCATCGAGGGATAGCGCCCAGCGACCGATGGACCCCTGAGGTGCTCGCGGATATCGATCAGAACTACTATCTGGGCAAGGACTTCGGATGCTGGGAGGCGGAACGCGTCTACCTGCCCAAGGTGGCGACGCAACCAAAGGGACGGTAAGGCCAGGATGCCTCGTTTTTGCCGTCTCACCCGTTGCGCAGTACCGTTGGTCTGCTCATTCGATTGACGCCCTGCTGGCCCGCCGCTTATATTGATTGTTCCGCTTCTGCAGAAAATTCACGACAATAAGGAACCCATGCCCCGGGAAATTCCCAAGGCGTACGAGCCGCAGGAGATCGAAGAGCGCTGGGCGAAGGCCTGGTTCGACTTGAAGCTGTACCGCGCGGAGAACTCCGGCAGCGGCCCGGCGTTTTCGATTGCGCTGCCGCCGCCCAACGTCACCGGCTCGATCCACATCGGGCACATGCTCGAGCACACGCAGATCGACATGCTGGTGCGCTGGCACCGCATGCAGGGCCATCGCACGCTGTGGCTGCCGGGAATGGACCACGCGGGAATCGCCACGCAATTCGTGGTCGAGCGCGAGCTGGCGAAGCAGAAAATCCGCCGCCAGGACCTGGGGCGCGAGGAATTCGAACGGCGCGCCTGGCAATGGAAGGCGGAAAGCGGCGGCGTCATCAAGAGCCAGATGATCCGCCTGGGCGCCTCCTGCGATTGGACGCGCGAGCGATTCACACTCGAACCGGAACTCTACCGCGCCGTGCTCGAGGCGTTTCTGCGGCTGTACCGCGAGGGCCTGATCTATCGCGGGCGCTACATGGTCAACTGGTGCCCGCGCTGCCAGACGGCCATCAGCGATCTGGAAGTGGTGCATCACGAGCGCACGGGGGAAATTTGGAACATTCGCTACCCGCTGGCGGGCTCGCAGGAGCACGTCACCGTCGCCACCACGCGCCCGGAAACGATGCTGGGCGACACCGCCGTGGCCGTGCATCCGGAGGACGAGCGATACCGGCATCTGATCGGCAAGACCGTTCTCTTGCCTCTGGTGAATCGCGAGATTCCCGTGGTGGCCGACGCGTATGTGGACCGCGAGTTCGGTACGGGCGTGGTGAAGATTACGCCGGCGCACGATCCCAACGACTTTGAAGTGGGCAAGCGCCACAACCTTCCGGAAATCGACGTGATGACGCCCGACGGGCACATGAACGAAGCGGCCGGGAAATACGCCGGCGTGGAGCGGTTTGCGGCCCGCGCGCGGATTGTCGCCGAGCTGCAGGAACTGGGCCTGCTCGAAAGCGTCAAGGAACACCTGCACGCCGTCGGCGTCTGCGACCGCTGCAAGGCCATCGTCGAGCCGCGCATTTCGACGCAGTGGTTCTGCAAGATGAAGCCGCTGGCGGAGACGGCCAAGCAGGCGGTTCTCGACGGCGTCATCGAGGTCGTGCCCGACAACCAGCGGACCATCCTGCTCAACTGGCTGGAAAATATCCGCGACTGGTGCATCTCGCGCCAGCTCTGGTGGGGCCACCGCATTCCCATCTGGCACTGCGGCGATTGCAAGGACATGGTGGCGGCGGCCGATGCGCGCGTCGAGATCGTCGAGGGAAACGCGCGCGCGGCGAGCGTGCCGCGGAAGTGCCCGAAGTGCGGCGGCGCGAACCTCACGCAGGATTCCGACGTGCTCGACACGTGGTTCAGCTCGGCGCTGTGGCCGTTTTCCACGCTGGGCTGGCCCGACGATGCGGCGGACCTGCGCGCGTTCTATCCCACCAGCCTGCTCATCAGCGGCTACGACATTCTGTTCTTCTGGGATGCGCGGATGATCATGATGGGCTTGCATCTGAACAAGGGGGCGGAGGCCAAGGACCGCATTCCGTTCCGGCGTCTATACCTGCATTCGCTGGTGCGCACGGCGGAAGGTGCGAAGATGTCGAAAACGAAGGGCACGGGCGTCGATCCGCTGCAATTGACGCAGCAGTACGGCACCGACGCGCTCCGCTACATGCTGGCCAGCATGGCCGCTCCCGGCACCGACATCATCCTGAGCGAAGACCGCATCCTGGGGGCGCGCGCGTTCGCCAACAAAATCTGGAATGCCGCGCGCTTTCTGTTCGTCAATTTGGAGAAGGTGGAGGCGAGCGGGCTGACGCTGGAAGAGCTGGCGGCGCCCGAGATACGCGCGCAGGCGCCCTATCCGGTGAAGGGCGAAGGCGCGCTCGTGCACCGCTGGCTGTTTGCGCGGCTGGCGGGCGTGGCGGCCGAGGTGCACGACGCGCTGGAGCACTTCCGCTTTCACGAGGCGTGCCAGACGATCTACCAGTTTTTCTGGGGCGACTTCTGCGACTGGTACATCGAATGGGTGAAGCCGCAGCTGACGTCGCCGGACCGCGAAATCGCGCTCGGGGCCTGGCGGAATATTTTCGCGGCGCTGGATGCGGCGCTGCGGCTGCTGCATCCCGTGATGCCGTTTCTGACCGAAGAGCTGTGGCACCGCCTGCCGCAGCCGGCCGGCGCGCGCTCCATTGCGCTGGATAAATTTCCCGAGCCGCGGACGGAGTGGGCCGATGCCGGCGCCGAGGCGGACATGGCCACGCTGCAGGAGATCATCATCGCCGTGCGCAACATCCGCGCCGAGATGAAGCTCGATCCCAAGCGCAAAGTCCCCGCGGATTTTTCGACCGGGGATGCCGCCCTGCGCATGCTCGTCGAGGGGAATCTGGAACCCCTGCTGCGATTGGCCACGCTTTCGGGCCTGCAAATCGCCTCGGGCCATCTCGATCCGGCCGGCGCGGCGATGCGTTCGACGGCGCGATTTGAGCTGCGCATCGCTTATGGCGAAGCCGTGGACAAGCAGGCCGAAGTCGCGCGGCTGAAGAAGGATATCGAGCGCCTGGCAAAGGATGTTGAGTCCAAGCAGAAGCGCCTGGCCGACGACAGCTTTACCACCAAAGCCCCCGCCAAGATTGTGGACGATCTCCGCAAGACGCTCGCCGAGCGCCAGCTCGAACAGCAGAAACTCCAGGAGCGCCTCCAGCAGCTCCAATCGTAGTTGCATCGGCCTCTTGCAGAGCCTTCTGCGGATGGAAGGGCGTCTCGATGCGCCGAGCTTGTTCGCGGGGGGCGCGTCGAGTATGCTTCGAGGCTTACGATGGCCACGAAGCGAATAGCGACCCCGCCGGGGACGACGGACCGGCGCATCGACGCGCTGCTGACGCTGCTGGCGGAAAACGCGACAATCGTCGTCAGCGGCGCGAAGATCGCCAAGGAAATCGGCGTCACGCGGCAGCAGGTCTGGCGCTGGATGGAGAAGCTGCGCGCGCTGGGCGTGCGCGTCCAGGGCCATCCGCGGAGCGGCTACCACATCGAGCGCGTGCCGGACATCCTGCTTCCGCAGATGCTGAGCCACCGGCTGCACGGCACGGCGTTTGCCCGCCGCATCTTCCACTTCTTCAAAATCGATTCGACCAATGCCGTGGCCATGCGGCTGGGGGAAGCGGGCGAGCCGCACGGCGCGGTGGTGCTGGCCGAGGAGCAGACCGCCGGAAGGGGCCGGGCGGGCCGCTCGTGGACTTCGGAGAAGTCGGCGGGGATTTATTGCAGCGTGCTGCTGCGGCCTCGGGTGCCTCCGGCGCACGCGCCGCTGCTGACGCTGGTGGCGGGCCTGGCCGCGCGCGACGCCATTGCCGAGGAGTTGGGCGCGCACCCCGACATCCGCTGGCCGAACGACGTGCTGGCCGGAGGCCGGAAAATCTGCGGCATCCTCACGGAGATGCACGCGGAGCCGGACCGCGTGCACTACGCCGTCGTGGGCATCGGCGTGAACGTCAACCAGGGGAAGATGCCGGCGGAGCTGGCGGGCATCGCGACCTCGCTGCGCATGGAGTCGGGCAAGGTGCATTCCCGGCTCGAACTGCTGATTCGGTTGCTCCGCCATCTGGACCGCTACTACAATCAGTTCCTGGCCGAGGGGTCGCTGCCGGCCCTGCGGAGGTTCGCCGAGGTGTCGAGCTACTGCGAGGGGAAGCGCGTGCGAATCACCACGGCGACGGAAAGTTTTACGGGCACGACGGCGGGACTGGAGCCCAGCGGTGTCCTGCGCGTGGCGCGCGACGACGGGCGCGGGATCGAGCCGGTGCTTTCAGGCGACGTTGCGGAGGCTTCCTGATGCTCTTGACGCTGGACGCGGGCAACACCAACACGGTGCTGGGAGTGTTCCGGGGCAGGGAACTGGTCGCCAACTGGCGGCTGACCACCGCGCGGGACCAGACCGTCGACGAATACGGCATTCTGACGCGCAATCTGTTCACGCTGGCGGGACTCGATCCAAAGGAAATCGGCGGCGTGATCGTCAGCTCGGTGGTGCCGCCGCTGAACGGGACGCTGGCGGGCATGGCGGAGCGCTATTTCGGGCGCAAGGCGCTGTTCGTCGAGCCAGGGATCAAGACCGGGATGCCGGTGCACTACGACAATCCGCTTGAGGTGGGGGCGGACCGGATCGTCAATAGCGTCGCGGCATTTGAGAAGTACGGCGGCCCTTGCATCGTCGTGGATTTCGGCACGGCCATCAATTTCGATGCCATCTCGCCGCGCGGGGAATACCTGGGCGGCGTGCTCACGCCCGGAATCGGGATTTCGGCCGACGCGCTGTTCGGACGGGCCGCGCGGTTGTTTCGCGTCGAGATTAAGGACCCGGGAAAGATTATCGGGACCAACACCGTGGCGTCGATGCAGGCCGGACTCTTCTACGGCTACACCGACCTGGTGGACGGCATTCTCGACCGCATGAAAAAAGTGATGGGCGCCAAAACGAAAGTGGTCGCGACCGGCGGCCAGGCCGCGCTGATCGGAAGCGCGTCGCGACACATCGAGATGATCGACGAGTTTCTGACGCTTGAAGGGCTCCGCATTATCTGGGAACGCAACCAGACCGCCGCGCCGGAGCGAGGCGGCGCGGAAAAGAAATCGTCCGGCCGCGCCAAGGCGTGAACGGCACGCCCCGCGGGCGATGCATCTCCCTTCGACAGCGGCCAAAGGCAAACGCATCCCGCTCCCATGGGCTCTTTCAACTACTTTAACTACTTCACCGAGATCGAGGAGCACTTCTGGCGGAAGCGCGGGGCGCACCTGCTGGTCTCGCCGCTGGATTGGGCGATTGTCGAGACCTGGCAGAAGGCGGGCATTCCGCTCAGCGCCGTGCTGAAGGGCATCGACCGCGCGTTCGAGAGCTGGGGGCGTTCGCGGCGGGCGGCGGGCGGGCGGCAACTGAAGAGCCTGGCCTACTGCGTGGACGCCGTGCTCGATGCCGCGGCCGAAGCGCAGGAAGCCGCTGCGGGAACGGGCCCGGAGGTGGCGGCGCGGCCGGCGAGCGAGCCGTTTTCCCGCGTCGAGCTGAGGAAATATCTGGAGCGCAACGCGGCGCGGCTGCGCGCGGCCGCCGACAAGCTGCGCGCGCAGGCGAAGGAAACCAGCGCCTCCCTGGCCTCGCGCCTGGAAGATACGGCCAGACGCATCGAGGAAGCTCTGCCGCTGGTGGATGCGCCGGGAGCGCTCGACCTGGAAGACCTCGAGCGGCGGCTCACCGTGAGCGAGGAAAAGCTGACGGCGGCGCTGGCCGCCGATGCGGATGAAGAGGCGCTGCTCGGCATCCGCCGCGAAATGGACCGCGCGCTGGCCCCGTATCGGCGTAAAATGTCGGCGGAGCAATTGGCGCAGCTCGAGCGGCAGTATTTGCAGAAGCGGTTGTTCGAGCAATTCGATCTGCCGCGGCTGAGCCTCTTTTATCTCACCTGAGCGCGGCACGGCAGCACCCCTGTGATGACAACGATGGAAATCAAAATCGAAAAACTGATCTACGGCGGCGAAGGCCTGGCGCATCACGACGGCTCGACCGTTTTCGTGCCCCTGGTGCTTCCGGCGGAACGCGTGGCGGTCACGCCGGTGGAAACCAAGAAGAAGTTCGTGCGCGCGCGGGTGGAGCGGATCCTCGAGCCCTCGCCCGAGCGCATCGCGCCGCGCTGCCCGCATTTCGGCGTTTGCGGCGGCTGCGATTACCAGCACATCCCCGTCGAGGCGCAGCTGCGCTACAAGGCGGAAATCCTGCGCGAGACCCTGCGGAGAATCGGCCAGGTGAATTGGACCGGAGAAATCGCCACGCACGCCTCACCGCCGTGGGGCTACCGCAACCGCGCGCAGTGGAAGGTGCGGCCTCCGGAGAAAACGCCGTCGGAAACCGCCGGCTCCGGCGCCGCCAAGAGTGGCATCGGATATTACCGCGCCAACACGACGGCGCTGTGTCCGGTCGAGGAGTGCGCGATTCTCTCGCCCGTGCTTTCGAAGACTCTGCTGGCGCTGCGCGCCGCGCTGGCCGCCGGGGAGTTGCCGCGCGAGTTGCGCGAGGTCGAGGCGTTTGCGGGCGCGGGCGATGCGAAGCTCCTGCTGACGGTTACGCTGGCCGGATCGCTTTCGCGCGCCGCCGAACATGCGAAAACGATGCGGCGGCTGGTGCCCGAACTCGAGAGCGTGCTCTTCCGGGACGCGAGCGGGGAACGCATGGAGCTGAATGGCCCCGGCTACGTCGAATGCGAGGCGGGCGGCTCGGTGTATCGCGTGGGGCACTTCTCGTTTTTTCAGGTAAACCGTTTTCTCGCCGACGACCTGGTTCGCGAAGTCGCCGAAAAAGAAGAAAGCGGAAGCCTCGCGCTGGACCTGTTCGCGGGCGTGGGCCTGTTTTCCGTGCCGCTCGGAAAGCGTTTCGCGCGCGTCGTGGGCGTGGAATCGAACCCCGCGGCGGCCCGCGATTTCGAGGCCAATATTCACGCCGGCCGGGCCATCGAGGTGCGCTCGACCGATGTGGAGCGCTTCCTCGGCCGCTGCAAGGAGAAGCCGGAGCTCGTGGTGCTCGATCCTCCGCGCGACGGCCTGACGCCGGGAGCCGCGAAGCATCTGGCGCGTCTGGGGGCTCCGCGCATCACCTACATTTCCTGCGAACCCCCGACGCTGGCGCGCGATCTGGCGGTGTTGGTCCGTGCCGGCTATGAAGTTTCCCGCGTGGACCTGTTCGATCTTTTCCCGCAGACCTTTCACATGGAGGCGGTAGTCCGGCTTCGCCGGCGGCCATGAAATTGCCAGCATTGTGGATCGCGGCGGCGTTCGCGGCGGGTATCGCGCTGACGGCGCGGTGGCCTGCTTCGCTGGAGCGGCCGTGGGTCTGGATGATTGCCGCTGTGGCGGCGATTCTGTTGGGAGCGCTTCTGGCGTGGCGAAAGCAGATTCCGGCGGCCGGTGCCTTGGCGCTGGCGGCGTGGATGGCACTGGGAGGGCTGGCGGCGAGCGTCGAGCGCGCGGGGGTGCCGGCCAATCATGTGGCCCGGCTGATCGCCGCGGGAAGTCTGGATACCTCCGAACCCCTGCGCTGGCAAGGACGCCTGCGCGAGAACCCGCTGAATCTTCCCTGGGGGCGGCGCTACGAAATCGATCTCGAAACGGTGGAAGTGGCGGGCCGGAGCTTGCCGGTTCGCGGCGGGTTGCGCGCCAATCTGTATGGCGAAGCGGGTGTGGCGAGCGCGCCCGAGGGTTTGCGCGCGGGCGATCGAGTCGAGGCGCTTCTGCGCGCCGGGCCGCCGCGCAATTTCCTCGATCCCGGCGCGTTTGATCTGCACGGATACCTGGCGCGGCAAAACATCGATCTGACGGGCTCGCTGCGCAGCGGCGAGTTGCTGCAGCTGATCGATCGCCCGCCGCCGTCCTGGCCGCAGCGGCTGGCGCGGGCGCGCGCGAATCTGCTGGCGCGGCTCGATGGCCTCTTTCCCGGCCAGCCGGAACGCGCCGCCGTGCTGCGCGCGATGCTGCTGGGCGATCGCAGCTTCGTCGATTCCGCGGTGGTCACGGCCTTCCAAAAGACGGCGGTGTACCACGTTTTGGTGGTGGCGGGCTTGCACGTGGGGGCGCTGGCGGTGTTTGTCTACTGGTTCTGCCGCCGCCTGCGCTTTTCGATGGGCGCCACGAGCCTGGTGGCGGCGAGCGTGCTGATGGCCTACGTCGCCGTGGTGCAGGATCGTCCTCCGATCCTGCGGGCCGGGCTGGTGGCGGTATTTTATTTATGCGCCCGGCCGCTGTTTCGCCGCATCGAGATGCTGAACACGGTGGCGCTGGCGGCTTTGGCGATCCTGTTCGTGAAGCCGTCGTCCCTGGCCGATCCGAGCTTCGAGCTTTCGTTTCTCGCGGCGGGCGTGATCGCCGGACTGGCGCTGCCGTGGATGGAGCGCACCAGCGCGCCGTACCGCGAAGGCTTGCGCCATCTGGGGGACGTCACGCGCGACGCGGGACATCCGCCGCGGGTCGCGCAGTTTCGGATCGAAATGCGCGCGGCGGTGCAACAGCTGGCCGCGCGACTGCCCGAGCGCCTGGCGCCGCGTGCGGGCACGCTGGTGACCCTGCCGGTGCGCGCCGGGCTGCGCCTGTGGGAGATTGTGCTGCTTTCGGCGGTGATTCAATGGGGCATGATGCCGCTGCTGGCGCAGGATTTTCACCGCGTGAGTCTTTCCGGGCCTGTCACCAACATTCCCGCGGTGATTTTGACCGGGATCATCGTGCCGCTGGGCTTTCTGACACTCGCGGTCACATTCGTGTGGGCGCGGCTGGCCGTGGCGCTGGGAAAGATGCTCGGGTACTGCGCGGGATGGCTGCTTGGCACCGTCGAGTGGTTCAGCCGCCTGCCGCACGTCTCTTACCGGATTCCGGAGTCGCCCGCGTGGCTGGTGGCGGCATTTTTCGGGACGTTTATTCTGCTGGCGGCGGCCGCGCGCGCGGCGGCGGCGCGGCGACGACCGCGCAGCGCGCGGCGCGGCTTGCCGCCGCGCATCGCTCGGGCGGAGTGGGTAGCGGCTGTGGTCCTGGCGGGGTTGACGGTTCTGGTGGCCTGGCATCCGTTTGCGCCGCATCTGGAGCGCGGGCGGTTGGAAGTGGATGTGCTGGACGTGGGCCAGGGCGATTCGATTTTCGCGGCCTTTCCCGGCGGCGAAACCTTGCTAGTGGATGGGGGTGGGTTGGCGGGTTCGGAGTGGACCGGCGGCTACCGTTCGGGCATTGATGTCGGGGAAGAGGTCGTATCGCCGTATCTGTGGTCGCGGGGATTGCAGCGGCTCGACGTGGTGGCGCTGACGCATGCGCACCACGACCACCTCGACGGCCTGCACAGCGTGCTCGACAATTTCCGCGTCGGCCAGTTGTGGATCGGGCGCGACGAGCAGACGCCCGCGTTCCGGAGTCTGCTGGCGCACGCGCGGGCCCGCGGCGTAGCCATCGTGCACCAGGCGCAAGGAGCCGGGTTCGCCTGGAGCGGCGTCCGGGGTGAGGTGCTCTGGCCGCCCGATGCCGGGCCGGTGAACGATGCGTCCAATGACGATTCGCTGGTCCTGCGGCTTTCCGACGGCCGCGTGCGCTTCCTGCTCGCCGGAGACATTCAGCAGCACGTCGAAGACAAACTGGTGGCGGAGCACGCGCCGCTGGGCGCCGAGTTCCTGAAAGTTCCGCACCACGGGAGCAAAACATCGTCCACCGAGGAGTTTCTGGCCGCCGTGGGGCCGCGCGTGGCGGTGGTTTCGGTGGGCGCGGTGAATCCGTTCGGCCACCCGGCGGAAAATGTCCTGGAGCGCTACGAGCGCGACAGCGTGCGCTTGTTGCGGACCGACCGAGACGGCGCCGTTTCCGTGAGGACCGACGGCCGGGAAATCTCCGTGCACAGTTTCACGGAGCCGCCGTTTCCCTGAGAAGGTGCGGGACCGCGCGAGCGGGTGATTCCGGCGCGCGCGCGGGCGTGTTGCTGTACAGGCAAAGAAGGCGAATTACTGTACCCGGGTACTATTGCCTGACCGCGGGCCGCTGTTCATACTGGGCGAGGTTACAACCCAGGGCCATCATGGAAACCACCTACGAAACCTCTGCGCCGAGTCAGGAAGCGATCGACGAGGAGAGCCGGCGCATCCGGCGGTTGCGGATTCTGGTGAACCTCACGCTCGAGACCATCGCGGGAGGCGGGCTATCCCCCGAGCAAGCCGCGGGAATGGTCGCGGCGACGCGGCGCGTGGCGCTGGAGATGTTCCCGGGCAAAGAGCGGACGTTCGATTTGATCTACAAGCCGCAGTTCCAGCGCATGATGCACGCCGTCTACCGGCTGCAGTAGCCCCCTCAGTATCCCAGCCGCGCGCGAATCCACATCCGGAGCCACAGAATTCCCAGGCCGGCGAGGGTTCCAATCAGGGCGCTGTATTCGCGGTTCTGGCGGTACTGCGCCCAGGAGAAGACCGGTCCTGTTGCGGCGGTAGGAGCAGAGGGTTCGGGGTGGGGGCCGCCGAAGAGCGGAAAAAAGAAGGGGACGCGCGCGGCGTATTCCTCGAAGGCCGCGCCGAACCTCTGGCGCAGACCTTCCTCCTCCGCCCTCATCACCGCGTAATAGAACACCGTGAAGTACGTGGCGACCAGCAACCCGGCCCACCACGAACGCCCCGCGATCACGAACCCGGCGGCGAGAAACGCGCTGCCCAGATAGAGCGGATTCCGCGTGCTCGCGTAAGGTCCGGTGGTGGCGAGTTCCTGGTCCTTGTGCAGATGGCCCGAGGCCAGCGCGCGCACCAGCAGCCCGAAGGCCGCCACGATTCCGCCGAGCAGGATGGAGCGAGGCGCGGGCGCCGCCAACAGCCAGTAGAGAACCGCGACGGGATAACCCGCACGGACACGCCAGCGCATCCAGAATTTTCTCGGGGGGTTCATGAACGTGACTCCAGGCAGCGTTGGACGGCTGCGAAGGCCTGGTCCACGCTGATCGAAAGCATGGCCGGCGAATCGGTGGTGCCGCGGCGGTAGGTTGTTTGCGAGTCGGACGCGTTGCGCACGACGACATTGCACGGGCCGGGCGAATACGGCCCGTTGCGCGCGGGGTCAGTGGGACCGAAGAGCCCCACCACCGGCGTGCCGAGCGCCGCGGCCAGGTGCAGCGGGCCCGTGTCGGCAGCCACCATGAATCGCGCCCGGCGCAGCACCGCCATCAGCGGACCCAGCGTGAGCGGAATCGCGACCGGAGGCGGAGCGCCGCCCGCCCGAACGACGCGCTCGGCCAAATCCTCTTCGCCGGGACCGAAAGTGACCACGCCGCTCCAGCCGTAGTAGGCGGCCAGCTTACGGTGGAGTTCACCGTAGCGCTCGGCGGGCCAGCACTTCGAACGCCAGCCGCCGCCGGGATTCAGGACGAAGAATTCCCGGATGGCGCGGGCGGCGAGTTCGCGCGCGGCGCGGTCGTCTTCCTCGGGGTGAATCATCAGGGGAAATCGCGGCGGCGACCGGCGGGCGCCGGCCGATTCCACCAGCGTGAGGTTGTGCTCGACTTTGTGGGCGCCCTGCGGGCGCACGCGGTCGGTGTAAAACAGCGACGCCAGCCCCTCCCGCGCGTAGCGGCGTTCGAAGCCGATGCGGCGCGGTGCGCCGGACAGAAGGGCCAGGAGCGCCGATTTATAGAGCGACTGGAAGTCGATCGCGCAGGTGTAGCGCGCCGCGCGCAGCGTGCGGATCGTGGCGGCCATGCCGCGCAGATTCTTGCGGTCGAAGTGGATCACTCCGCTCAGATCGGAATTCCCCTCCAAAAGTCTCGTCCATTTCGGGTCGACGACCCAATCGATGCGCGCCTCCGGAAAGGTGTCGCGGAGCGCCGAAGCGGCCGGCAACGTGTGAATGATATCGCCCAGCGAGCCCAGCCGAACGAGCAGAAAGCGCGGCTCAATCATGGCTGGGCCGCCGCAGCCGCCCGAGAAGGTCGCGCGTGGAGTGCTGCTTGGGGTCGCCGACAATCGCCACGCGAATGCCGAGCGAAGCGGCCAGATCTCGCTCAGGGACCGACTCCGGCGTGTAGTCGGTTCCCTTGGCGTGCACGTCGGGGTGCAAGGCGCGCAGGAGCGGTTTGACGTCGGGCTCGTCGAAGAGGACGACGTAATCGACCGCCGCGAGCGCGGCAACCAGCGTCGCGCGGGCCTGCTCGGTGAGAATCGGGCGGCCCTCGCCCTTCAGCGTGCGGGTGCTCCGGTTGGAATTGACGCCCACGACCAGAACGTCTCCTTCGGCGCGCGCTGCTTGCAAATAGCGGACGTGCCCCACGTGGAGCAGGTCGAAGACGCCGTTGGCAAACACAATGCGGCGGCCGGCGCGCCGGTGCTCCTCGAGCACCTCCCGAACGCCCTCGCGGGACAGAATTTTTTGGCGCGTATCCATCGAGGGGCGTTAGCGCTGAGCGGTGGCTTCCCGCCGCAGCGCGGACTCCAGTTCGGCCCGCGTCACGGCCGAGGTGCGCCGCTTCATCACGACGATGCCGCCGGCGTAGTTGGCCAGGTGCGCGGCTTCCAGGAACGATGCGCCGGCCGCCAGCGCCAGCGTGAACACGGCGATGACCGTGTCCCCCGCGCCGGTCACGTCCACCGGAGCATCGGAACCGTAAATGGGAATGTGGCGGACCGCCGGGAGCGTCTCGCGCCGGTCCTGCACGCCGGATTCGAAGACCGCCATGCCGTCCTTGCCGCGGGTCACGACCAGCGACGCCAGGCCGAGATCGCGCAGCGCGCGCCGGCCGAGTTCCTCGAGCTTGCCGACGTCCGTGCCGATGCGCTCGTGATACGCCTCTTCGAGTTCCGGCTCGTTGGGCGTGGCGGCGGTGATCCGCGCGTCGCGGTATTCGAGCAAACGGTAGCGCGAGTCGAGCGTGATGCGTTGCGCGGGAAGCCGGCGCACGATCTCGGGCGTGACCGCGCCCAAGCCGTAATCGGAGACCAGCACGGTGCCGGCCTGGCGCGCCGCCTGCCGGGCCTTGCGCGCGACGGCTTCCTGCACCGGCGGTGCCAGCGCTGCGGTGGGCTCGTAGTCCACGCGCAGCACTTGCTGTTCGGTGGTGTGCGTCCATCCGGCGAGGAAGCGCGTTTTCTTCGTTGTGACCCAGTCCCGGAGGCGCACGATGCGGGAGACGTCGACGCGCTTGCGGCGAAACAGTTCCAGCAGCGCGCGCCCGCCCTCGTCGTCGCCGACCACACCCACCGGCAGGACGCGAGCGCCCAGTTCCGCGAGATTGTTCACGGCGTTGGCCGCGCCTCCCGGATAGACCTCGGTGCGCCGGTGGCGCAGGATCAGCACGGGGGCTTCCCGGGAGATGCGCGAGATCTCGCTGGAGACGAATTCGTCGAGGACAAAATCTCCGACCACGCACACCTTCTGGCGCGGAAATGCGCCGACCAGGTCCAACAGGCGCGTGAGGTCAACACTGGCATCCCCCGCGGCGCCGGCGGCGTGCCGGGGGGAGCGCTTTCGATTCTTGCGAGCGGGACTCAACGATTCTCCTCAGGCATGTCGCGCAAATGTGCCGCGCCGAAAAGTATCACAGCCGCACCGGAAGCGGCAAACCGCGGCGCTCCCTCCGTGCATTTCTCGTACTCGCCGGGCAATCTCAGGCCCGGGCTGCCTTCCGGGATGCGGCGCGCGCCACGACGGCTCGCCAGAAGTCCTCTTCGCGGTCGAGGCGCATGCAAATCCGTGCGTAGCGGATCTCGATGGGGCGCGATTGCACGCCAGCGAGGTTGAAGACATCCTTTTCCGTGCACAGCAGGCTGCCGGCTCCGGCGGCTCGCGCTTGTTCGGCCAACGCATTCATGTCCCGCTGCGTATAGCGATGATGATCCGGGAAAAACCGGTGGCCCGCAATCTGCAAATTCCATTCGCGTGCGTCCGCCAGAAACGTCGCGGGATTGCCAATGCCGCAAAACGCAAAAAAGCGGTGCGCGCGAGCGCCGGCATCCTCGACGCCCGGATATTCGCCGCGCAGCAGGCACACCGACTCCAGCTGCGGGCGCGCGTAGAAGATGGGCGCGCCGGAATGGCGCCGCACAGCCGCTTCCACGGCGGGCGCGTGGCTGCTGCGCGTGATGACGATGATATCCGCGCGCCCCAGCGCCCTGCGCCCCTCGCGCAGGCGCCCGGCGGGAATCAGATGGCCGCCGCCGAAGGGGTTCGTGGCGTCCATCAGAACGATGTCCACGTCGCGCGCCAATTGCAGATGCTGGAAGCCGTCGTCCAGGACGAACCATTCGACGCCCCGCTGGGCCAGTTCGCTCCCGCGCGCCCAGCGATCGGCGCCCACGCCCAATTCCACGCGGTTTCCCAGGCGCGCCGCGAGCAATTGCACTTCATCGCTGGTATGTCCGGCGGACGTGCTCGCGCCGCCATAACCGCGCGTGAGAATGCCCGCGCGCTTCCCCTCGCTGGCCAGTCGCTCGGCGATCCACAGGACCATGGGCGTTTTTCCCGTGCCGCCTGCCGTCAGATTGCCCACGCTGATGACCATGCCAGGCAGGCGCCGCGGCCGCAGCAGGCCCATCCGGTAGGCGCGCGCCCGCATGTACGTGACGGCTCCGTAGGGCAGCGTGAGCGGCCACAGGAACGCTTCGGCGAGCGTCACGCGGCTTCCCCCCGCGACCGCAGTACGGCGGCGATGCGGTCCAGAGAGCGCGCCGTGGCGCCGCGGTTGCGTTCGGAAAGCCCGAGAGCGGCCTTGCCCATGCGTTCGCGCAGCGCGCTGTTGTCGATCAGCTGCACCCAGGCGTTCCCCAGTTGCGGCCCGCCGCTCACCTGCATTCCGGCGTGCGCCGCGAGGAATTGCGCGGCCATGTCGCGAAAGTTTTCCATGGACGGCCCGAAGACAGGCGGCTTGGAAAACCACGCGGGTTCGAGGATGTTGTGGCCTCCCGCGGGAACCAGCGAGCCGCCCACAAACGCGGCGTCCGCCAGCAGGTAGAGCCCCGCGAGTTCGCCGATCGAATCGAGCACCAGCACGTCGGCATTTTCGTCCAGCGCGGCTCCCATGTCGACGCGGCTGCGGCGGACCACATTCCATCCGCCGCCCGCGGCGATGCTGGCCGCGGCGTCAAAGCGGTCCGGTTTGCGCGGCGCGAGGACCAGCAGCGCCCGCCGCCACCGCCGCTGCACGATGTCGTAGGCCGCGAGCACGGCCTCCTCTTCTTCCGCGACCACGCTTCCGGCGACGAGCACGGGCCAGCGCTCCTGCCCGCGAATCTGCCCTTCGAGCCATTGCCCGAACGCGCCGAGTTCCGGCGGCGCGCTATCGTATTTCAAGTTGCCGGTCACTTCCACGCGGCCGGCGGGCGCGCCCATTTCCTCGAGCCGCGCGGCGTCCTCGGGGGTTTGGGCCAGGAAAAGCTCCGCATCACGCAGGACACGCCGGAAGAAGACGTCGATCAGGAATCTCCAGCGTTTGTAACGGGCGAACGACCGCTCGGAAATCCGCGCATTGGCGAACATGACCGGAACGCCCCGGCGATGTGCTTCGCGGAGAAAATTGGGCCAGATTTCGGTTTCCATGACGATCACCAGCGCCGGAGAGATGGCCCGCAGGGCGCGGCGAACCGGCACGACCCAGTCCACTGGAAAATAGAATATCCCGTCGGCAAATTGCAATCGCTCGCGCGCCAGGCGCTGGCCCGTTTCCGTGGTCGTCGAAACGAACACCGGGCGGTCCGGAAAACGCTGCTTCAGGCCTTCGGCAAGCGGTCCGGCGGCCAGGACTTCGCCCACTGATACCGCGTGCAGCCAGATGGGGCCGGGGCGGTTGCCCGCGGCCGTGCCGGAAGGGAGGGCGCGCGCGGTGATTTCCGCCGGCAGGACGCCCAGGCGTTCGCGCAGTCCGCGCCACGACTCGCCGCGGCGCCAGCCGCGCAGGGCATAGTACGGCGCGAGAAAGAACATGCTCGCCGCCGTGAGAATTCGATAGAAAAAGTACATGGGAAGGCAAACGGCACGCTTGCGATGCATCGCCGCCGCGAACTCCGTTCGGGCGCGCCGGACCGGCATTATAGCGCGTTCCCGGAGATTTCCGCCGGTGCGGCGGAGGCCAGGACAGTTTCTCCGCGGGAAGCGGAGCCGTTTTTCCTGGCCGGGAAGGCGGAACGTCGTTCAGGGCGTTGTCCAGAGCGAACGAGACGCCCGGGGCCAGGTTAGCGCTTGTTGTTGCGCGTCAGATAGGCGGAGAGGGCATCCAGGTCGGCGTCGCTGATTTCCGTCTTGCGGAACGTGGGCATGAACATCACCCCGTGACGGACGAACATCTTGATCAGCGGCGCGCTCAGGTCGGTGCGCTCCTCCAGCGCCGCGGGCCTCGACCCCTTGTCGCGCGCGGCCAGCAGATCGGTGGCGGGCTTTCCACTTCCAGTGCCGTGGCACGGAAAACACCACTTCTGATAGACCTTCTGCCCCTTCTCCACCGCGGATTCGTCCGGCGCGGCGAATGCCTGCGCCGCAAAAATCATGCTCAGCACGACAATCAGAGCAACTCTCGCGTTTTTCATGCCTTTTCCTCTCTCAGGTGTTTGGGCCAGATACCGCACTTGCCGGGCGACAAGATCCCGTTGGGATCGACCGCATCTTTGATCGTTTCATGAAAGCGCCGCAGCACATGGTTGTTGAAGGAGTAGGTGTTGGAAATATCCCCCATGAACGTTGTGTGCGTCCGGTACTCGCCCCAGCCGTGAGCCGCCGCCTCTTTGATCAGCCGCCGGTAGATCTCGCGCGTCTTGCGGTTCCGCTCCACGTTCCGCTCGACCGGGAAAAGGTCGATGATCACCAGGGCCCGCGGGAAAGATGTGAGGACGACCAGCGCGGCGCGACCCGCACCCAACTCGCTGTGAACGCGGTCGAACACCGTCATTGCCTCCAGCAGTGCTTCGCCCGACATGGGAAGGATGGGCGAAAACCCAATATGCCCCTGGCTCCCCGGTGGGAGCAACGAGAAAATGTGGAGGCTCGGAATGCCGAGCGGAACGGTGTCCGGGATTTTCGCCAGCTCCTCCGCGCCCAGCGGGAAGCGGTGGGAGGGACCGTCCTGGAATGTGACTCCCGGAATCGACGAGAACTTCTCTTTGGCGTATTCCCACTGTGCGGCGACCACTTTGGCCGGGCCGTAGAAAGGGAGAGGAAGACTCCAGTACGGTATCTTCTTCCGCTCGGCGTAGTCCTCCAGGGGCTTCACCGACCCGCTGGCGCGCAGAGAGTCCAACTCCGGATTGGGCGGGCCGAGCCAGAAAGGGCTCGCGAAAGACGTGGTGCCGCGAATGATTCCCGAGTCCTGAAGCTCGGCGAAAATCTCAACGAGAGGAATCAGGTCATGATGCTTCCAGACCATCACGGTTCCCGAGAGGTAGGCTTCGGGCGGGGGAAGCAACCAGATTCCCATTTTCGTGACAATCCCGAGGCTCGATTGAGAAAAAATCGGCGTCACGTGCGGGCCGAAACCGTACTTGTATTGCTGCCACGTCTTCGCGCCGGGCAGCGCTCCCATTCCCGTGCGCATCACCTCGCCGCTCGGCAGCACGACTTCGAGTCCGCAGACTGCGTCGAAATGGTCGTGCATGGGCGTGTAGCCGCCGCCCCTCTCCAGCGAATTGCCCACCGGACTGCCCCAGCCGGGGTCGGGCGGATCGATCCAGACGTTGAGTTGGCGTTCGTGGATGTACTGGTATAGATCGAAGTAGCTGACGCCCGGCTCGAGCAGTGCGTAGTGGTTTTTTTCGTTTATCTCGAGCACGCGATTCATGCGCTTCAGGTCCAGTACGACACTGCCGCGCAGCCGCGGGGCCGAGCCGCCGTAGCCCAGATTCTTGCCCGTCGAAATCGTCCAGAGGGGGATTTTGTACTTGTTTGCGGTGCGCACGATGGCTTGGACCTGCTCCACCCCGTCCGGCGCGACCGCCGCAGAGGGTATGGGCTCCTCGTCCTCGTTCCACACCGGCGAGTAGGAATCGCGATACAGGTCCAGGTCCTCGTCGGACGTGAATACCCATGGTTTTCCGACGGCGGCTTCAAATTCCTGGAGCGCGCTGGAGAAATCCTTGCTGCTCACACCTGGGGGAATCCGCATCGCAGATCCGTCTTTCCGGCCAACGATCCGGCTTGGCCCTATGGCTTCTTGTTGTTGCGCGTGAGATAGGCGGCGATGGCGTCCAGGTCGGCGTCGCTGATTTCCGTTTTGCGGAAAAACGGCATCACCGAGATCCCGTTGCGCACGAAAATCTTGACGATCTCCGGCGTCAGGTCCGTGCGCTTTTCCAGCAGCGCGGGCTTCTCGCCCTTGTATTTGTCCGCCAGCGCCAGTGTGCCCGGTTTTCCCACGCCCTGGCCGTGGCACTGGGAGCAGAACTTCTGGTATTCGACGTAGCCGCGGGGCTGGCCCTGGGCGGACGGGGTCGCGGGAGTCCACGCCGAAGGTACGCGTTGCTCTTGCGCGGCCAAGGCCTGCGCCGCAAGGATCAAACCCAGCACGACCGCCAGACGGATTCCCATGGTCTTCATGGCTTTGCCTTCCTCAGATGCTTGGGCCAGATGCCGTACCGGCCCGCCGAGAGGATGCCGTTGGGATCCACGGCGTCCTTAAGTAGCTCGTGGAAGCGCAGCAGGGCGTGATTGTTGTAGGAGTAGGTGTTCATGATCGCGTCCTGATAAGCGGGGGCGGTGCGGTATTCGCCCCAGCCGCGTTCGGCTGCCAGCTGAATCATGCGCTGGAAGACCGCGCGGTTTCTCTTGTTGAACTCGGCATCGCGCGTCACCGGCAAGGCGAAAATGTAGATGAACGCCCGCTCCCAGTAACATGACGGGAGGCTGAACCCCAGGCTGGGCAACCCAAACTCCTGCGCGGCCTGGGAAAACACGCGGTTGGCTGCGAAGATGGCTTCGCCGGTTCTCGGAATGATCGGCGAAAACCACATGTGCCCGCTCGTGGGGTTCGGATTCGTCGGCCCGCGCGCCCCGATCTCTTCCGGCGAGCCACCCCCGGGCTTGGCGGACACCGCGGCCACCTCCGGATCGCGCGGCGCGGCGAAGGGGCTGGAACCCTTTTCAAACAGGCCTTCAAAATCGGCAAGCATGGGGATTCCCAGCAGCGGGCTGGCGAGGTCCGGCATGCCATTGGTGACGCGCGTATTTTCCAGGTAGTTGAGGGTATCCACGAGCGGAATCAGATCGTCGCGCTTGGGCACATGAACGATGCCCGAAAGATAGGCGTCCGGCTCGGGCATCAGCCAAAAGCCCATCTTCGTCACCACGCCGAAATTGGACTGCGAGAAGATGCCGTCAATCCACGGGCCGAATCCGGTCTTGTACTGCTGCCAGGTCTTCGCCCCCGGAAGCGCGCCCATCCCCGTGCGGAGGATCTCTCCGTTGGCGAGCACCACTTCCATCCCGCAGTGCGAGTCGAAGTGGTTGCGATACTCGGCCATCAAATAGCCGCCGCCGCGATCCAGCGAGTTGCCGATGGGGCTGCCCCAGCCGGGGTCGGGGACGTCCACCCAAAGCTTGAGCCCCTTTTCCTGGATGTACCGGTAGAGGTCGAAATAGCTGACGCCGGGCTCGACCAGGGCGTAGGCGTTGCGTTCGTTGACCTCCAGAATCCGGTTCATGCGCTTCAGGTCGAGCACCACGCTGCCGGAATAGACCGGCGCGGACCCGCCGTAGCCGAGATTCTTGCCGGTGGAGACCGGGTAGATGGGAATCTTGTAGTGGTTCGCGATGCGGACCACCTTCTGCACCTGCTCGACGCCGTCCGGAGCGACCGCGGCCGAGGCGATCAGTTCGCCCGGTTCGCCCCACATCGGCGAATAGGCATCGCGATACAGAGCCAGATCCTCGTCGCTGGTAAACACCCATTCCTTGCCGACGGCCGCGGCGAATTCACCGAGCGCGTCGGAGAAATCCTTGCTGGTTAAGCCGGGGGGGATGCGCATGGAGTAGTCCTCGATGGATCGGAAGTAATCACTTCTTCCCAGGTGTTCATGTAGCGCCAGGGCCTTGAGCTCGGCACGATGGCATCGCCGCGGCGCATCGTACCTGCCGCGCTAAAGACCGCGGCTCTACATCCACACCTTAGTACAGGTAGAAATCGTCTTAGGCCGGGCGGCGGGGCGCGATCACCCAGGAAACCAGGTGTTCGGCATCATCCCCGGGTCTGCCCAAAGGCGCGACGATGGCGGGACTCCCCGGCTGGGGCTGGTTCCCCGGGAACCGATGCATCAGGGCTGCCATTTGGAGGGCCCAGTCCGGCCCGCTCTCTTCCAGGCGGGCCGCGTGCCGCAGCACTTCCGGAGAGCCTTCCAGAACGTGCTCCACGCGCCCTTGCGGTTGAGGCAGATGCTCGCCGAGAAATACCAGGCGCATGCGCTGGTCCCGCGCCAACAGGTCCAGGCAAAACAGCGCCCCCTTCTGCGTCAGCCCCGCGATCGGCGCCGGCGATTGCTTCCAGCGCGCCGACAGATCGTGATACCAGAGGTTGGTGACGTCTCCGCGAATCGCGTGCGTGGGCAATCCCAACTGTTGCGCTTCGCCCGCAAACGCGCGGCAGGCGGCGAAGCGTTCGTCGAACACCACCTTGTACAACGGCATCGCTGCGGGTTCCCCGGACCACGCCGAACCGGCCAGCGATAAGCCCGCGCCGGCCGAAATCGGCAAGGCCAACGCGGCCACTCCCATGTGAAGGAATTCTCTCCGGCTCGTCATCGGGCACGCTCCTGTGGTTCCGGTGGTTCCAGTGGGTGCGAAGTTTGCACACCGCCATTTTAGTGTCAAGCGGAAATTGCCGGGCGGGGCGCCTCCGGCGCGAAGTATGGGGTATAGTGGCAGCCGTCGGGGGCGCGCACAACTTCCGTTGCGGGCGCGGCATCGCATAGACAGCCCATGAAACGAACGATTGCAGTCGGTGCGGCCATGCTGCTGGTTACCTGGTGCGCTGGGGCGCAGGCCACCTCCTCGCCGTCCCCGGCCCCGCCGCGGACCGCGGCGTCGTTGCCCCACGATCAGCACGAGGGTTTGACCGTCTCGGCCGATCCCTACCTCGAAGCCGCGCGCGCCAAGGAAAAATTCGGCAAGGCCAATCCGCTGCCGGCCGGAATCCTGCCGGTGGAGGTTTTCCTCCGTAACGAAACGGCGCAGCCGATTCGCATTCCTCTGGATGACATCCAGCTCGTGATTCATTTCCCGGACGGGCAACATCAGAATCTGGACCGGCTGGCGGCCGCGGACGTCGCCGCCCTGGTGGCTCATCCCGGCGGCTCGCCCACGCCGCATCCGTCGCGCTTTCCGGTGGGCGTGCGGGCCGGCGCGGACCACAAGGCGGATCAGTTGGCGGAGATCTTGATTCCCCTGGCGCTCGATGCCGATGTCGTGCCGCCCATGGCCACGATTCACGGCTTCCTGTTCTTCAATTTGGGCCGCGACATCGCGCTGGGCCGGGAAGCCAGTCTGTACGTACCCGAAGCCACCACCCTGCCATCCAACCGGCCCCTGATGTTCTTCGAGATATTCTTCGCGGCGCCGGCGCAGCCCTGATGCGCATCCGTGGGAAATTCCGGGCCTCATTTACTTCCGGGCATTCGCGCGGGTATCATGGGTGTCCCATGATGCGGGCGCGCCCACATGTATCTCTGTCTGTTCTCGCGGTTCTGCTGTTCGTCCTAGCCATGCCGGTGCGCGCGGCGAATGATCCGGCGCTGTTTCCCCTCGCCGATGTGCAGCCGGGCATGAAGGGCGTCACCTACACGATTTTCCAGGGCGACCAGGTCGAGAAAGTCGATCTGGAGGTCATCGGAATCCTGCACAACGCCATCGGGCCGAAGCAGGACGTCATTCTGGTGCGGCTGCTGGGCGACAAGGTGCAGCAGACCGGTGTCGTGGCGGGCATGAGCGGCAGCCCCGTCTATTTCGACGGCAAGCTGGCCGGGGCGCTGGCCCTGAAGCTCGGCACGTTCACGAAAGAAGCCATCGGCGGCGTCACTCCGATCGCCAACATGATGGAAATCGAGAACGCCCCGGTTGCGCCGGCCCCAAAAAATCCGGGTCTGGCGTCCACCAGCGCCGCGGGCGGTGTGATGGACGGTGGCGCTCTCGCCGGCTCCTTCGCGTCCCATCTAGGCGCCGCGCGCGTTCATCTGCCGGAGGAATTCGCCCAGCGCGTCGCCGCGGGCTCCGGGCAGTTTCTGGTCCCCATCGAGACGCCGCTGGTGAGCGCGGGCCTGTATCCCGAAACGCTGGCCCGCTTCGGCAAGGATTTTGCCGCGTGGGGCATGGCGGCGATGGCCGGCGGCACAACGGCGCCGTCGCCGCAGGATGCCCAGCTCAAGCCCGGCGACATGGTGGGCATCGATCTGATTCGCGGGGATCTTTCGCTGAGCTCGGGCTGCACCGTCACGGTCGCCCAGGACAGCCGCGTTCTGGCCTGCGGCCATCCGCTATTCGGATTCGGCGCGGTGGAAATGCCGCTGTCGCGCGCGCACGTGGTCATGACGCTGGCTTCCGCCGCGGCTTCCACGAAGATCATCACCACGGGCGGCACCATCGGCACGCTGACGCAAGACCGCCAAAGCGCCGTGATGGGTACGCTGGGCGCGGGACCGCCCATGATTCCCGTGGACCTGGCGCTGTCCACGCCGGACGGCGAAAAGAAGTTTCACTTTGAAGTGATCGAAAGCCCGCAACTGGCTCCCGTGCTGGTTGCGGTGGCCACCTACAACGGCATGATGGACAGCCCAACTTACGGGCAGGGCACCAGCGTGCAGTTCGACGGGACCATCGTCATCAAGGGGCACACGCCGGTGCGCCTGGAATCCCTGTTTGCGTCCACCGACGAAGCCACGCCCGCCGGACTTTCCGTGGCCACGGCGGTGCAGTCCGCCTTCGCGCGGATCTACTCGAATCCGTACGAGGTGCCGCAGATTGAAAGCGTGGACGTGCGCGTCGCAGCCCTGCAGGATCGGCGTTCGGCGATTATCGACAGCGCCTGGATGGAAAAGAGCGAAGTCCGGCCCGGCGAGACGGTGGGTGTGAAAGTCCTGCTGCGGCCGTACCGCGGCGCTCCCTTCATTCAGGAATTGCCCGTCACCATCCCGGAACAATCGGCGCGGGGAACGTTGCAGCTGATCATCAGCGACGCCGATTTTCTCAACCGCAACGTGCCGTCCCTCGCCGCCTCGCAGGGACAGTTGCCCGGCCTGGAAGAATTGATCCGCGTGCTTAATCGCGAGCGCCACAACGACCGTCTCTACGCCACCCTGGTCCAGTCCACGCCCACGATTTTCATCGAAGACAAGGAAATGCCCAACGCGCCCACTTCCACGATCAACGTCCTCGACCAGCGCCAGAATCCGGGGAACGCACGCGTGCTGTGGCAGTCCACCGAAGGGGAGTGGTCGGTTGCGATGCATCAGGTGATCGCGGGCCAGCGCACGCTCACGATCACGGTGAAGTGAGACCCGATTCCAAAGGAGATTTGAACCGATGACGCGGCGAGCAAAGTGGGTGTGCCTGTTGGCCTGGGCGGCTTCGGTGGCGGCGCTGCTTCCGACGGCGGCGCGCGCCGAACATACGCGCTACTGGCGGCAGACCGAGTTCGCCGACTTCGACAAGGGCAACGCCCAGGGCGTGGCGGTGCGCAGCGATGGGAAGCTCACGCTGGCGCCCCGCTTCGAATCGTTTGCCGACCCCAATCTGGCTCACGTCTGGGCGTTGCGGCTCGATTCGCGCGGGCGGCTCTACGCCGCGGGCGGGTCGGATGCCAAAGTCCTGCGCTTCGACGCCGCCGGCAAGGCCACCACGGTGTTTCAGTCCTCGGAACTGGCGGCCCAGGCCATCGCTCTGGACGCCAAAGACAACCTCTACGTGGGAACTTCACCCGATGGCAAGGTCTACAAGATTGCGCCGGACGGACAGCAAAGCGTTTTCTTCGAGCCGAAAACCAAGTATATCTGGGCGCTGGCCGTGGATTCCCAAGGCGTTCTTTTTGTCGCCACGGGCGACAAGGGAGAAGTCTTCGTGGTGACGCCGGACGGCAAGGGGCAGCTCTTCTATCAGAGTCAGCAGCGGCACGCGCGCTCGCTGGCCTTTGACGCCGCGGGCCGCCTGCTGATCGGGACCGACCCGGACGGCCTGATTCTCCGCGTGGACATTGTGCGCAAGGATGCCAAGACGTTTCCCGTGGCGGGCGCGCCCTTTGCCGTTTACGAGACCACCAAGGCGGAAGTGACTTCGCTGGTCGAGGGCCCCGGCGGGATTCTCTACGCCGCCGCGATTGGAGATAAAGCGCGCACCCCGGCTTCTTCGCGCATCTCGATTTCCGGCCCCGCGCCACAGGCTCCGGCGGCAGCGGGCCTGTCCCAGAGCATCGTCATTTCGCAAGCGCCCCCGCAGCCACTACCCGGGATGGCTCCTTCCTTTCCGGCTTTTTCCGTGGCCGGCGGCGCGGAGGTGGTGAAGATCGCCCCCGATGGTTCGCCGGAAACCGTGTGGACTTCGCGCGACGATCTCGTGTTTGCCGCCGGACTTTCCCCCGCCGGAAGGCTCTTGCTGGGAACCGGCAACAACGGAACCCTGGTCGAACTCGAGGGGGACGCTGTGTTTGCGCGCATCGCAAAAACCGCGTCGGCCGAGGTGATGAGTCTGGCGGCGGCGCCGGACGGCAGAATCTTCGTGGCCACCGCCAATCCCGGAAAAATCTTTGTGCTTGGCCCCGGCTACGAATCCAGCGGCAGCTTTGAATCCGAGCCCTTCGACGCGAAAATCTTCTCCCAGTGGGGGCGGTTAACCTGGTGGGGAGACAATGCCTCGGCCCAGGGCCAGCTGGCGTTCTACGTCCGCTCGGGCAACACCTCGAACACCCAGGAAGACTGGAGCCCGTGGGCGGGTCCCTACAAAAATTCCGGGGAAGTGCCCGCGGGCTGCCCGCCGGCCCGGTTTGTGCAGTGGAAGGCGGTGTTTGCCGGCGCCAGCCAGGGTCCACCGCCGAGTGTTTCCTGGGTCAGCCTTCCGTATCTGCCCAAGAACGTCGCTCCCGCGGTGGACGACATCGCGCTGCAGGAGCCGGGCATTCGCCTGGCAGGGTTTTCGGCGGCCCCGGACGGCCCGGGCAACGCGGCTGCGGTCCCACTGCGCTACCCGCGCCCTTCCGGCAGCGGGCCATCGTTCGCATCCGTGAGCGCGGACTCTTCCGCGCGCGGGTCCCGGAGCGAGGCGCTCCCGCAGGGATACGAGCAGAAGGGATATCGGAGCGTGCTCTGGAGCGCGCACGACGACAACGGAGACGACCTCGTCTTTACGATTTACTACCGCGGCGAGGGTGAACAGAATTGGCGCCTGCTGAAGGACAAGCTGACCCAGCGCTATTATTCCTGGGATACGGCCACGCTGCCCGATGGTGCGTACTACCTGAAGATTGTGGCCTCGGATTCACCGTCGAATCCCGCCGAGCAATCGCTGCGCTCCGAACGGGAGAGCGACCGCCTGGAAATTGCGAATACCCCGCCGCGAATCGAAAATTTGCGCGCGGCGGTTTCGCCCGGCGGGGCGAAGATCTCCTTCGACGCCATCAGCGCCTCCGGCGCAGTGGCCGGCGCGCAGTACAGCCTTGACGCAGGGGGATGGCAGACCGTTTTCCCGGCGGGCCAGCTTTCCGATGCGCCCAAGGAAAACTACGCGATCGACTTGGCGGGACTGGCCGCGGGGGAGCACACCCTGGCCGTGCAGATTACCGACCGCTTCGACAACACGGCGGCCGCCAAGGTGACCTTCGCTGTTTCCGCGCGAGGACCGCAGTAAGCCATTCCCGGCGCTCTGGCGTGGCTCCGCCGCGCTTGTCCGGATACAGCTCCACGAGCACGAATTAGGGGGGATGGCGCGTTCGCCGGGCCGCGCGCCGCGCGGGTTTCCCTGCCTGCCGGCAGACCGGCGCCGCCGGCTACAGGTCTTCGGCGCGCCAGTCGGCGGGAGGAAATGCGATCTTCCAAAAATCGACGGACGGTGAATCAAATTCGAGGGCGGTGTGGAAGCCGTCCGGCATTTCTCGCGGGGGGCGCGAGATCTTGCAGGCGACGCGTTCGCTAGTGCCGGTATGCTCCAGCACCAGGCGCGTATCCGCCCCGAGGTTGCGCTGCATGGCCACCAGCGCGCCAACCGGACTCACGCTCACCGTGGCGGTTTCAAACGTGGTGGCCTTGCCTTGCAAGGCTACATGGATCTTCACCTTGACGCGCAGCATCACCCGCTGGCCGCGGCGGCGCTCCTGCTCGCCCGCCTGTGTGCCCGAGGCTCCCTTTAGCGCGCCCGGTCTGACTGGGTTCAAGGGCGCTTTGGTCGGTGTTGCATAGGGCTTTCCTGCCGAGTCTTTCAAAGAGTTGGTCGTCAAAGTTCTACACCCCAGAAATCCAGATTGGCTCCAACCAGTTCCACTCCCAAATCCCAGCCGTCCGGCCGTTGGGTTCCTTTCCAGACGACAATTCCCTGGGCCGCCTGGCGCGTCGAGAGATTGATCAGCCGGAGTCGTTGCTGTGCGTTGATTTCCTTGGGACTTACCAGCAGACAGCCGTAATTGTTGACCACCCGCGTGTGGCCCGGAGCCAAGCCCAGCGCTCCGGCGCTCTCATCCCATTGAATCGTCACCGGCACGCGCGCATTCATGCGGGGCCCGCGACGCTTGCTTCTGTTCCGGATATCTCGAGGCAGGTCGTCTCCAAATACCATATGGCCGGGGCTCTCCTGATATTATTGAAAATACGGCAATTAGGCTGCTGTTAGATGTCTCCGGACGCACCCTGCGCCCAGGCCATATCCTAGGGAGTACCGCAGAAACGGTCAATGGTACCAATAGACAGGTTTGAGCTGTTCCGGAGTGCAGCGAAGGGCAGCTGGCCCGCCGCTCCAGGCCAACCGCAGGGCGTTGCGGTCTAATCTGTGGACGCGGATTCGTCGGCCAAGTGGGGCCTTCCAAACCCGGCGATTTTCCCGAAGTTGCGCTCCAGCCAGCCCTGGAACGTGTCCATGTAGGTATAAAACACCGGCGTCAGGTAGAGGGTCACCAATTGGGAGAAGACCAGCCCGCCCACCACGGCCAGGCCGAGCGGGCGGCGCGAGGTCGCGCCCGAACCGCCTCCGATGGCAATGGGTAGCGTGCCCATCAGGGCCGCCATGGTGGTCATCATGATCGGACGGAAGCGCACCAGGCAGCCCTCGTAGACCGCCTCGGCCGCTGTCTTGTTCCCTTCGCGTTCACGGGCAATCGCAAAATCCACCATCATGATGGCGTTCTTCTTGACGATCCCAATCAGCATGATGACGCCCACAAAGCCATAGAGATCCAGGCTGTAGCCGAATACCTTCAGCGTTAACAAGGCGCCAAACGCGGCCGAGGGCAAGCCCGAAAGGATGGTGAGCGGATGAATGAAGCTCTCGTACAGGATGCCCAGCACGATATAGATCACCAGAACGGCGATCAGCAACAGGATGCCCAGGCCGGTCAGCGACGACTTGAAAGCTTCCGCCGTCCCCTGGAATTGCTTCACCACGGTCGCCGGAAGAGTCTCGCGCCCGAGTTCATCGATTTGGCTCACGGCATCGCCGATGGCGACGCCCGGCTTGAGGTTGAACGACAGCGTGACGGCCGGCTGCTGGCCCAGGTGATTGACGCTCAGCGGGCCCAGACTGGTCCCCAGGCTCGCCACGGCATTCAGGGGAATGAGGTTCCCCTTGCTGGAGCGGACGTAGAGCAGGGACAGAGCCGACGGATCCCGCTGATATTTTTCCTGCAGCTCCATCACCACCGAGTATTCGTCATTCGGAGCGTAGATCGTTGAAACCCGGCGCTGTCCGTAGGCGGTGTAGAGCGCATCTTCCACCTGCTCCGCCGTCAGGCCCAGAGTGGACGCCTTATCGCGATCGATATTGACGTTGACCTGCGGGTTCTTGATCTCCAGGTCGGTGGTCACGTCCTGGAGGGCCGGGAGCGTCGCCATTTTCCTTTCAAACTCGGTGGCCACGCGGTACAGCTCTTCCGTATCGGGACTTTGCAGCGTCACCTGGTACGGGCTGTTGGTCACCTGGCCGCCAATTTGAATCGGGGGCGGATTCCTGGGGTAGGCGGCGATTCCGGGAACCGTCGCGAACTTTCTCCGCAGTCCCTGCATGATTTCGTTGATGGTGGGCCGGTGCGCAAACAGCGGGCTCATCGCGCGCAAGGCCGCCCCTAGCACCGGGATTCCCCCATATTTGCGCTCCAGGCCCGCCATCGTCTGGTTGGGAATCCGGGGCCGGTTGGCGGGCTCCTTCAGGTGGAGGAAGATGAAGCCGGAGTTGCTGCTGCCGCCCACGCTGCCGACGCTCGAGAAAAAGCCCTGCCGGTTCGGATCGTCGAAGACGATCTTATTCAGCGCATCCTGATGCTGTTTCATCGACTCGAAGGAGATTCCCTGCGCCGCCTGCGTATAAATCTGCAGCATGGACTGATCCGTTTCCGGCAGAAAACCCTTGGCGATGTAGTTGTATTGCAGCACGGTGGCGACCAGGATGAGCGCGGCCGCCGCCATCACGAAGCGCCGGTGCCTGAGGGCCCACTGCAACGAGCGGTCATATTTGTTCAGCATTCCCTCGAAGACCCGCTCGAGCGCCATGTAGATCCGGCTATGCTTTTGCTGATGGTGGCTCCGCAGGAACCGGCTGCACAGCATGGGCGTGAGCGTGAGCGACACCAGCCCGGAAACCAGCACCGCCATGATGATGACCACGGAGAATTCGTGCAGCAGCCGCCCGAGAATTCCTCCCATCAACAGCACGGGAATAAACACCGCCGCCAGCGACAGGGTCATGGAGAGAATCGTGAAACCGACCTCCCGCGACCCCTTCAGCGCCGCCTCCATCACTCCTTGGCCTGCCTCCATGTGGCGCACGATGTTTTCCAGCATGACGATGGCATCATCCACCACGAAGCCCACGGACAGGGTGAGGGCCATGAGGGAGAGGTTGTCCAGGCTGTACCCAAGCAGGTACATCACGGCGAACGTGCCCACCACGGACATGGGCAGGGCCAGGCTGGGGATAATGGTTGCGGAGAGGGTCCGGAGGAACAGGAAGATCACCATCACGACGAGGCAGATGGTGAGGAGCAGGGTGAACTTCACGTCGGCCACCGAGGCGCGGATGGTCTGCGAGCGGTCGTACAGGGTGTCGATCGTGATGGAGGCCGGCACCTGGGCGCGGAAGGCGGGCAGCAGGGCGCGGATGGCGTCCACCACCTCCACGGTGTTGGTGCCCGGCTGCCGCTGGATGGCCAGGACGATGGCGCGGGTGGTGTCGCGCCAGCCTGCTTGCTTGTCGTTCTCCACGCTGTCGATGACCCGGCCCAGCTCCCCCAGGCGCACCGGGGAGCCGTTGCGGTAGGCGACGATCAGCGGGCGGTAGGCCGCCGCGTCGAAGAGCTGCCCGCTGGCCTCCACGGAAAAGGTCTGGTGGCGGCCGTCCAGGTTTCCCGTCGGCAGATTGACGTTGCCCGCCGCGATGGCCTTTTCGACGTCGTCGATCCCGATCCCCCGCGCCGCCATGGTCGAAGGAT
>JAIQGD010000113.1 GCA_020072765.1 Terriglobia bacterium
ACGGTTTCCATGCGCTCGGCGGGAATCCCGAGCGAGACCAGATATTTCTTGGCAGCCTCGGCGCGGCGCTGGCCCAGACCCAGGTTGTATTCGGTGGACCCGCGCTCGTCGCAGTTGCCCTCGAGCGACACGCGCACCTGCGGATAGGAGCGCAAGAACTCCGCATCCTTGGTAAGCACCCCGCGTGCATCCTCGCGGATGTCGGACCTGTCGAAGTCGAAGTAGACGTCCTTGACGTTCTGCTCGAACATCTGGCTCAGGTTCGGCTGCGGCGGCGGAGGGGGAGCGGCAGCCACTTCCACGCGGGCGCTGGCTGTGGCACTTCCGCCCGGGCCCGTTGCTGTGATCGTGTAGGTTGTCGACTCGGTCGGATTCACCGGAGTCGCGCCCTCGGGCGCCACCTTGCCGACGCCAGGCTCGATGTCGAGGTCCGTGGCATTCGTCGACGACCACGACAGCCTTGCGGTTTCGCCGGTCTTGATGGACGCGGGCGACGCGTTCATTGTCACCGTCGGCTTAGCCGGCGGCGGAGCCGGCGCGGGCGCGGGCGCCTGGGCGGGCGGCGTCGCCGCCACTTTCTTCTTGCAGCCTCCCGCAAACACGGCCAGAGCAATGAAACCGAACACCAATGCTAGCTTACGAAAACTATCTCGCCTCATCGACCCTCCTCCTTCGGCGCATCCCACCTGGGCTTAGCGGGCACGCTGGTATTGGATTGGTACCTTTCAAACACGAACCCATCTACTGACTTTCGGGCCTGCCTCAGAGACCTTGCTCTCCATCCCCGGGACCCACGACTCGCATCCCGCGCTCCATCGCTAGCGCGGCGACCAGTTGGGCGATTCGTTTTGCCCGTCGGACGTCAGTTGGTGCGGCTGGCTTCCATCGGCCAGCATGGACCAGATTTGCCGCGTGCCCGTGCGCGTGGACTCGAAAACCAGATGGCGGCCGTCGGGCGCCCAACTGGGCCTCTCATTGCGCCCCTCGTCGCGCGTCAGTTCGACCAGCTGGCGGCTCACGATATCCATCACGTAAATGTCGTAGTTGCCGCTCGGGCGCCGCCAGCTGAAGGCCAGCAGTTGTCCATTCGGCGACCACGACGGATCGACGACGTACCCCATGTCCGGCAGATCGATCTTCTGCGCGTTGGTGCCGTCCGAGTTCGACAGGTAGAGTGCCGGCTGGCCTCCGCGGTCGCTCACGAAGACCATCTGCTTGCCCGTCTTCGGATTCCACGCCGGCGACGTGCTGACGCCGGTGGCGAACGTCACGCGGTGCAGCCGCGCCCCGTTCGCATCGGCCACGTAAATTTCCGGATCGCCGTTCAGGCTCGACATGAACGCGATCTGCGACCCGTCCGGCGACCAGGCCGGAGAACTATTCGTCCCGCGATATCTCGGGAAGGCGATCAGGCGCCGCGAAGCCGTCGAGTAGATGCAGATCTGCGCGGAAGTCACTCCCCGAAAGGGAACGTAACACGTGAAGGCGATGCGCGTGGCGTCGGGCGACCAGCGCGGGGTGAGCGCGATGGACTTCAGCGTAGTGATCTGGTGTTGGCCCGCACCGTCATAATCCATCACCCAGATTTCCTTGTTTCCGCTCCGCGCGCTGGCAAACGTGATCTGTGACTGTGCGACGCCGGGCTGCCCGCCACTCAGCACGCTGACGATGTCGTCGGCAAACTGATGGGCGAGCTTCCGCGCGTCCGCTTCGGTATTTGCCGCGCGATAGATTTTCTGGAGCACCAGCGGCGCCGCCGGATTGTGGACGTCGGACAGAAACCCCGCGAACGCCAGATTGGAACCGTCCACCGTCAGATTGCCGTACGCCACCATGTAGGCCTCGACCGGGGCGGCAACCCACTCCTGCAGCTTGAGTTCGCTCGGCTGGCTGGGAGCCTGCGTCGGATAAAAACTGGGGCTGACCAGCTCCAGAATGCCCGAATAATCCAGGTCCGCGCGGAGCACGTCGCGGAAGGTCTTCGCCAGCGGTTCGGCCGCCGCCGAACGCGCGGCCGTATCCGGCGCGGCGACGCGCGCCTTCGTCACCCCCAGGCCCGTGCCCGTCTTGAACCAGTCCTGCGCGGACGCCGGCCCCGGTGAACACAGCGCCGCCAGCGCGAGCGCGATGCAAAACGCCAAAACGAATCGGTTGGTCTGTGTCATAGGCAACCCGGCTTGTGGTGCGCCTCTCTCCAAGTTAAAATCCGACACTTTCAATCTGAAATCTCGAATCTGAAATTTCAAATCTGCAATTCCCACTCCGTGCCTCTGTGTCTCCGTGGCCCATCTTCCCTCAACGGTGAAAATCAAACCAGAACTCCACGTTCACCTGCGAGCCGGCGTAGCCGCTCGGCAGGCGATCCAGCGGACTGGAATCCCGGACGGCGCGCAGCGCCGAATTGTCCACCGAATAATTGTTGCTCGAGCGCGTCACCTGCAGATTCGTCACCGAGCCATCCCGCAAGATCGTGAACGTGACGACCGTGCGCGGTGCCCACGTCACGCTGGGGTCCACCGTGGACTGCAGCCAGTTCCGGCTGATCCGCCGCTGCACCGCCTCGACGTACCACGAATAGCGCGCGCCGAAGTCTCCGCCTCCCACCCCGTTGAAGCCCAGCCCCGCCTGCGTGGTCCCCGCGCCCAGTGCAAACGACGTCGTCGGCACGGTCGGCGCGCCGCCCCCTCCGTAGGGAACCGCGTTCGCCGGAGGCGGCACGGGATTTTCGAGAATCTTCGAAGGCCGCGAAACGTATTTGGGCGGCTTGTTGCGCTGGAATTTCGGGATGGGCGTGGCGTCGGGCTCGGGCTTCGGCTTGGTCCGCGGCTCGGATTTGTACAATCCCTTCGATTCGTCCACCACCCGGCTGGGCGACACCACCTCGGGCTGCGGCAGCGGAATCGCCGGCAGACTGCCCACCACGCCCACCGTGACCGAACCACCCGGCCCGCCCCACGTGTCTCCCCGGTGCCCCATCCACGCCGACACTAGCGCCACTCCCGCGAGCACGCCGTGCAAGCCCACCGACACCAGCAGAAACCGCTGGAGCGTCTGGTCGGTCCGGCTTGCGGCAACGGAGGACATGTCATTGTGTCTGCGGCCGCTCGCTCAGCGGCTGCGTCACCACGCTGATGTTTTGGATGCCGCCCTGGCGCAGCGCATCCACGACGGTGGCCCAGCTGCCAAACGGCACGGTCTCGTCGCAGCGCACATACACGACCTGATTTTTCGCCTCGCGCGACGCCGCCAGAATCTGCTTCGCCAGTTCGTGAATATTCACCGGCTTGTCATCCAGGTAGATGCGCTGCCCGCGGTCGATGGTGATCACCCGCCGGGCCTGCGTCAGTTCCTTGACCGTCTTGGTCTTCGGAACATCCACCTCGATCCCCGACTGCAGAATCGGCGCGGTGATCATGAAAATGATCAGCAGCACCAGCACCACGTCGATGAACGGCACCATGTTGATGTCGGAAAGCGACGTCCCGGTTTCGCGTTGCATGTGCGCCATAGCCGTGTTCTCGCCGCCCGCTGAACTAAACGCTTTGGCCTCGTGTTGAAAAACCTGAGAGCTGGGTGAATCGCGACCTCAGTTGCCAGCCAGGCGGCTTGTTCAGCAGCCTGCTAACCGCCGTAGAGCGTTTCGATTTTGGCGACAAATTCCGCCGTAAACGTATCCATCCGCGTCGCGAGGCTGCGAATGCTGTGCAGATAATGGTTGTAGGCGATCAGCGCCGGAATCGCCGCGAACAGCCCCGCCGCGGTGGTAATCAGCGCTTCGGCAATTCCCGGAGCCACGGCGCGCAGGCTGGCCGCGCCCGCGTCCCCCAGGCCCAGGAACGCATCCATCACGCCCCACACCGTCCCGAACAGCCCGATGAACGGTGAGGCCGACGCAATCGTCGCCAGCGTGGACATCCCTTTTTCCAGCCGGCGCACCTCTTCGCTGGCCGCCGACTGCATCTCGACGCTGATGGCGTTGGCGTTCTTCACGCGCGTGCCGCCCGCGCTCGCGCCCGCCGGAACATTGGCGCGCTCGAGCTGCGCGGCCAGTTCCGTGTACCCCGCGTCGTAGACCGCCACCAGCGGCGTGCCACCGGAATGCGAACGCAGCGCTTTCGGACTCGGCAATCCGCCGGCCGCCCGAAACGTTTCCAGGAAGCGCGCGCTCTTGTTTTCCATGCCGCGAAGCTGGTTCCACTTCTGCAGGATCAACGCCCAGGAAAATACCGAAACCACGAGGAGAATGCCGAGTACGATTCGTGCCAGCCCGCTCGTCTGTTCGAGCAGCATCAACGGGCTTGCGAAGAGAAGGAGTGCTGCGCCTGAAATTGTTCGCCCCCTGAAAAAAGTTTGCCCACGCGACCCCCACGAAGCTAGCACACGCTTCCCGGAGGGTCAAAGCTATTGAGACGCCGCCAAACAGATTTTTGCTGCCTGACACGACACACATTCCTTGCCGCGCCGGCGGAAGATCGACTGGCCTCGCGGCCAGTGCACGCAGCGCGCCCGCCGATAACTCGCGCAGTCTATGGAGTGCGGCGGCTCGCCGCCGCTTTGCCGCCCTTCCGGCCTCCTCCTCGTAGCGCCCACGGCGAAGCAAGCTTCGCCGGGCCGAAGCGGAAGCACCCTTCTCCGGGTAAAAGCGGGAGCAAGCTCCCGCACTCCAAAGCTGCGCCGGCCGCTCGGCGTGGCTCTGAATTGCCGCCCGCAGCCCTGTGCTAGAATCGACCGTTAGATGAGCCACGCATTCGATATCGGTCTGGATGCTCTCGGCGGACCTCCTGCCGCATCCGCACCCCTCGCGCCGCCGGCGGATCCTCTTCCCGACGCTGTCCTTTCTCCGACGCACATCCCAGCAACGCTCGCGCCCTCTGCCGGAGCAGGGAAGAGCTTCTACATCGAGACCTTCGGCTGCCAGATGAACGTTCACGACTCGGAAAAAGTGGCCGGCGTCCTGCTGGCCCGCGGATACGCTCCGGCCCCGACCCTCGCCGAAGCCGACCTGTTGCTCTACAACACCTGCAGCATCCGCGAGAAAGCCGCGCAAAAAGTCTTCTCGCGTCTCGGGGAGTTCCGCCAGGCCGCCCCGGGCAGGACGATTGGCGTCCTCGGCTGCCTGGCGCAGCAGGAAGGCGAGGAAATTTTCGAGCGCGCGCCTTGGGTGAGCCTGGTGTGCGGCTCGGCCAGTTACCGCAGGCTCCCGGACCTCGTCGCGCAAGTGGAAGCGGGCGGCCGGCGCGTGACCGGTCTCGACCTCGACACCGAAGACACCTTCGAAACCGAGATCACCCGGCGCGACAATCCCATCCGCGCCTATCTCACCATCATCGAGGGCTGCGATTACGCCTGCTCCTACTGCGTCGTGCCGCACACGCGCGGCCCCGAGCGCAGCCGCGCCAGCGCATCGGTCCTGGCGGAAGCGCGCCGCCTCGCCCAGGCCGGCTACACGGAAATCCAACTCCTCGGCCAGACCGTCAATTCCTACCGCGACCCTTCGCCCGCTGGCCTGGACTTTCCAAGCCTTCTCCGCGCCGTCGCCGCCACCCAGGGAATCCGCCGCGTGCGCTTCACCACGTCGCACCCCAACGATTTCAGCCGCGAAATTGTCGCCGCCATCGACGACACGCCCGCGCTGTGCGATCACATTCACTTGCCGGTCCAGTCCGGCTCCCCGCGCATTCTCCAAGCCATGCGCCGCACCTATACCCGCGAGGACTACCTCGAAAGGATTTCCTGGATTCGCGCCGCGCGCCGCCCCATCAGCGTCACCACTGACCTCATCGTCGGATTCCCCGGCGAGACCGACGAGGATTTCGCCGACACCCTTTCGTTGCTCGAGGCCGTGCGCTTCGACGGCGTGTTCGCCTTCACCTATTCGCCCCGCCCGAACACCACCGCCGCCTCGTTGCCCGGCGCCATTCCCGAGGAAGAGAAGGCAAGGCGTCTGGCCGCGCTGCTGGAGCACCAGAGGCAGATTCAGACCGTGCGCCACCAGTCGCTGGTGGGCGCAACGCTGGAAGTCCTCGTGGATGCGCACCGCCCGGCGCGCCGACAGTGGTCGGGCCGCTCCACAAGCAACCGCATCGTAAATTTCACTTCGCCGCTTGAAAATCTTCTGGGAGAATACGTCCAGGTGAGCATCATGCGCGCCGGCCCCAACAGCCTCATCGGCGAACAGGCCATCTGAGCGCGCAGGAAGTATCTTTCTTCGGCGTGCCGGCGGTGCACGCGTCCCGCGGCGGCTGAAAATTTCGGTAGCGGGGAGGCCACCATGGAACTCGAAGTCAAAATCCGCGGTTTGATGATGGACCCCGTCACCAATATGCCGGTCGTCGTCCTCAAGGAAACTCAGGGAGTGGGCGTCCTGCCCATCTGGGTCGGCGTCTACGAAGCCAACGCCATCGCCCTGGAAATCGAGAAGGTCCAGACGCCCCGGCCCATGACCCACGACCTGCTGAAAAACATGCTCACCGGCCTGAACGTCCACGTCCAGCGCGTGGTGGTCTCCGAGTTGAAGGATGACACCTTTTACGCGCTCATCTGGATGGAGCACGAGGGACACACGATGTCGATGGACTCGCGCCCCAGCGACGCCCTGGCCCTGGCCCTGCGCCTCGATTGCCCCATCTTCGTCGAGGATCAGGTTCTGAAAACCTCCAAGCTCGCCGGCGCCATCTCCGAAAAAAGCAGCAACGAGGAATTGCGCAAATGGCTCGAGAACCTCAACGACGACGATCTCGGCCGCTATAAGATGTAGCCCCGCGCTTTTCCCAGCCGCCCCGCACCCCATCCGAGAGATGCGAAGCGGCGTAAATGTAGCGCCGGGGCCTTTAGCCCGGCACCTGCCGCGTGGTGGCACAGCCATTCCTGGCTGTGCTCTTCTGCTGTTGCCATGCGCGGCGAAGGGCTAACGACGAGAAAGCCGCAATTCTGCGGTAGGTTCGCCTTCTCCGTGCCCTCTGTGCCTTCTCTGCGTCCTCTGCGGTAAGTCTTGTGAGCCCACCTCCACCCGCATGTCGCTCCCCCTCGTGTTGACACGCCCGCGCTTCCGCAGTAGCTTTGCCCCGGCCCTTTCCGGAGGCGAACGCACGAGATCATTCTTCCTGGCTGCCCTTTTGCTGGTGCCTTTCCTCGCTGCGGCGCAGGAACCCGCTGCCGTGCCCGTGAGCGCGGAGCCGCATCATCACCTGCTCCTCGAGAACGCCTACGTCCGCGCCTACTACGTAGACGTGCCGCCGCACGGCTCGACGCTCCAGCACCGCCATGATCTCCCGTACTTCGCCGTGCTTCTCAGCGGAGGCAGCGCCCCAGCCGCGGCCCCGGTGGCCTCCACCCCAGCAGCACCCGCCGAAGCGCCGCGCGCTATCTTTTCTCCCGGCGGAATTGCTCACACCGTGCCCAATCCCGCCGACACGCCGTTCCGCAACGTCACCGTAGAACTTCTCCATCCGCAAACCGCCGCGCGCAACCGCTGCCAGGAAGTGCTGCCCAACCAGCCCCGCGAGCAATGCGATCGCACCGCGTCGGCCAAGCTTCCTCCGCCGCTGCACTATACCGTGTTCGAGACTTCCGAGATTCTGGTCGAATACTGGGACCTCGCCGCGAATTTCACCACGCCCTCGTGGGACGACCGCTTCGACATGCTGCTCGTCGATCTCGACGGTCCTTCTGTCTCTGCAGCCGGTGCAACTCCCCGCGCCCCGATGCAGGGAGGAGTTCTGTGGCTCGCCGCCGGTTCGAAGCCCGTTTTCAAAACGCCGGCCGATCGCGGCGGCCATTTTTTCGCCATCACCTTCAAGGACAGCGCCGCGCGCTGAGCGGCAATTCCCGCGCACGGTTACTTTTCTCTTGCCTTCCTCCCGCC
>JAIQGD010000008.1 GCA_020072765.1 Terriglobia bacterium
GAGAGGGTCAGGGTGAGGGAGCGAGGGGCGCGGGTTGCCGGGGTTTTGGCAAGAGGGGGGTGGGGGCGCGGGTGGTTACCGGGTGGCGGCGTAACCGGCGGCGGCGCCGGCGCTGGCGCCCACGGCGAACCACAGCGCGTTGCGGCGCAAACGTCGCCAGAAGCTGCCGCCTTTGGCGGCGGTGAGGGCGGCGTCGCGCTGGCGGGTGAGCGCGGCGATTTTTGCGGCGTCATCGGCGGCGTTTTGGCGGGCGACGGCGAGCTGCGCCTGGCAGGCGCGGCAGTCCTGGACGAAATCATAGAGGGGCTTGAGATCGGCGGCGGGAATTTGCGCCGTGGGAGCGGCAGGGAGGCCGCGTGCGTTCGCGGCGGAGGCATCGGACGCAGAGGGCTGCGCGGCGGGTGGGGATGGAGGCGACACGGGCGACGACGGGGGCGCGAGAGAATTTTCAGACAGGGCAGTTCCCTGCCCGGCGGCGGGTGCCGCGGGCGGGGTGGGTCGGGCGAAGGTGATGGGTTGCGGGAGCAAGAGGAATTGCGGGAGGCTACGGAGAATTTGCGCGGGGGTTTGCGTGGTGCGTTTGAGTGTTTCGATTTGCGCGAGCGTGTCATGGAGCGCGGCGGCGCGGGCGCGCTCGCGGGCGTCGGCGGCGTCGAGAAGTTGCTTCTGTGCGGCGAGCGTGGCCTGCAGGCGCTGCCGCTCGTCGCGGGCGGCGAGCCAGGCGTGGAAGGCCAGCGCGGCCAGGAGGAGCACGGCGGCGAAGGCAGCGAGATTGAAGAGTGTGCGGCGGGGCATGGGAAGGTCCTAGTGGCTAGTAACTAGTAGCGAGTGGCTAGTGAATCGTGATTCGTGACTTGGGACCTGTGACTCGTGACTCGTGACTTGTGATTCGTGAAGAGTTCTATAGCGCCCGGTCCCACTTTGCTGGACCGGGCGGCTCGGGCTGGCGTAGACCAAGGCGTGACTTTGCGAGTTCACAGCAAAGACGCAGAATGCTCACCGGTTGTCATTGCGAGGAGCGAAGCGCGGGGGCTGCGCCCCGGCGCATTTGCCGGGGCGACGAGGAATCCCTCTTCGCGTGGGCGGGTTGCTGGGGCTGGCCGAAGAGGGATCCCTCGTCCGCAAGGCGGACTCGGGAGGACCGCATGGTGGAGGGGGCAGCGGGTTCGGCTTGGGAGTGCGGGGCTGGCTCCCGCTTTTATGCGGCGAACGGTGTTTCCGCTTCTGCGCGGAGAAGCTTGCTTCGCCGCGGTGCTCGCGAAGTGGGGCAGCGGCGCGGCAAAGCGGCGCCGAGCCGCCGCACTCCATAGACTGCGCACGGAGCCAGCGGTAGCGCGCGGGCGACCCTGGCAGCCGATGTCGAGGCCGGTGGCCGGGTCGCACAGCGCGCTGAGGAATTTGCCGCGGAAGCCGTGCTCGCGAGCGACTTGTCCCATCACCTGGAGGAGTCCCCAGGAGATCGAGCGCGCGATTTCCTCGGTGGGCGGGAGCGCGAGCGGCGCGACGTAGCGCGCGCGGAAAGCGGGCTCGTAGCGAATGGCGTGCGCGTCCCAGGAGGATTCCTGCTCGACGACGGCGCAGACCAGGGCCGGGTCGAGAGAGTGGCGCGCGGCGGCCGCGCGGGCCAGCGCGAGCAGATCGGCGGGGAGTGAGGTGTTCGGTGACATGTTCAATGTAGAAGCGAAATGCGTATTCGCCGCAGAGACGCAGAGAACGCCGAGTTACGACAGAGGAGCGGAGCGACGAGGAATCCCTCTGGGGTGCAGGGCTGCCTCGGCTGCGGCCGAAGAGAGATCCCTCGTCCGTATGGCGGACTCGGGATGACAGCGTGGTAGGCACGACGAGCGTCTTTCTCGTCGTGGGCCTTTCGCCGCCCATGACAACCGCAGAAGAGCAGGCAGGATGGGCCTGGGTGATGCCACGGAGCCGGGCTAAAGGCCCCGGCGCTACAGTTACGTCCCGTTCCGTTTGGCGGCCGTGGTAACCGTAGACGAACACAGCCAGGAGTGGCTGTGCCACACACCGCACAACCCCACGACGAAGCAACGGCGGTTCGTGGTGCCTACGCACGCGCTTCTGTGTTGCTGCGGGCGATGCCGCCGAGGACAGCAGACCGGGGGCGTCCACGCGTCCAAAGGCACAGCGCACGCGCGGCGCTTGCCGAGGGCGCAGGGGCTTGGTACAACTACGTTTGAGGTGCAGGCATGGAATGGCACGCGGTATTGCGGATGGCGCTGCGCGTGATGGCGCGCAACAAGCTCCGCACGCTGCTGACGATGCTGGGCATCACCATCGGCATCGCCGCGGTGATCTGCACGGTGGCCATCGGGCAGGGCGGGCAGGCCATGATCCGCGCACAGATGGAGGCGCTGGGGACGAATCTGGTTTGGGTCGAGGCCGGCGGGCGCAACGTGAACGGCGTGCGCACTGGCAACGGCGCGACGAAGACGCTGACGGTCGAGGACAACCTGGCCATCCGGCGCGACGTCCCGCTGATCGCCCTCACGGCGCCCAATGTGGACGGCCCCGCGCAAATCGCCTACGGCAATCAGAATTGGTACACGCGCTACCGCGGCATTCCCCCCGACTATTTCGCCATCGCCCACTGGCAGATGGCCGAAGGCTCGCTTTTTTCCGACAGCGATGTCGAACGCGCCGCCGGCGTCTGCCTGCTCGGCAACACCGTGGCCGAGAATCTGTTTCCGCACGGCGACCCGCTCGGCACAACGATTCGCGTGGGCGCGCTTCCCTGCCAGGTGGTCGGGACGCTCGCGCCGAAGGGGCTATCCGTAACCGGCATGGATCAGGATGATTTCGTGATGTTGCCCTACACCACGGCGATGAAGAAGCTCAAGGGCCGACCGTGGCTCGACGATATTTTCTGCTCGGCTGTTTCCACCGACGCGATGGGCCCGGCCGAGAACCAGGTTTCGCGCCTGCTGCGCAGCCGCCACCATCTGCTCGCGAGCCAGCCGGACGATTTCAACATCCGGCATCCGCAGGACCTGTTCGCGGCGCAGCAGGAAACCAGCCGCACGCTCACGCTGATGTTTGCCAGTATCGCCTCGGTGTCGCTGCTGGTGGGCGGCATCGGCATCATGAACATCATGCTGGTGAGCGTCACCGAGCGGACGCGCGAAATCGGCGTGCGCATGGCCGTGGGCGCCACCGAACAGGATGTTCAGCGGCAGTTTCTCACCGAGTCGGTGTCGCTGAGTTTGGTGGGCGGCGCGGCGGGCGTGGTGCTGGGCGTGGCCGCGTCGTCGAGCGTTTCGCGCCTGCTGGACTGGCCGACGCTGATTTCCGCGACGTCGATCGTGGTGGCCGCGGCCTGCTCGGTGTTGATCGGAATCTTCTTCGGCTACTACCCCGCGCAAAAGGCCTCGCGCCTGGACCCCATCGAAGCCCTGCGCTACGAGTAATGCGTGGTGATTTGTGCTTCGCCGTGTCGGCTGCGAGGTGCGGGGTGGCGTGTGGGCATCGGAACACTTGCTTGGCCCCAATGCAGCTCTTTCATTACTCCTCTAACCGCCGGCGATGGCGCCTACGACGAAAAATGGCTCAGCGCCTGATGCGACCGCATCGGGCAGCGGCGCGTCGGGTGGCTCAAGGGAGAGATCTTCCGCGCAGGCGAAGAACCGCAAGAACGACCGGCGCTGTTGCGTGACGTGGTCGCGGATCGTGCCGCGCAGCATCGGATAGCGGGCCTCGAGGGCGTCGAGAATCGCGCGCTGCGTCAGCCGGCCTTCGGCGTCGAGTGGGACATCCAGCCGGACTTCGCTTTCAACGCGCGCCAGCGTCCGCAGGTGCGCCGGGAGCACGACGCGGATCATCGTGGTCATCATGGCGTCGTAATCACCGCAGTGTCTGGACCTCGACAGAAAGCACGGCCGGAAGATCGCGGACGATCGGAGCCCAACTCTCTCCGGCATCGGCCGACGCGTACACCTGCCCGCCGGTGGTGCCAAAATAGACGCCGCAGGAATCGAGAGAATCCACGGCCATCGCGTCACGGAGCACGTTGACGTAGCAGTTGCTTTGCGGCAGGCCTTTGGTGAGCGCCTCCCACTGGTTTCCTCCCGTCCGGCTGCGGTACACGCGCAGCTTTCCCTCGGGGGGAAAGTGCTCGGAGTCGCTCTTGATCGGGACGACGTAGATGGTCTCGGGTTCATGCGCGTGAACGTCAATCACGAACCCGAAATCGGTCGGCAAGTTCCCGCTGACCTCGTGCCAGGACTCACCGGCGTCGTCGCTGCGCATGACATCCCAGTGCTTTTGCATGAAGAGCACACGCGGGCGCGACGCGTGCATCGCCATGTGGTGAACGCAGTGGCCGACTTCGGCTTCCGGATTGGGGATGTATTGGGACTTGAGCCCGCGATTGATCGGACGCCACGTCTTGCCACCGTCGTCGGTGCGGAACGCGCCCGCCGCGGAGATGGCAATGTAGATCCGCTTCGGATCGGCCGGATCCAGAAGGATTGTGTGCAGGCCCATGCCGCCCGCGCCGGGTTGCCATTGGGGTCCAGATGCGTGGCCGCGCAGTCCGGCGAGTTCGTGCCAGGACTGGCCGCCGTCGTTCGTGCGGAACAGGGCCGCATCTTCCACGCCGGCGTAAACTGTGTTGGGATCGCTCAGCGACGGATCGAGGTGCCAGACGCGCTTGAACTCCCAGGGATGCTGCGTGCCGTCGTACCACTGATGCGTGGTGAGAGGCTTGCCGGTTTCCGCGGAGGTGTCGTACGCGAACTTGTTGCTTTCGCCCTTGGGCATTCCGTCGGGCGTGCTAGTCGGTTCGCCCGGCGGCGTCCCTGGCTGTAGCCAAGTTTTGCCGCCATCGTCGGAGCGCTGAATGATCTGGCCGAACCAGCCGCTGCATTGCGAGGCATACAGCCGATTCGGGTCCGCGGGCGATCCCTTGAGGTGATAGATCTCCCATCCCGCAAAGTGCGGGCCGCTGACGTCCCACAGCGCGCGCTTTCCATCCGATGCGAGGATAAACGCGCCCTTGCGCGTGCCCACCAGTACGCGAACCCTGCTCATGGGTCACCTTCCGTCGGAGCTTCGCGCGGTGATGAGCACGATCGGGCTGCCCGTCGTCGCCGCTCCGCTCACCACTCCATCGTACGTGGCCCTACTCTACAACAATCGTGGCGGCAAATTCCATCTTGGCCGCGCGGTCGCGGCTAGTCTCGACGGCGGTTGCTCAAATCGATCCAGCGGACGGGCGGGAGCGGGGAGCGTTCGATGCCCTGCCGCTCGCAGAGTCGTTCCAGGCGCTCGTAGATGTGCGGGAGGTGGTTGGTGGCCATGTCGCGGACGAAGGCGCGCATGATTTCGTCGTTGCGGATGCGGCGGTACAGCCAGCGGAGAAACAGGACGAGCTGCACCAGCGAGGTGAACGCGGCGGTGAGCCAGTAGGGGTTCAGGAGTGTGCGCATGGTGGTGAGTAGTGATTGGTGAGTAGTGGCTAGTGGCGAGTGGCTAGTGACTAGAAACGGGTCTGCGCGCCGACGGCGGTGGCGGAGACGACAATCGGATCATTTGCAGCACGGTGCGAAAGACACGCAGGTCCGCATCGAGGTGATTTGGCTTGGTGTGCAAGCTCAGGTCGTAGTTGACGGAGGGGACGGAGGCGTCAAAATCCGGGTCCGGCTCGCCCGCCTGCGTGACCACAAAGATGTCGATCCAGCCATCGAACGGTTCACCCTCGCGGCCTCGCTCCGCAGTCCGGCGACATGCAAACCGTCCGGCGCCGGGCCGCACGGCGCTCGCGCGACGCCCACACACTCCGACCTGAGGAAATCGCGCAGCCGTTTCGTATCGTCTGTCTGGTAGCTCACGAAGACGTCGATATAACGGCTGCGCTCAATGTCATCGCGGCAGCTCGTTGCGTCTGGAGTGCCCAAGAGGAAAAACTGGGCCATGATCGTGCTGGTCGTCGGGCAAAGGACATAGCAGCGTGCCCTGCGGGACAGGAACCGTGATCCCGAACTCTTCGTTCCGGTAGACGCGGGGCTTGGCCGTCGCCGCGCTCAGCATAGCGGCCGCGGTCAGCAACGAAAGGAGCATCAGGCGGATCAACACAGGGCGCCTCGGCGCCGCTCTACCGAGCAAGTTGTCCCGCCTGCCTCATCGCGCCGCCATCGGAATGGGAACACTCGCTTGGCCCCAGTGCAGCTCTTCCATGACTCCTCGGTGGAAGTCACCGACAAATAGCCGATGGTTGTGGAAGTCGATCTTGGCCACCGCGGTCTCCAGTTTGTCGACCTCCCTCAGAGGGGCATTCACATCCACGAGGATAATGATGGGCCAGTCGAGGCCCTTGGCGGATGCGATCGCCTCCAGGTTTGTCAGCAAGGAATTCTCGCGCGTGTTTTCCACCACTGTTTTGTCCACGCGATAGACTGCCGATCCCCTGGCCATCCGAACAGATATAACCACCGGGGTGCGATCTTCTTGTGCTTGGAGATCACGAGATAAGCTGAAGAGGCAAAGCAGCAGAAGCACGGATGAGCGGATGGGCAGGCTCATTTCACTCTCCCGTATACCTGCGAAACACATTCGGGGAATGCGGGCCGGGCTGAAACGTCATGTCGACGCCAATGTTTTTGGCGTGAGCGGTCATCGCCGTCACGGCCCCGTTCTTGTCGACGGAAACAACTATACCCGAATGGCCGGTCGCGTCAGCGAAATTCTCTTTTCGCGCGGCGACATCGCCGGGCTGGGGTGTCTCGCCCGGCTCCAGGAATCGCCAGCCGGGCACGGGCGAGTTGGCCCACTCCGCGGCGCTCGGAGCGCCTTTCGTGCCGTCCGCCTTTATTACGACCGGCTTGGATGCTCCGGATTCCGCCACGGCTTTCTGCACGAACAGGTTGCAGGTCGGGCGACCCGGCGTGTACGGCATGGAGGTGTCTCCAGCGTGCTGGCTGGCCGCATCGGCGATGGCTTGGCGCCTGCCTCGATTCCTAGGGCTGACCTCGTGGCTCGGCGCTCGTCCTGGCTGCGTCTGCCGGATCAGGACATGGCGGCCATCGAGCGTTACCCAGTGGGCGTTCGGGTCCTGCGGCTGCGGCGAGTGCGGATTCGAAGTGGTTTCGCTGGCGCGGGCCTGCTCCACGGAGCGGCCATACGCGGGATTGATGTAAAACCTGCCGTTAACAAAAGGCATGTGGGTTCTCCGCCGCCTCGGGAAGTAGCGCGGCAAAAAAAAACGCGGGTGGTGCACGGTCCGGCGGCACTACAGAGATTTCTGCCTGACTGCAGAACTGTTTTTTGAAAACCCAACAACTACCCCTCTACTATCCGAACAGCGATGCGATGGAGGAGCCGAGGCCGAACAGGCCGCCAGGGACGCTCGAACCGCTCGAGGCGCGCTGGCGGACGCTGAGGAGTTCGGCGGGGACGCCCATGGCGCGGCCCAGGAGATTGGTGTCGATGCCGTAAGTCTGGCCGAGCGCGTTGAGGCCGGCGAGGTGCTCCTTGAGTTGCTGGTTGGCGAAGGCGATCTGATTCTGCTGGGCCTGGCTGGCGTCGGTCTGGGCCTGCTCGCGGCCGAGCTGCGCGAGCAGGTCGCCGTAGCCGGCGGCGTTGTGCGTGGCGGCCAGGCGATTGGCGGCGCGCTGGCGGAGCGCGTCGAAGGCGGTGTTGGCCGCGCCCAGGCTTTGCTGCGTGATGGCCGAGCGCTGCTCGGGCGTGTAGCCCTGGCTATTCAGCAGGTCCTGGATCGTCGGCATCATCAACGAGCGATCCTGCGTGCCCTGCTGGTTGCTCTGCGCGATGAGCTGGTTTTGCTGCGCGAGTTGCTGGTCGGTGAGCTTGCGCGTGGATTGTTCAGCGGCGCGGGACATGGTGTCTCCTTTGCAGCGCCCCAGCGGGGGCGGAAGAGAGTGGCTAGTGGCGAGTGGCTAGTGGCTAGAAATTGACCTGCCCGCCGGAGTGTGAGGTGGTTGGGCGGGGGGAAAAGTAGGGAATAGGTGGCAGGTTGAGCAAAGCATGCCCGGTCCGATACAGCCGGACCGGCCGCTACAAAATCGGAGCACGAATCACAAGTCACGAATCACGAGTCACTGGTCACCAATCACTACTCACGAATCTCTAGCCACTCGCCACTAGCCACTGGTTTTCAGCCTGCGGCAGTAGGGCGTCCAGGCATCGTCGCGGACCCAGCCGAGGATTTGCAGGCGGCGTCCGAAGCGCGTGGCGATGGGCGGGGGGAGCCAGGCGTGGGCGTCGTCGAGGCCGCGGGCGAGAAGGTCGCGTTCGCCGGCTTGGTGCAAGGCGAGCAGCCGGGCGTAACGCTCGCGCGGATTCCCTGCCCCGGGATCGGCGAGCAGGTAGATCTCGCAGGTCAGGCGGGCCAGCGAAGCCATCACGGCGCGCCCGGCGTCATCTTCGACCACCAGCTTCGAGACGAAAATCGGGTCGGCCAGATCGGGAAACGCGTAGTCGAAGCCCTGGCGCGCGTGCATCTGGCGCAGCGCGCCGAGGTCGGCTTCCGTGTATTCGCGGATGAGCATGGAGGCAGTGGCTAGTGGCGAGTGGCTAGTGCGATCGGAATCCCGCGCCTCGCTCTGTGCCTCTGTGTCTCCGTGGCCAATCCCACATCGAACCGTCAGAAGACGCGGTGGCGGAGCAGCGGATGGAGGCGCGCGAGGGCTTCGGCGGCGTCGAAGGTGGTGGCGCCCGGCGCGACGCCGTGCGGGGCGAGCGCGGCGTGCGCGGCGTCCGAAATCGGTTTCTGCGCCAGCGGATGCGGCAGGGCCTCGAAGGCGGAGTCGTCCTCCAGCGCCAGGTGCACGCCTTCGTCGGCGTCGATGAGGACGAGGATTTGCCGACGGTCTCCGTCGGCGGAAGTTGTAGCGGCGGCCTTCAGGCCGGCCGATCCGGACGTGGCGGCACTGCTTGCTGCGCTCTCTTCCGCGGCGGCATCGGGGCCTGCGCTTCCGTCGGCAGCGGGCACGGCGTGCCGTGCCCCTACGGAGTCGTCGGGCGCGTCGAGCACGATGAAATGCGAGTTGGCGAAGCGCGCGGCGTGCTGTTGCCAGGCGCCGAACGTGGTCAGGTAGTAGCGTTTGCCAGTCATGGAGAGCCAGTCGACAGTCGGGAGTTGACAGTTAACAGGAAAATTGCCGCGCGGCGGCCGGTTGCGCTGGTGTTTGGCGGCAGGCTGGTCGACGCGGGTGGCTCCGCGCCGGAGGCGTCACATAATCTTCTCGTAGCGCCGCCACTCCTGGCTGTCCGCACACGATGTCGCCCCAGCGCCGCTGGACAGGCAAGAGTGCCTGTCCCACAAAACCGGTTCTTCTCTGCGAAGCCCGCGCCATTGCGTAAGGCTTCGACGCATGCGCAAATCAAACGCCTGCATCCCGCCGCTGCGGGACTCCGGCGGGCCGGCCCGTCACGAGTCACGGGTTACGAATCACTACTCACCAATTCCCACTCACTACGAGCTGAAGGTGTAATTGTGCGTGAGGACCGTCGCGGCGTGGCGGCCGGCGAAGAATTCGTGGGTGGGCTCGCAACTCACGGTGACTTTTCGCGCATCCTCGACGATGGCCTCGATGCGCTGCAGAGTGAGACGGCCGAAGCGGCCGACGAGGATGTCGCTCAGGCAGAGGCGCTCGGCGCGCATGGGCGAGCCGTCGGCCAGGGTGAAGATGTGGTGCGGGGTGACGTCGAGCGATTCGGCGTTGGAGAAGTGCAGGCGGATGAAGGTGTCGGCGTCGCGGACCTCCAGGCGCACGATGCGCGTCCACGTCTCGCCGCCGGCATGCGACGGGCAGCGCAAATGCTCGCCCACTTTGCATGACCCGATCGGGACGGTGCCGCGCTCTTTCGTCAGCACCACGCTTTCGGCGCGCAGGCAGCTTCCGCTGCCGCCGCCCGAGCCGCCGCCAGTGCCGCTGGTGGTGGTGGCGGCGACAACCGCGCCCTGCGAGAGCGGGATGCGCCCCTGCAGCGCCTGGTGCTGCGCCGCGGAATTGGTCTTGGCCGCCTGCGCGTTCGACGGGCTCCCGGCTCCGCCCGCCACCCAGCCGATGGCCGACGCGGTTTCGTCCCAGTAGGGATAAAAATAGTAAGTGGTGCCGGCGGTGAGGCCCGTGACGGCCACCGAGCCGTTGGGCATGGCGGTGGTGGTGCCGTCGGCGCGGAAGATGCTCAGGCCGGTCCAACTCCAGGTGATGCTCGAGGTGGTCGAGACGTAGGTGAACGCGCCGGACCACGTCGGCGGGACCGAGCCGCGCATCAGCACGCCCGATTTGGCCGGGTCGATTTTCCCGGCGGTGAGCGCGCCGGAGACCACGCGCGCGTAGTTGGCGCCGTCGGTGATCTGGTGGTCGAGGCTCCAGCCCTGGTTGGGGCCCAGCGACGCGCCCGCCAGGCGCTTCAGCGCTTCGTACAGCTGCGGGTTCGTTTTGCGCAGCGCTTCGATTTGGGGAACGGTGAGCATGGGATTTTAGCTACAGAGACACGAAGGCACAGAGAGTGACTTGTGATTCGTAACCCGTGATTCGTGACTGGTGATTTGTGATGGGCCCGCCCGCTACGTGTCACTCACCCCTAGCCACTAGGCACTAGCCACTCCTCACGCGTTGCCGCCGCGGATGAGGGCGAAGGGGTCGGGCTTGGCCCAGGGGACCAGCCTGGTGAGCGAGAACCAGGAGCCGGGGGCGTTGGTGCCGAACTGGTACGACACGCGCTCGGCCAGGACGTTGGTGAACTGCTCCAGGTCGCGCGCGGCGGGCGCGGCGAGCGTCCAGGATCCGAGCGGCGTGGAGGTGGCGTCGCCGGGGGAAAACGCAGACAGCGCCAGCGACCCCGCGCCCTGGACGTACCCGGTGAGATAGCCGAACAGGCTTCTGCCGCTCAAGCCGGTGGCCGAAAGAAACGCGGTGGCGTAGAAGGAATTGATGGCCGCGCCGTCGTCGGAATATTGTCCTGGGGTGAGCGCGTAGATTTTCCCGCTGGCGTTGTTGGTGCCGAAGAAAATCTGCGCGACGCCGGTGGAGCGCTCGACGAGCGCGCACGAATTGGCCGCGATGGTCCACGGCGCCCATTGCCGCGAGCGTCCGGGAGCGACGAGCATGGCGGCGAGCGGATCTCCGAAGCCTTCGGTGTAGTCGAGCATGAGGATCTGGTTCGGCTGGGTGGCCGCGCCCATGGGCACGCCGACGAGGATGCGCTTGTGCTGCGTATCCACCTGCACCCAGATTCGATGGCCGTACTGCCAGTTGATGGCGTCCCAGGTGGGCTGGATTTCCTGCGAGATTTTCACCAGGTCGCCGCCGTCGAACAGATACAGCCCCGAGCGCCCGGCGATGACCACCCATCCTTCGCCGAAGCCGACGCCGTGCACCGACGGGGTGCCCACTTTGTTGGACACTTCCTCGACGGGCCAGAGCGCCGGCTCGTTGACGCCGTCGGTGGCGGTGACGTACAGGCTGCGCTCCTTGACGAAGTAGAGATTGTTGCGCAGGGTGAACGCCGCGCGAATTCCCTGCCCGTTGTTTTCGGCGATGCTCAGGATGCCGGTGACGCCGTCGTAGGATTCCGGCTCCTCGGTACGCGAGGCGCGCACCAGCGACGGATTCTGCGCCTGGTTGGTGGGATAGACCTCGATGTTGTCGATGAGAAAGGATTCGCCGGCGGGCGCAGGCAAGCCGTCAGCGTAGACGCGCAGGATCAGGTCGGCGGGCGGCGAGGCCAGCGGCGGGAGCAGGACGCCGGAAAATTCCTGATAGCTGTCGTTGGTCTGCCCGATGGTGACGGCCAGGCCGGTGGCGAACTGTCCCTGCGTGGGGCTGAAGGCGTTGACGCGCAGGGTGCCGGCGGCGAGGTTGATGGTGCGCTTGACGCGGGCGCGCACCGAATAGCCGGTGTTGGCCACGAGCAGCGGATTGCCGGCGGCGTCGTGAAGGGCGTTTTGCCAGATCATGCCGCGCGCCACCGTGGCGGCATTCGCGGTGATGCGATAGGCGTCGCCCCACACCGCGTCGGTGGCTTCGCGGCTGCCGCCCGCGCCGAAGGTGGCGTCGAGCTGCCAGCCGAGCGGGCGGCCATTGCCCGAGGCGTCCCAGCCGCCGTCGAAAGTGAGATTGCGCCAGTTGTCCATATTGGCGCGTTCGCCCCACCAGAACAGCCGCTCGGCATAATCGACCACGCCGAGTTGCGCGGGCAGCTCGATCTGGCTGAACAGATCGTCCACGCTCGTGCTGGAGAGCAAGATCGTGTCGGTGAAATCGACGGTGAGCGAAGTGGTGGTGCTGTCGTTGATGGCCATGGTCGCCGGGACGTGATAGAAGCTGGCGCCGCCCGAGGCGGTGAAGGCCAGCAGGCGCGCCACGACGTTGGCGGGGCCCGTGGGAATGTTGGTCACCGTGGCTTTCAGGTTGCCCGCCGCGGTCCAGGAGACTGCAGGCGCGGGCGCGGTCCAGTAGCCCTGGCGCGTGACGAACACGACCACCACCTGGTGCACGCCGGGCGAAATGCTGCCCGAGGTGGCCGCGTCGGCGGCGGCCGGGCCTTCGGCCGGGCCGATCTGGCTGACGCGGTCGAAATAGGAGTCGTCGAATTGCCGCGGCAGGTCCTGGCCGAATCCGGCGTCGCCGAAGGCCATGTACTCGCGTCCGAAATGCGTGGCCGAAGCCAGATACAGGCTGGGCCGGATCACGCTGCCCGCCACCAGCGCGAGCGTTCCCGGCGAAGTTTCCTTGTAGAGCGTGCCGGTGGAATCGAGCACCAGCAGGCGCTGCACGAGGTTGGTGGTGACGTAGGTCTTCAGGCCGTTGACTTGGGGAAACCCGCCCAGCGGCGCGAACTGCGAGACCAGGCCGGGGCGCGTGCGCACCCCTCCCGGGAAGAAATCAACGTCGCCCAGATTGGGCGACATCCCCGGCGGCACGTCGGAGGGATCGAGCAGCGTCACCCAGGTGCCGAAGGTGTTCAGCGGAAGCGGCGAAAAGGTTTCGAGGGACATGGGGATCCAGTGGCGAGTGGCTAGTGACTAGTGGCTAGAAGAGGAAGTGGACTATCGTGCGAGATGGTTTTCACTAGCCACTCGCCACTAGCCACTAGTCACTGCTTATTGCAGCTTCTTGAAAATTCCGTAGAACGTGATGGTGTCCGAGGTGATCGCGGCGGGATAGGCGCCCGCGGCCACCTCGGGAAAAGCTCCGGCGCTGGCTCCCTGCTGGAAGATTTTCACCTTGCCGTTGTTCATGGCCGTGCCGGGATAGAAGACGTAGTCGTAGCCGGCCAGGCCGTCGATCCAGGAGGTGCCTTGGATCGGCGCGCTGGCCGAGGCAATGACGGGAAACTTCGAGAGGTCGAGCGTGTCGCCGCCGGAAACGTAGTTTCCCGAGGCGGCGATCGTGCCGGCCACGTGGACGCGCTGGCTGTCGTCCCACGTGTCGACGAGCGTGAACGTAAGTGCCATGGTTCCTCCTGAAAGGCGTGAGCGGTGATTAGTGATTGGTGAGTAGTGACTCGTGACTTGTGACTCGTGATTCGTGCCGGCGATTGCAGGCGCGGGCGAACTTTAAGCCGAGGTTTTGTAGCGGCGTCCCGCAGGGGCGGGGTGGGCGCGCGGCCTGCCTTTCCCCCAGTCCCGCTGTGGCGGGACGCAGGCAGGTGAGCGAATCACGACTCACGGATCACGAATCACGTTTTGGCAGTCACTCGCCACTAGCCACTCGCCACTAGCCACTGGTATCATTGCGGTCTTGCGACGCAACCCCAACGCCCGCGTGTGAATCCAATGGCGTCGGAACTTCGTGTACAAAAGGGAGAACTTGGTGCACCGACGGCTGGTTATTTGTGCGGCAGCAGTGACGCTATTCGTGGTGTGGGTGATCGCGCGCAACAGTCCGGCGACGGCGGCGGCGGCCGGTGAAGCTGCGCCGGCACCCAATCTGCTGGCGCCGGGCGGCGCGAGCGGCCAGCCGGTGGTAATCGCCGAAGGGGTTGCGGCGCGCGCGCTGGCGCTGGACGCGCACGGCGCGCTCTACTTGACCTCGGCGGCGGCGCCCAATCGCGTCTTCCTGCTGAGCGCGGCGCATGCGACGCCCGCTCCTGCCTACGCGCTGGCGCCCGTGGTGGGCAACGGCCAGGCCGGGTCGCTGGGCGATGGCGGCGCGGCGGTTTCCGCGCAACTCGATTTGATGGCTGATGCGCCGGCCCAACGCAGCGACATAGCCGTGGCGCTGGATGGCACGATCTTCCTCGCCGACACGCGCAACAGCACGGTGCGCAGCGTGGCGGGTGCTTCGAGCACCGAGCCGGGCATCATCCGCAGCGTCGCGGGACGCTGGGCGGCGCGGCAGAATGTCGCGCTGACCGGGCCCGCGGGCCTGGCGCTGGACCGCGCGGGAAATCTCTACATCGCGGATCTCGCGGCGGGAGCCGTGGACGTTCTGCATGCCGGGACGGGACAGCTGGAGACTCTGGCGCACATCGCTGCGCCGGCCAGCATCGCCGTCACCGCGGACGGCCGGAAACTTTTCGTGGCGTCGGCGCAGACCGGCGCGGTCGTCGCGCTTGATCCCGCCACGCGCGCCTTGCAAACACTTCCGGGCTTTTCGCCCGCGCCCAATGCCCTGCCCTGTGCGCTCGGCGCCGCAACGGCGGAAGCCGCGAACCAGCCGGTGTGTCCCGCGGGGCTGGCGGTGGACGGCCGTGGAAACTTGTTCATCGCCGACGCGCGCGCGGGCCGCATTCTGCGCGTGGACGCCAAGACGCTCGGCACCAGTATCCTTGCAGCGAGCCTAAGTGCGCCGGGCGCCATGGCGTTTGATGCAGCGGGAAATCTCTACGTCGCTGACCAGGGCACGAGCCGCATTCTGGAAATTCTTCGCGCCGGCATCGCGGCCACGAGCATCTCGCTCAGTGCGCCTGCGGCGTTTCCCGCGCCGTGCCCCCAAGTGACGTCGCCCTACACGTTCTGCAACGAGCCGCAGGGGGGCAACACTGCCACGGCGGCGTTCACGTTGACCAACAGTTCGGCCACCGGCGCCACGGCGGTGACCCTGGCGTTCAATCCCTCCACCACGCCGGGAAATTTCACCATCGCGAGCACAACCTGCACGGCGACGCTGCCGGCGAATTCCAGTTGCACGATCAACATCGAGTTCACGCCGCAGTCCGTCGGCCCGCTGTCAGCCACGCTCAACGTCACCGATTCGAATCCCGCCGACCTGGCTAGCGTGAATCTGGCTGGCACGGGCGACGATTACAGCCTGGCGCTGATCAACGGCCAGCCGTTGGAGATGACCGTGGCGGCGGGCGGCAGCGTCACGTTCTACGCGCAAGTGAATCCCGACAGCGTGTTCGGGCTGGAAGGCGAGAAAGTGACGTTCACGTGCCCGTCGAATATCCCGGCCAATACGAGCTGCGTGATCACGCCGTGCCCGGCCAACATCACCGCCGGAACGCCGAGCAATTTTCAAATCACGTTTGCGACCTCTTCGGCCACCACCGTCGCGCCCATGCCCGCGCCGGGCTGCTCCGGCTACGGGCCGATTCTGACGACGGCGTCGCCGGGCGCTCCGGGGCCGGGGCTGCGTGCGCCGGGTGATCCCGGGGTTGGCGCTCCGCGGTTCCCCACCGCGTATGTTTCCGCGCTGGCGTTTTTCGCGCTGGAGATTCTGGCGCTGTGGGCGCGGGCCGGGCGCGCGCGGACGCGCGTGCCGCTGGCGCTGGCCTGCGCTGGTTTCGCCGCCGTGGCCATCTTCGCGGGATGCGGAGGACACGGGGCTGCCAAGGCGACCTCGGCTACGCCCGCCGGCACCACGACCATGCAGCTGCAGGGTACCGCTCTGGACTCGCACGGCAACCCGCTCAACGCCTCCCGATCGCTGCACATTATTTTGAACGTCACGGCCAAGTGACGATCCGACCAGGATCGTCATCCCGAGGCGGACGGTTTGTGCCCGCCGAGGGATCTCCCCTGCGGCTGCGATGATTCCCCTTCGAAGGTGTTTATGCAGCGCCGGAGCCTTCAGCCCGGCGCGATGGCATCGCGGAGGCGCGTCCTACCTGCCGCGCTAAAGACCGCGGCGCTACATTCACACCTTTACAAATACACCACGCGGCGGTGATAGCCGTAGGGCTTGCGGCGGCGGCCGTGGGCTTGTTCTGGGCGGACGTAGCGCTCGATGAGTTTTTCGGTAGCCATTTGCGCGGCGCCCAGCAGGTCCTGCGCCAGGGCGCGCGCGCCGCGGGAACGCGCCGCCAGCGCCGCGGTGGCAAAGGCCAGCGGGTCGGTGGCCGAGCGGATTTGCACCGGATCGGCGCCCAGCGTCAGCGCGGGAAGAAGTTTTTCGTAGCGCAGGCGCACGGTGATGGCCTGCGTCGCGCCGATCAGATTGATTTTGTCCTCTCGCCATTCCCACAGCCGGAGGTAGCTGCTCGGCTGCAAGTTCAGCATCCCGCCGCCGCTGGTGAATTTTTCCAGGGGGACGAAGACGTCCGCGGTGTTGGCCGTGGCGCGTTCCCACAGCATATGCGGCACCAGGCAATCGGTGGGCAGTTGCGGGCTGGAGACGTCGCTGATCTCCACCGGGGTGACGCCGCTCACGGGATCGGGAACCAGGCTGAGGTCTTGCTGCTCGGCCAGCACGCTGACGCCGTTTTCCGCCAGCTCGCGCTGCAGCCCGCGATAGGCCGAGTTGAGCAGCGGCATCAGCAGCGCGTCGGTGAACACCGCGCCGGCCGAGTCATTGACCAGCGCGCGCGCCAGATTCAACGCGTCCGCGGCCTGCGAATACGCCGTGGTGGGAACGACGGGCATGGGAGCCTCCAGAGAAAGCAGTGGCTAGTGGCGAGTGACTAGTGGCTAGTGAGCGATGGTTCGTGACCCGCGACTCGTGATTTGTGACTCGGAACTCGTGACTCGTGAACAGCCCTCAGGTCGGCGGCCGTGCTGCATGGAGGCGATTTCCACTCGCCACTAGCCACTAATCACTAGTCACTGCGGGATCGGCGACTGGCGCAGATACAGCGCAACGCCGAGCACGGCGCTGATGGCGGCGCTGGCGCCGCCAATGGCCAGGGTGTGCGCGATGCCGGCTTGGAGATTGAAGTGGTTGGGGTCAATGCCGATGGCGGCGAAGCCGGTGACGATGCCGTTGGCGCCGCCGGAGATGGCCGCCGCCGCAATGCCCTTGATCCAGATGCGCAGGTCCATGAGGTTTGTCCTGATGAGCAGGCGCCGCCACGCAAGAGATGCCGCCACCGCCACCACAGTGTCATCCCGAGCGGAGCGCGGGATCTCTCTTCGGTGGGGCCACAGCCGCCCGCACACGCAAAGAGAGATTCCTCGTCGCCCCGACAAAATGCGCCGGGGCGCATACACCGCGCTCCGCTCCTCGGAATGACAGGCGGGTTGATGCAGGGCTCGGTGGTGCTTCTCGGCACAGCTCTGGGGCCTCTGCGGTGAGTGCGTGAAGCTGTGAATGTAGAACCGCGGTCTTTAGCGCGGCATGTTAAGACGCGCCTCAGTGCTGCCATCGTGCCGGGCTGAAGGCCCCCGCGCTACAGAAACACCTTCCCTCGGCGCACGCTCAGAGCGGGCGCGGCGTTACCGCACCACGCGCCAATTCAGGGTGGCGGCGGCGGGGGTGAGCGATCCGGCGGTGGGGTTGCAAACCAGAAAGTTGACGTTGCCGCTGGTCACGTAGGGCAGCACGTGCAGGCCCGCGGTGTAGCCGGTTCCGGGCGCGGCGTTGAACGACCACTCGATCGCATCGGAGGAGGTAACGCCCGTGGCGGCGGATGTCACCACGGTCGCGCAGGACGTCGCGGAAATTGCCGTCGTGCCCAGTGTGGAAGTCCCGCTGGCGATGACCTGCGGCACGTTCAGGAAGCTGCCGTTGTTGTAGCTGCACTTCACCGTGTGCGCGGTCGAGTCGCCGTAGCAGACATCGTTGCCTGTGGACGCCGAGGGCGCGGTGGTCTCAGGCAGCGTTACGCCTGGCCCAAACGCCTGCATTTTGTTCCAGTAGCCGAGTTGGTTGTATCCGGGCTTGAGATTGCCTCCCGACCAGTTCACCAGCGCGGCGGTGGAGTTGTTGTAGAAAGCTACGCCCGGGGAGCCGCTCGTGAGCGCCGAGTCGGTCCAGGTAATCAGGAGCGCTCCATTGTAGTAGGCGCGCAGCGTGGAGCCCACGACTTCCAGGCGCATCACGTCGTTGACGGCGCAGGCTGCGCCTGCCGTAGTGAGGACCGTGCGCGCCCCAGCGACGAATTTGTCCAAGCTCGCCCCGCTTCCCGTGTTGCACCAGAACTGATAATAGTTTCCCGACGCGCTGCCTCGAACCGCAGGTCCCAATGCTAGGTTTGCCGCGCCTGTCACCGAAATCGTCGCCTGCGCGAATTGGTCGGCGTTCCATGTCTGGCCGGAGTAGTACGCGCCAGTCCACGTGTTAAGTGCGGTGCCTACAGCAGCGTTTGAACTGATCCCCACGGTGCCCTGGCTTTGCGTCCAGTTCTGTCCCAACGTGGAGGAGTTGGCGCGTGTGAAGCTGTCCTCGACCGTATCCGTTAGCGGCATGAACGAGTAGCAGGTAGCCGCAGCCAGACATGCGGGGGTGTAGGGAGGGGCCGTCGCCGTGCGCAGCGGGATGCTCACGCCGCCTAGTCTCGCCGTGGTACCCGCCACGTCCAGGTTGAACAGCGGATTGGCCGTGCCAATGCCCAACGAAGTCGGCGTGAAGCGGTGCTGCGACTGGTAGGTCAAATAAGCTGCCCTGTTGTATACGCAGCAAGACATCGTGCCGGTGTCGGTGTAGGTGGTCGTTCCGCTACCGGCCACATTTGCGTAATAGAGCGAGGTTGTCCAGTGGTTTGCAGTACCTCGGTAGACGCAATAGCCCGCGACGCTGGTGAGTGCCGAGGTCGCAGGAAGCGTCCAACTCAGCGAAGCCGCGTTGTTACCTCCGGAGATCGTCACGGCGTTCGATGCGAGCGACGGCGCTGAGAGCGTGCCAGAGCAGGTGAGCGCTGTCTCAGCGGCCACAAAGTAGTAATACGTTCCCGCCGCGAGTGTCCCGCCCGTGGTCGGAGTTCCAGTCACAGCGGTCGGAGGATAGAGCACGGGGAAGCTCACATCTATCGAGGCCGGAGTGCTGCCCGGCTTGAACGAGGCGTCGTAGCCGTAGGCGGTGCCGCTGTTGAACATGTAGCCCTGCGACGGATTGATGCCCAAGGACGCGAAGTACGACCCGCCCACAGTGAAGCGTGCGGGAGGCCCATAAGGAGCTGCGGAGCTGAATTGGGGGAACGTCTCCGGCACGTCGCTGGTGAGCGCTCCAACGTCGCTCGAATTGGCGAAGAAGTCCGTACCGTTGGTGGTCTGCACCGACGCGCCGGCGATGGGATTACCAGAGCCATCAGTCACAGAGCCCGTGCAGGCATAATCGCAGGTGGTGATGGAGGTCGATCCGAGCAGCGTCCCCGACGTCATCGTGATCGCCCGCACGAACCCGACATGGTTCATCGTGACGCCATCGAGCAAGCCGCCGCCAGGGACGTTGAAGTTGATCGCGGCATAGTTCGTGCCCACGCTGTCGGAATCGCTCACGTGGTCGAACGTCAGATCGGTAAGCTCGTAGGCGCCGCCTCCGGTCGTGGTGGCGTACAGGAAATCCACCGAGGAGCTTTCCCGCACGATGTTGCGGAACACGAATCCTCCCGGAGGCGCGCCAGACACGCCCACACGTTGATCGTAGTGAATCGCTCCTCCGATCATGATGAGGTCCGAGAAATAGAACAGGTAATTGGCGTTGACGTTGCCTGGGCCACTATCCCCAACGATCAGCACTTCATCCAGCGAATGACTGTTATTGCTCGTGATGGTGCCGCCCTTGTACCAGAACCACAGTTGGTTGGCGAGCTTGAGCGGGGCGTTATCAGCCATACCCGTCACGCCGACCTCCAGCGAGACGTTCTTGAACGTGGTCCAGCTCGCTCCATGTGTGCCGACAGCCTGGTTGTAGCCGTAGATGGCGAGATTCTCGATAGTCGTGCCGTTGTTGGGGAAGTCCAACTCGAACACCGGCATTGCGTTCGGGCTGGCCCCCGGCACATTCACCAACAATGTAGCTTGCGGAGCCATCGAGAACTGCCCGTATCCCAGCAAGCTGCCCCCGCCGATCAGATGCAGCCCGCTGCACATCGGCAGGACCGCAGAGGTCGAGGGCGTTTGCGGCTGACTGAGGAGGTAGAATCCCGGTGGAAAGTAAACATCCGGGATGCTATGTCCTGTTCCCGTGCCATTCCTCATGGCGCACGCCGCGTTAATGGCATTGCTGATCGCGGCAGTGTCGTCGGTCGCTCCGTCCCCCTTGGCGCCGTACGGCGGAGCCGTGACGTCCACATACGGCCGCGGTCCTTTGATCGCCTCATTGCCGCCGATGTTGACCGACGAAGGGGCAAAAATGCCGGAGGTCAGCGTGCCATTCACCGTGGCGTTTCCGGCGACACTGAGATTGCCGCCCAGCGTCAGCCCGAACGCGGAGATGTTGTTGCCCGAACTGGAAGAGGAAACGTCCGGGGCGAGAATGACGTCGCGGTAGGTGAGCGTGCCGGAGATGCCCGGGCCGGAGATCTGCACGACGTAGCGGCCCGCCGGCGCATAGAAGTGGTAATTGCCGATGCCGTCGGTCTGCAGCGGGTTGGCGGCGGGGACGGTCAGCGTGGCGTCGGTATAAATCGAGGCCAGCGGCGCGCACGGCGTGCCCGTGGCGGAGGCTTGGCACACGGTCACCGTGGCGCCCGGGACGGGATGCCCGCCGGGGCCGAAGACGACGTCGTCCTTGCGTGACCCCTGGGCCTCGGCCCCGGACGCCAGCAGCGCGAGCAGCGCCGTGAGCGCCAGCATCGCGAGGGCCGCGCACTTCGCGCGCGTCCGAATTGGCGTGTGCGCGCTGGCCTGCCTGCGGTTGCCGGCAATCCAAATGATTCTCATGATCTTCCATTCTCCCACGGCGCCTCGGCGCCGCTATTCGGAATCGCCCGCGTCATCCCAAGCGGAACGAGGGATCTCTGTTCGGCGTGGCACAGCCACGCGCGGACGCCAAAAGGGGTTCCTCGTCGCTCCGCTCCTCGGAATGACGGCCCGTCTGGAGGCGGGTGCGGCGTGACGTCGAGAACCCTCACCATTCGCCACTAGCCACGAATCACTTCTTCGCGCTCAAGCCATGCTGCGCGGCCTTCTCGGCATCCAGAATCGCGCCGCAATGCTTGCAGACGGCGACGCCGGTCTTCACCTTCTCGCCGCACGCGGGACACTCGCTCAGACGCATGGGGACGTAGGCCCACTCGCGCTCGACTCCCAGGGCGATGGCCGCGCGGCGATGCAGGTCGGAAATTTCGCGGAACGAATGCCCGCGCGCCCACAGCGTGTCGCCCTCGCCGATCAGACGATGATAATACGCATCGCGCCGCGCCGCTGCTGCGGAGAGTTCCTCGGCCGTGGGCCGAGGTCCGGCGCAGACGAAGATGCCGTGGTCGTGCAGGTCCTGCAGGAGATCCTCGGCGATCTCGCGCGCGGAAATGGTGAAGGGGAAGCGGCGGTTGTCGCCCAGGTCAATGGCGTCGCCGCGCGAAGTGATCAGCAGCAGCGCGTAGGCCGGGCCGGAGCCGCCAGGCTCGCCGCCTGGGCTCCCGGCCTTGGGGCACGCAGGAATGTGGTAGAAGCCGTGCGTGCGGGACACGTACCAATCCTGCTCGGAAATCGAGGCGATCGCCACGGTCGCGGCCGTGTCGCCTTTCGGGCGCGTCTCCACCACAATGTCGCGGCGGCTCGCGCTCGCCGGCGCGGGCCCCGCGTGCGGGGTCTTCGTCGTTGTTGCTGTCAGTTCCGTGTGCAAGGAAGTTTCCTTTCGAACGTGATTAGTGATTGGCCTGCCCGCCGGAGCGCACCGCGCGTAGGCGGGTGATTGATCGAACGGTGGTGTAGCGGCCGCCTTCAGGCGGACGCTCTCTCGGGCGCTCGATCCGGGTGTCATTCCGGGGAGCGGAGCGCGGTGTATGCGCCCCGGCGCATTTTGTCGGGGCGACGAGGAATCCCTCTTCGTGTGCGCGCGCCGCCGGGGGCCAAACCCAAGAGAGATCCCTCGCTCCGCTCGGGATGACAGCGCGCCTGTTTGGTTCACTACGCGTGCAGCTCACGGCTCGCGATGACCCCGCGGCAGCGGCCGCGCCGCCCGCGCGCCGCAAAGAACCTAACCCCTACTCCCTAAACCCTCGCCCCTAATCACTGAGCACCTCATCGGCGGCGCGGTCCCACTCGCGGGCGCGGCGTTCCTCGCGGGCGGCCAGCGCGGCGCGAGCGTCCTGGCGCGGCTGGCGGCGCGCCCATTCGACGGCACGGACGATTGTGTCGCACGCCGCGGGCGTCAGCGGAAGGAATTCCCCGCCCGGGCCCTCGAGCGTGAAGCAGTGCTCGTATTCGCCGCGCGAAGGGTAGGGCCCCAGCGCAGGGATGCGGATGCCGTCGGCGGTCTCGACGGCCTGCTCGTACCACTGGCGCGGCGAGCCGTAGGATTCCGGCGGCATCCAGCGTTCCAGGTGCCAGCGGTCCAGCGGCAGATATTTCGGCACGCGGCGTAACTCGATCGTCTCGCGCGTGACGTTGCCGTGCTCGTCGCGGTCGCTCCAGCGTCCGCCGATCCACGCCAGGCGCGACCCGCCCCACACCACGCGGAAGTTCGGCTCGCCGAAGCGGTTCCATCCGCCCGCGCGCGCGACGCGCTGCTGGACCGCGTCGGGCGCCTCGTGCGTTTCACGCAACACGCGGATCATAAGTGCGGGGCGCCGCGGCGAATTCGTAGGAAAATGGCGTAGGTTCGCTCAAGGAGGAGTTTCATGACAACGATCGCAACGGCACGTCTGCGTGTGTTCGGATTGGCAACGGCCTTGGTGTTTGTTCTCGGCATGGGCACGGCTCAGGCGCAAACGGCGGGCTTTATTCGCGTGGTGACGGCGCAGGGAGCGCTCGACGGCGCGTCGAAAGATCCCGCGTACCTGAAGTGGATTCCCGTGGCTTCCGTGGTGGCCGCCGATCTGAACGGCGATGCCGCGGCCGACCGCGAATCTTCCGCGCCTTCGGTTTCTGAAATCACTGTGGCGCGTGAGCACGGCTCCGGCATGGCCACTGGCAGAACGGAGAACATCGGCTCGCAAAGTTCAGGGGCCGGCGCGGGAAAGGCGTCCACCGGGGCCACGACGCTTCGCGAAAGTCCCACGCTGTCTTCCACCGGCAAGACGACGGTTCGCGAAAGCCCCACGATGGCGTCCAGCGGGCCGCGTGAAGTAGGGTCCGGTATGGCGACTGGGAAGCGCATGCACAAGCCGCTCACGATCATGAAGCAAGTCGACGTAAGTTCGCCCAACTTGCGACAACTGCTGGTCACTGGAACGGCGATTCCCGAGGTGGACGTCGCGGTTGCGCAGGGCGGGGCCGGCATGCGGCGCTACGTGCTGCAGAACGTGATGGTCACCTCGATTCAGAGCGTGTCGTCCGGGGGCGACCGGCCGATGGAATCGATATCGTTCACTTACCAGAAAATCGAGATGAAATAGCCCGCGTTACCTGCACGCATCGAACCGGGTGGAACTATCGGGGCGGCCTCTCCTGTTGCCAGGGGGCCGCCCCTTTTGTTTTGGCAAAGGGTCGCAGGGGCACGCCTTCCGCCGGACCGCATCGAGGAGCCCGCAGGCATCGCGTCGATGAGCGGCCAGCTCGTAGCCGTGCCCCCGCGTTCGTGGTGGTGGTGTGAAGGGATACTGAAAACGCACACAAAAGCGGTGTCATCTCCGGTATCGGGAGCGCGAAGGTGTGGATGTAGAGCCGCGGCCTTTAGCGCGGCAGGTACGACGCGCCTCGGCGACGCCACCGTGCCGGGCTGAAGGCCCCGGCGCTACAGAAACACCTGGGAAGGAATCTGAGGAAGATCCTTCGGCGGGCGGAGGGCGCCCACCGAAGGATCATGAGCCTAACGGGATGTTAGTACCCCGTCGGGATGGCCAGGTTGTCGATGTAAGCGCCGGCGCGCGGCGCTTCATTCCACACCTGGAAGCCGGTGACGAAATAGAAGATGTACGCCGCAGCGAGTCCTCCGCTGGCGCCGTAGATGGGGAACACGGTTTGCCCGCCGACATCGTAGAAGTCGATGTCCTGCATGACGGCGCGTCCCCAGTGCGACAGGTCGAGGAAATCCACGCGCGACTGATTGGCGTTGATGCTCGACATGATGGGCACGCCGGCCATGGACTTTTCGCCGGTGAACAGCAGGTCGAGGTCGCTGGCGCGCCCGCCCGCTCCCTCCTTGATGATCTGCGAGATGGTGACGCCGAGCTGCTCCCACTGGTGCTCCTGTTCGAGCGAGGTGTAGGCAATCAGCTTGCTCACCTGGTTGCTGCCCAGCGCTTTGCGCACCTTGTTGATGGCCAGGCGCACCACGCCCGGCGTGAGCGCGGAGTTGCTGCCGTTGACGCGCGGCGTGGCCAGTTCCACCGGATAGGTCGCGCGGTTCAGGTTGAGCCACGTGCCGGTGGTGGCGTTGGACTGGTGGTAGAGGATGCCGAACAGCGACACGGGCGACGCGCCGGTGAGCCCGTCATGCACGATCACGTCGTTCACCGTGGTGCCCGCCGGCAACGTATCCACCTGAATCAGCGAATTGAACGGATCGACGAGCATGATGCTGGCCGAGCCGCGATTGGTCGTCAGCGTCGGGTCGTACACCTGCACAGTCTGGTTGTGGTAGAAGAGCTGCGCGCCGGGCGGCTTCGCCAGGGTGTACTGCGCGGCGACGCCGCCGGGCAGGCCCGTGGTGGTGATGGCGCTGATCGTGCCGAGCACGCCGTTGCCGTTGGTCTGCATCACCTTGTCGAGAAACGCGCGGAACTGCGCCATGGCGTTCTTCACTTCGCGCTTGGCGGCGTTCTCGACGGCCTTATCGGGAGCGTTGCTGGCGTACTCGACCAGCTTGGAGATTTCCACGGCGTGCCGGAAAAATACCGGCGTCACCTGGGCCACGTCGTAGATGGTGCCCGAACCGCGGCCCAGGTCGCCGCCGTCCATGTTGGCGAGACCCGCCTTGCCTCCCGGACGGATTTGCAGCGGGAGCCGCATGTTGCGGGCGCTGACGCGTTCCACGTCGCCGCGCTGCTGGATCATGGTCAGCAGGATGTCGTCCCGCTCGTACAGCAGCGGAAGTTTGTCGCGGACCTTTTCCAGTTGCAGCGCAACCGATTGCGCATTCTGCATCTGTGCCATTGGATGTGTTTCCCCCTTGGATTGGAGTTCGTGTGGCACAGCCACTCCTGGCTGTGCTCTTCTACGGTGTGAAGGCGCGGCAAAATCCCTCCGCGCGATTCCTCTTCATGCGGGATGCACACCCAAGAGTGCGTGTGCCACGGAGATGTCCTCTACGGACGGGTGAACAGGGATTACAAATTCAAAATATCGGCGTCGGAGAGGCGCGCGTAATCCAGGTCGCGCGGGGCGATCGAGCGGCGGCCGTCGTTCGCAGCTCCGCCGGACCCGGCAATATCGACGCGGCGCTCGGCGGCGCGCTGGCGGGCGCGGCGATCGTGGCTCGCGGCGACGATCGTCGAGGTCCACTCGCCCAGGACGCGCTTGGCCACGCCCGGCAGCGCCTGCTTGGCGCGGCCCGTGAGCAGCGACACGACGGCGCGCTGATGCGCGGCGTCGAGAGCGCCGGAACGGAACGCCTCGCGCATCTGCTGCGCGAGCTGGCGATTGGATTGCAGCGACGCGTCGAGTTCGCGGTAGATTTCGCGCACCACGCGCTGGTGCGCGCTGGTGGAAATTCCCTCGGGCAGCAGGCGCTCGACTTGCGTCTCGATGGCCTCGAGCACGCCCTGCACCGCCGCGGCGTTCGCCGCATGGAAGAACTCCGCCTGCGCAGGGGTGACGCCGCTCACATTCCTCGCGGTGTCATCCCGAGCGTCGCGAGGGATCTCTCTTTCCTGCGCGGGCTCGGTATCGTGTGCAGCCGAAGAGGGATTTCTCGTCGCTCCGCTCCTCGGAATGACATCTGGCGGGTTGGCGGTCCGCGATTGCGGGTCCGAAGCGGGCACGGTCCCGCGTGGTCCGCGGGATGCCCCAACGGCGTCAGCCGCGTTCGCCGCGCCGGAGGCTGCAGCAGCGCCGTCGTTGCCTGCCTCCGTGCTTCCCTGCCTCGCTGCGTTGTTTCCTCTGTGTCTCTGCGCCTCGGTGGCCAACCCATTCATGGCCTGCGCGAGCGATGCGAACGCCTCGGGATCGAGGCCGGCGACGGCGCGCGCCAGTTCCGCGTGGTCCTCAGGGCGGCGCGAGAAGAACAGCGCGTCCATGCGGTCGAGGTCGGCGAGCAGCGCAGTGGCGGCGCGCGCCTCGTCCGGCGTGGCGAACGTCTCGCGGTATGCCTCCGCCTCGTCCCACGCGCGGCGCAACTCCGGGTGCGCCTCGAACGCCGCGCGCAGTTGCTCCGGCTCGGCGGGCACATCACGCGATTCCTCGCCGCTCGTAGGCGCCACTTCATCGCCTTGCTGTAGGGGCACGGCACTGCCGTGCCCGGAATCCGCCTCGGCGGTCACGTCGGGCGCGGTTCCGCGTGCCTTGCGGGATGCCCCCATGGGCGAAGTTCGCGGAGCGGCACTGGCGAGGCCGAGAATTTCGTCGTCGGTCGCGTGCCGGCTAGGCGGCGCGGGCGCAGTTTCCGGGGTCGTTTGCAGCGTAGTGGCCATGGAGAATCCTCGTGAGTGGTCAGTAGTGATTAGTGATTAGTGATCGGTGAGCAGTGATTAGTGGCGAGCCTGCCCGTGGAAGCGCGAAGCGCCGAGGAGCGTGACTCGTGAATTGTGATTCGTAACTCGTGCCGAGGTTTTGTGGCGGCCGGTCCCGCGAAGCGGCACCTGGCATGCTCTTGCTAGGCTTTTCCCTATTCCCTATCCCCTACGACCTACGCCCTCTTCCCCGCTGGCGACGCGCTTCCCTGCTGCGCCTGAACCTGCTGCTTGCGCAAATAATCGCGGTGGAACATCGCGTGGGCGCGGACGTTGGCGTAGCCCGCCGGGGCTTCGATCTTGGCCACCTGGCCGGCATCGGAGGAAAACCAGCGCATGCACGTCTCCAGTTCGACGGCGTGATTGTCCGCGAATTCATCGGGCACGATGCTGGGCAGCATCAGTTCGATACCGGTGGCATCGTGCCGCTGCGCGATCGGCGCTTCGGCGACCAGTTGCGCGATTTCGCGGTACTGCTTGGTGCGCGATTCCTCGTCGGGGACGACGAACTCCTCCAACCCGATCAGCCGCTTCAGCAGTGCCATGTTGTCTGGATGCGCCAGCACGGCCTGAATCTGCGGGTCGGGGCTGCCCAGCAATTGCAGCAACACGCCGCGCTGCTGCGACCACAGCGTCGGGTACTGCTCGTCGGTCTCGGGATAGCTGAAGAGATTGCCCTTCAAATCCGCCAGGCGAATCCATTTCGATTCGAACGCGGAGCCCGCCCCCAGCAGCGTCACTTCGACGTCGTGAGGGCGGTTTCGGCGGAAGCAATCGACGGCCAGCAGCATGAGGTCCGCGTGGAAGAATTTCATGCGCCGCCAGACCAGCCCGATGCGGCCCATGGCCTGGTCGCGCGCCATGGAGTAGCCCGCGGCCGTGTCCGTGTTGGTCATCGAGCCGCCGAACAGCGCCGGAAACGCGCCGGTGAGGAATTGCGCCACCGGGCCCATAAGGTTCGCGGCGTGTTGCGCGAGGTCGGGCGGGACTTCCGCCGCGGCCGGCTGAAAAAATCCCGCCGCGAGCGATTGTCCCGGCTTGGCCCGCGCGGGATAGTGCGCGCCGGGCTCGGCGGTCTGATTCTGCAGCGAATCGAAGTCGAGGACTTCGCTATCGGCGTAAATCGGCGGGATGCCGTACTCGTAGGTCTCGATCTGTAAGTTCGAAAGCGTATTAAAACGCTCCTGCACGCTGATCAGGACGTCGCCCAGCCCCGGCCGCCCGCTCGATCCGTCGCCGGGCAGCGCGTGCAGGACGCGCCAGTGGTCATCCATGTTTTCGTTGCGCGCTTCGCAGTAGGCGTCGCCGGCCAGCGCGACGTAGGCGCCGTCGGGAAACAGTTGCAGCAGCTCGTCGCGCAGCGTTTTATCCTCCAGCGCGAAAAACGCCCAGGGGCGCAGCCACGTCCTCTGGAAGGTGATGAGGTTGCTGTTGAAGTCGCCGCCCTCGGTCAGCGGGCCGCCCTGCGATTGCGCCAGCCGCGCCAGGCGCTCGTACTGCTGGCCGCTGGTGGCCACCGGCGCGCCGATCTTTTCGGCGGCGTGCGGATAGGCCGCGCGCAGCCGCGCCTGGTGCACCTCCATGTTCCATTGCAGGTAGGGATACTCGTGCATCTCGCCGGCCCACGGCGGAGTCTTCAGCTCCAGCCCGCCGACGATGGTGATCACTTCCTGGCCGTTGGGCACGCGCAGCCGCGTTTCCGCCGCGGGAACCGTCACCGTCTCGGCCGCCACGAAGTCTTCTTCCGTCAGCAGCGCGCCGCAGTTGGAGCAGGGGTGAGGCGTGAAGGATGAGGTGTGAGGGGTGTGGGATGAAGGCTGAGCGTCGTCGGCCGAGGCGTTTTGGTTTTCTCTTCCCCCTCGCCCCTGCTCTTCCGCCCCGCACTCCGGACACACATACGCGTCGCTTCCAATCCGCACCTCCCGCGCGGCGATTTCGCTTTCGGGATGGAATCCGAAGCGCTGGCCGTCCACCACGAAGCGCACGTACGCGCCCACTTTGCCGCCGGTCCACAGATTGAACGCCTCGTCCACAATCAAGTTTCCGATGCGGTTGTTGCGCTCGACCAGCGAGGCTACTTCCGTGGCGGCCTTGGCCGCGGCGACGTCCTCTTCGGCCTGCGCCGAAGAGGGAAAGAAGCGCACGTGCGGCACATCCTGCGAAAGCACGGAGATCAGCGAAAGCCCGAACGCCTGATAGATGTTGGTGACGAATTCATAGCGCGGCAGGTCCTCGAGCGACGCGTTGTCGGCGATCTTCTGCTCGAAGGGCAGGTGCCAGTTCTGGTCGCGCTCGTTCCACCAGAGATATTGCAGGCCGCGCCAGAACTGGTGCGCCTGCTTGATGCGGCGAATCTCCTGCCGGCGCGAAGCCTCCGACTCGGTGGAGAACTGCTGCACCAGCCGCCGCAGCGCCTCCTGCAGCCGCTCGGGCAACTGCTCGTTGTTCACCCCGTAGGCGCCGGCGTCCGCGCTCGCGGTTTCTGACGCCGGCGTCTGGCTGGACTTCTCGCCTGCGTTGTCATCCCGAGCGGAGCGAGGGATCTCTCTTCGCTGTGCGGCCACGCGATCGTGTGCCGCCGAAGAGGGACTCCTCGTCGTGCCGCTCCTCGGAATGACACCGTGCGCGGGTTGCGCCGGCCCTTCGACGGGCACAATCGCGCCGTCGGCCTTGGGAAACTTCGTCTGAGTAGGCATTCGTTTCTCGCTTCGGGGATTTGGCGTGATTCGCTGCGGCCGTTCTGATATTTTGGCCTCACGATGGGACGCCGGAGGGACGAACCGATACGCGCCACGACGCGTCAGCGCGTCAGCATTGTCCTGTTTGGGCTAATGCTTATGCTGCCCGGATTGCTGGCGTTGGTTCAGGGAAAACTGGAATATCAAGACCACCGGGGCCTGGTTGTCTTCGCCCCTTTCGGCTTGCTGGTCGGAGTCGTGCTGATTGTTCTCGCCATCCGCGTCGGACGAGCACGCTGACTCATCCGTGGCGCAATGCAAAGCGGCTACCGCGCATGGCGCCGGGGCCTTTAGCCCGCCAGGTGTTGAGCACGAGGAAGGCCGAGACGTGCCGCGCTGAAGTCCGCGGCGCTACACAAACATCTTCGCGCGGCGCGCCAGGCACTCGTCACGAGCCACTTCTTAGCAACGCGGGGCGAAGGGATTGGCGTGCGGCGCGCCGCCGCAACCTACACCCTATCCCCCTACCCCCTGCGACCTATCTTTTCCCCAGCTCGTTGTGCAGAAAATTCACCAGGTCGTGATGATCGGAGAAGACGTGCGTCTCGGCGTGCGACGGCAGGCCCGGGCGCGCTGCGGAGTGCGATGCGGCTCCGGCGCCCCCGCCGTGCGCCTCCGCGGCCGGAAAGCGGTGGACACGCGCCACAAATCCGCGCGCCGCGCGCCCGGAATGCGACGGCACCATCTCGGCCGCCTCGATTTCGACGCGATGCACCGGACCGTGTCCGGCGCCCACGGGATCGCTCGCGTGAGGGCTGGCAAACCCGTCGGCCTGGTCGTGCGGCGCGCCGTGCGATCCGTGCTCGGCTTCCAGAGCGTGCAACGCCGCTTCCGCTTCCCGCGCGGCTTCCAGCGCCTCGCCCATCACCGGATTGATGTGATAACTCCCGCGAATGAATGGCATGGTTTCCTCCAGAAGAGAGTGGCTGGTGACGACTGGCGGGAAAAAGCGTAGCCGGGGTTTTCACTAGCCACAAGCCGCTAATCACTAGCCACTGTTTTTCGCGCTGATTCGAATTCCAACATGCGAGTGATCTGTTGCCACGACCGCCGCCGCATCGGCGTGATGGCGTCCGGGCGCGGTTTCCGCCGTGCCCCTTCGCCCGTCGCACCGTGAGGGGCTTGCGCGCCGGAGGCGTCGACTTCGATGTCCTCCGCCGCCAGCCCGCCCTCATTCCGTAGGGGCACAGCGCCGCTGTGCCCGGCCTGTGCGGTGGCGCGACCGTCGGGCGCAGCGCCGACGTTCATGACGTTCGTAGGGGCGCTGCTTGCTGCGCCCCGGCTCGGGGCAACATCCGGCAAGTCCACCGGAATCGGCGGAATGCCGGCAATGCCGAGAATGGAATTGAGCAGCGCGCGATTCTCGCCGCGCAGCCGCGCAATCTCCGCGCCCTGCCGGACAATTTCAGCGCCCTGCCGCGCGACTTCCGCTTCCAGCCGGCGCGTGTACCGCGTCGCCGTCATGCGCAGCCACATCTCACGAATGGTCATAGTTCCCTTCCGTTTCGCCGCCCAGACACAGAGTCACGGAGAAAGACAGCCATGCTTACCCGGTGCCCCCCGCAGTTCCCTGTGCCTCCGCGCCTCTGTGGCCGATGCCCTACCGCCTGCGGCGGAGGAACGACACGGGATGCGCGCCGCGCGTTTCCTCGACCATCGCCTTGCGCGCCTGGATGGCGCGAATCGTAGGATCGTCGGACAGTACGCGCGCGGCCAGCCGCTCGGCGAGCGGCCGGTGGTCCGGGGCGTCGCGGCGGACGCCGTAGCGCGATTTCAACCCGTAGCGCGCGGCGTCGGCGGCGTCGTCACCGTCCATCTTCTCGACGTCCTCGACGCGCGCCGCATCGCGCACCAGGTTGGGCAGCGTGCGGATCAGCTCGGCGCAATTCTCGGTGAGGAGCCATTCGCCGCCGTCGAGCATTTGATACATCAGCATCCAGCCGCCGATGCGGTCATCGTCGGCGGGCACCGGACGCGGTAGGCCCGCCGCGGCGAAGACGTCGCCCATCTGCTCGGCGATCGATGCTTCGTCGGTGCGGCGCGCAAACGCGTCGGGCGAAAGATAAATCGCGTCGATGCGCTCGCGCGCGCCGCTTGCATTCTCTGCGTTGTCATCCATCGCGCCGGAGTGTGTTCCGTAGGGGCACGGCACTGCCGTGCCCGCGGCTCTGTCGCCGGTCGCGCTCCGATCCGCCTCGGAGTGACGTGCGCTGTGTACGCTGCGCCGGACAATCTCCCGCGCCAACTCGCGCGGCGGCGTGCGGTGCGTCACGTATTCGCGATACGTGACGACGGGGTTCGTGGCACAGGCACTCTTGCCTGTGCGCTCTTCGCCCTTGTCCGGGTCACTGATCGCCGCATCGGACTGGGTCGCGCAGCCAGGAGTGGCTGCGCCACGCGGCACGGCCGCGTGCCAGTAGACCGCCGCGGGATGCTCGAAGCCCCAGTCCATCGAAATCCAGCGCGGCCACCACGGCTTCCAGTCGATTTCTTCGGCGCGCGCGACGTGCCGCGTGAAATCAAAGCGGTCGAAATACTGCCCGGCGAAGACTTCCCAGTCGCCGTCCAGAAACGCGCGCTTCAGATGCGACGGCAGCGCGCGCAGCGTCTTCAGATATTGCTCATCGGCGGCGTAAATCGGATTGTCGGAAACGCGCGCGGGAATGAAATCGTAGTCGGCGGGGTCGTACGCCGCGGGATCTTCCATGCCGGGCGCGGGCCGCTTGTCGATCCACAGCGACTTCACCCAGGCGTGGCCGATGTTGCCGGGATTGGTGGCGCCGGCCATCGAGGGAAACGCCCCGGGCACGGGACACCGGTTGCGGCTGGTAAGGAATTGCCACTGGCGCAGGGTAAACAGCGTCAGCTCATCAATGCCGATGAACAGCAACTCGGCGCCCTGGTACTGATAGACGTCGCTCTCCGACAGGCAGTAGCCGAAGCGCGTCGTCGAGCCGTTCCACCACGTCACCAGGTGCTTGGACTCGTGGAAGCTCTGGTACAGCTCGCGCGGAATGTCGCGGCGAAAATAGAGCAGCAGCGATTGCTCGAGTTCGGGAAACGTGCGGCGCAGCAGCAGCGTGTTCGCGCCGGCGTGCTCGTGCGCCTGCAGGACCGCCTCCATCAGCAGCGCCTTGGATTTGCCCGGGCCCGCCGCCCCGCCGAACAGGCGATACTTCGCCGGCGAGGCGTGAAATTGCTGCTGCTTGGCGAACGGCTGGTAGCCCAGCTCGATGCGCCGCGCGCGCGTCTCGTCCTCCGCCCAGCGCTCGAAGCCCGATCTGATCGTCACCATGGGAGTGTGGATAATGCGCGGCGTTGTTGCTGTCGGTCCGCGCCTGCCGAACCGGGCGCCTTCGGTGTACTAGTGGCTAGTGATTAGTGGCGAGTGGCTAGAGTAACCACTAGCCGTACCGGTTCGCTCTGGGCCCCGGCAGGGCCCGGGGTTACTCTAGCCACTAGTCACTCGCCACTAGCCACTTCCCCAAGGCACATGCGATCATAATTATATGAGCGATCTCGATCAGTATTTGCGGCCCGCGGAGTTCATTGACAGCGACGACCCGGACGTCCGCGCCTTCGCCGAGCGGAAATCCGCCGGCGCGCCCGACGCGATTGCGCGCGCCATCCAGCTGTATCGTGCGGTGCGCGACGAAATTCTCTACGATCCCTACTACGTCGGCGAGGCGCGCCGCTTCTTCCGCGCCAGCGATTGCCTGCGCGCCGGACGCGGCTTCTGCATCCCCAAGGCGGCGCTGCTGGCGGCCGTGGCGCGCGTCGTGGACATTCCCTCGCGCGTCGGCTACGCCGACGTCTGCAACCACCTCTCGACCAAAAAACTGCGCGAGCTGATCGGCACCGACCTCATCATCTGGCACGGCTACACCGAGCTGTATCTCGAGGGACGCTGGGTGAAAGCCACGCCCGCGTTTAATCTGCGGCTGTGCGAGCGGTTCGGCGTGGTGCCCCTGGAATTCGACGGGCGGCACGATTCGCTGTTCCATCCCTACGACCGCTCCGGCCGCCGGCACATGGAGTACGTCAATCAGCGCGGGACGTTCGCCGACGTGCCCTACGACATCCTCGTTGCCGACTTCAAACGCGTCTACCCGCGCTGGATCGCGCTGCTCACCGACGCGCCCGAAGCCGCCCCCGACTTTCACGCCGAAGCCGCCGCCGAATAGCCAGCGAAGAAGTAAATGTAGCGCCGGGCCCTTCAGCCCGGCACGGTGGCAGCACCAAGGCGCGTCCTGCCTGCCGCGCTAAAGACCGCGGCGCTACATACAAACCTTGCACCGCAGGGCGCGGTGATAGACATCGCCGATGGCGTCACGCCAGGGTGCGAATCTTCTGCCCCACGTAAAACGCCACCGCGCCTCCCAGAAACGCCGCGCCGATCGCGGCATGATGCACGCTGGCAATTGCGCCCAGCGTGAAGGCGGCAATCCCGCCGAGCTGCACCAGATAGCCGAGTGTCTGTTTGTTGACAGCCATGCTCACTCCTTGGGGAAGCAGAAAATGGAAAACGGAAAAGCGGCGTGCGGGCCGCGCCGTGCATGGGCCAGCGCACGTCAAGGCCTTGCCGCAGAGGCGCAGAGGGCGCAGAGAACAGCGCAGAGTGAACCGGGAGGGTGGTGTTTACTCTAGCCACTCGCCACTAGCCACTCGCCACTTCCCCGGTTCCTTCTCCCGCAGGGGGCCGCTCCGGTCGCGGGACGACGTGGACCAGCTGCACCGTGACCGGTGTGTCGCTCGCGCCGGAGCGTTCCGTGGGACGGGAGGACTCCAGATGCCGCGTGCATTCCTTCAAAATATCGAACAACAATTTCTCGATGCCGTCTTCGCCCTTCTTGTTCTTCAGCTTCTCCACTTCCCGAGCGTAGGTTTCCGCCACGGTGCGCTCGTCGAGGCCCTCACGGCGCAACGCATCGCCGATGCGCACACGCTTCCGGCGTCGCCGGGGCCGCAGCGAAGTTTTCCCCGCGCCGGTCGCGGCGCGCGCCGCGTCCTTGGTAACCGGGGCCGCAGCGGGGGCGCTTTCCTCGGCAGGCGCGCGCGTCTTCGCGGGCGCACGTAACCGCTTGCGCTTCGCGCGCGGCTTCTTGGTTGTGTTTTCAGTGGACATGGCGCGGCGCGCGCGTGGCGCGGTGGCAGGGGCTTATCCGAGGATCTGCACGACAACGCCCGAGCCGCCGGTGATGGACGACACCTTGGCGCGCACGAAATTAGCGCGCACGCCAGTGACCGTGCGCGATTCGCCGGTCGTGGCCGCGCTGGTGTCGATCGTGGCGTACTGCGCGTCCACGTCGTTCAGCGCCGTCTGCAGCACGATGCTCACCGCGGAAGGCGCGGAGCCAAACAGCGTCTGCCAGCGGATCGTGCGGCCGTTTTCGGGAAAGCCCGCGTAACTGGGCAGCGCGAACTGCTGGCTGGCCTGCCCCGCAGCGGGCGCTTCGCTGTTGAAGGCCAGGGCCACGTCGCCCGGAAAAATCGAGTACGGCGGTACCTGCGTGTTGTAGTTCGGCATGAGTCTCTCCGGCGGGGATTAGTGATTGGTGATTCGTGATCGGTGATTGGTGAGGAGTGGCTAGTGACGGACCTGCCCGCCGCGGGGCGCAAGGGCTCTCCGGGACACAGACGGGGTACGAACGATGGCGCTTTTCGGCGTTGCGACGTGGCGGGAGAGCGGGCTGCCTTCTCGCACTCTTCGAGGATAACGAGAATACTTATACACTAAGTCGCCATTCTTTGCAAGTGCTTGTTGGTGTAAACAATTGTCGCCCAAGGCGCCGATCCGCGCTGTTGGCGTCTCGCGGGCTTTTGGGGAACGACCAGGATCGGCGCCCCGAGCGCGACCAAGGCCAGCGAGGAACCTGCTGTCGCGTTTGCTGTCTGCGTGGTTTGGGTTCCGCACGTTGTTGCCGGACAACGTTTTGCCCCAGGCGCACTGCGGTGCCCGCGCGCCAGTTCAGCTATACTGGCGCGATGCTGCCCTTTCTGCATCTGGGTCCGCTGACCATCCCGACCTACGGCCTGATGGTGGCCCTGGGGATGGTGGCGGGGTATTACATGCTGGCCGCCGACCTGGCGCGGCGCGGCATCGCCGCGAAGGAGTCCGGCGTGGCCGAGATGTTCGTGGCCATTCCGTGCCTGGCAGGAATTATCGGCGCGAAGATTTACAGCGTGCTGGAATCGCCCCGCGAGTTGTTTGCCGACCCGCTGGGCCAGATTTTCAGCCGCTACGGGCTTACATGGACGGGCGGGCTGATCGCCGGCGTGGCGACGTTCCTCTGGCTGGCGCGGCGCAAGAAGATCCCGCTGCTCGACATGCTCGACGCGGGCTCGCCGGGCCTGGCGCTGGGCTACGCCTTCGGGCGCATGGGCTGCCTGCTCTCCGGCGACGGCGATTACGGCGTTCCGACTTCCCTGCCCTGGGGCATGAGTTTTCCCAACGGGCTGGTGCCCACCACCGAGCGCGTCCATCCCACGCCCATTTACGAGATCCTCGGCGCGTGCGCCATCGCCTGGCTGCTGTGGCGGCGCGGCGCGCGGCAAGTGGCGCAATCGAAGGCTCGGAGCGAACTGCGTTCCGCGTCTCCCGAGCGCGGCGCGTGGCTGGCGCCGACGCTGGCGCGCGGCAGCGTCTTCGCGGCCTACCTGGTGCTGACCGGCGTGGCGCGCTTTCTGGTCGAGTTCATCCGCATCAATCCCCGTGTGCTCTTCGGCCTGACCAACGCGCAGATCGCCAGCGCTGCGTCCATCGTGGGCGGCGCCGCCCTGTGGCTGGTCCGCTGGCGGGATTAGCAAGCAGTGGCTAGTGGCTAGTGACTAGTGGCTAGAGTTGCCCGCCCGCCGGAGTCCCCCTGTGGCGGGGCGGAGGCGCGGCCTGCCCCATTCTCCGCACGCAATTCAACCCGCCTGTAATTCCGAGGAGCGGAGCGACGAGGAATCCCTCTTCGCGTGCGCATCGCCGGGAGGCAAACCAAAGAGAGATCCCTCGCTCCGCTCGGGATGACAGCGTGCTGGAGGAGGTGGAGACAACCGCTCGGGATGTCGGCGCGCTACGGCGGGCGGGCCGCTCTAGCCACTAGTCACTCGCCACTCGCTACTGCCTTCGGCATACGAATGCCCAGCACCCCCGCGGAGAGCACTGCGATCGAACGCGACGGATCGACCGCCACGGGCAAGGCGCGGATCGAGAAGGCTCGCATCGCGGGAGCGTCTTCTTCGCGGCTGTCGTCGCCCGCGCGGCCTGCGATCTCCGGCGTGTCATCCCCCGGCGCGTCATCGTCGGGGGCGCAGAAAAGCTCCTGGATGTCGGAGGGGATCGATTCGACCGGGCCATCTTCGTCCGACGACACTTGCGCCACGATCACCAGCCAGCGCGCCTCGATGCCGACGCACACGCCCGCGCCGCTCCAGTTGGTCACGCTGGCCAGCGCGTAGACGCAGTCGGCCGATTCGGTGATGTCCACGGGGAGATCGAGCAGGAGTTCGTGTTCGGCGGTCAGCCAGTCGTCGAGTTCACTGCCTGGGACCGCGCCGCGCTCCAGGTGTTTCTCATGGGCGCGCCGGGCCACGCGGTCGTAGGCCTCCAGCAGGCAGTCGGTCACATCGCGCAACCCAACGCATTCGCGATGCCGCGCCCTGTGGGCCGGGGCCGGCGATCTCGTGCGGCGGCTCATGCGACTCAGGCCCCCAGCGGCTTGCGCGGCCGGTGGCCGTTGGCTGGAGCGCGCCGTGAAGCGTGCCCCCCCGCCGAGAGGGTGAAGGCGCGCGGCGCCGCCGCACTCACCTCCCGGCGGCGTTCCTGTTCGCGGTCCCGCGCGCCGAGAAGGCTTTCCATCTCCTGCAACAGCGCCCGTGGGGTGAGGCCCCGCGTCCCCAGCACGCGCGTGCCTCGCTCGATCACCGGAAGCCACAACGAACTCTCCGACAGCGCCACGCCCACAAACAGCGTGGCCCCGTGCCGCGCCACCCCCGCCGCCAGTTCGTAGCCCAGCCCGTCGGACAGTGTCTCTAACGCCAGCACGACATCGAAGGCAAATCTGTCCAGCTGCTCCCGCGCTTGCTGGAGGTTCGCGACCACGCGCGCTCCCCAGGCTTGGGTGGCCAGACGGGTGAGCAGAGCGCCAGTGTTCTCGCTGGGCGTTCCGGCAACCAAAATCCGAATTGTGATGGCAGGCATATTCCCCCTGTGAGGGGAACCCACAACCCGCGTGGACGGCGAGGAGTCGTCTGCGGCCAATAGAATCCGGCCAGGGTTGCCAGCTCTCCGCGCCGGAGGCGCGCGACAGGGCGTTGTCGTCCCGCGCTTCCGGCGAAGCGAGCGCATCGCTCCGCGTTCCCCAGATTCTTTATCGGGAAACGCGGAGGCCAACCTTAACGACACTTTCCCTTTCAGCTTGGCCGGTAGATTAGAACCGCGCGGGGCGGCGATTCAATTCGGAACAGTGCGGCATTTGATTGCGGAACTTGCGTATCGGCGCTACTCGTAAATGTGCCAATATGATACAGGAAGGCCTTGACATATATGGCACTACGTAATAACTTCACGGCACTCTCAGCGCATCCGGCGGCGGCTCCGAGAATGGCCGTGCCGGGCGGTCGCGCCGCGGGTGCGGCGGACAATGTGCGCGCTCGCCTGAGGCATCGCCGATGCCTTTCGCCTGGCCCCGCGAGGTTTGGATGTAGCGCCGCGGTCTTTAGCGCGGCAGGCGGGACGCGCAGCGGCGATGCCACTGTGCCGGACTAAAGGCCCCGGCGCTACATTTACGTCGCGGCGCATGCCGCGGCTCGGGTGAACAATCCGAATCCCGTTTCAGGGGGTACCCAGACGCCCTTATGAGTGCGGGTCCTAAAACATACGGGGCGAGTCTTGCCCGGCTTCGCGCCGGATCGCCGCCCGTCCACTTCCGTCCTCTCAGACGCTCGCATCCCAGCGCGCCCTCGCCGCAAACCGTGCTCCCGTCCGAACTCACTTCGGAGCACAGTCTGGACTGGCTGCTTTTGACGCTGCGCGAGTTTGCGCTGATCTTGAATGCAAACGGCACCGTCCAGTCCTGCTGGACTTCCAATCACGGGTTCCGCCGCCACGCCGAGTCCGTCCTGCTGGGGCGCCGGCTGGAGGACATTCTGGATCCGGGCCCCATGGGCCAATTGTCGAAAATGTTTCAGCGCGCCCTCGAGACGGGCCAGAACCAGGACGTCCCCTATTCGATTCGCGTGGCCGGCGAGCTGCGCTCATTTCTGGTGCGCGTAGTGCCGGTCTCGGAGGCCGCCGGGGGCCCGCCGACTATCTGCCTGACCGCGCGCGACCGCACCGAGCGCATCCGGCATCTGGAACTGCTGGAAAAAAGCGAGGCGCTGCTGGAGCACGCCGAGCAGATCGCCAGCCTGGGCAGTTGGGAATTCAATCTCCTCACCAAGGACGTCGCCCTGTCGCCGCAGTTACGCCAAATGTATGGCCTCGATCCGGACGCCGCGTGGGGCGAACAAGACTACTGGGGGCGCATGCATCCGCAGGATCGCGCGCGGGCGCGGGAGATCATGGAGCGCGCGCTGGCCGACTGCCAGCCGTTCGAGTACACCTCGCGCAGTCTGGCCTCCGGCCTCCGCGTGCGCACACATTTTCTCCGCGGCCTTCCGCTGCTGGTGGCCGGCGGGAAGGTCGTGCGCATCATCGGCATCGTACAGGACATCACCGAGCGGGCGCAGGCCGAGGAAGAGTTGCGACGACTTTCGCAGCAATTGCTGCGCGCGCGCGATGATGGCCACCGGCACACGGCGCGGGTACTGCACGAGTCGGCGGGGCAAAGCCTGGCGGCGCTGAAAATGACGCTGGCGCGCTTGCGCGAGGCGCTGCCCAGCCAGGACCGGGACGCCCACGATCTGCTGCAATCGGCGGCGGCGCTGGCCGACACCGCCATCGGCGAAGTGCGCACCGTCTCCTACCTGATGCATCCGCCCCTGCTGGACGAGGCCGGGCTGGGCCCCGCCTTGCGATGGTACGCCCAGGGATTCAGCCAGCGCAGCGGGATTGCCGTCGCTGTCGACGCGCCCGACGATTTCGGCCGCTGCTCCCAGGAAACGGAAACCGCCGTCTTCCGCATCGTGCAGGAGGCGCTCACCAACGTGCATCGCCATTCCCGCAGCCGCACGGCCACCATTCGCCTGGCCCGGCAACCGGGCCGCCTGGTGGCCGAAGTGGAGGATCAGGGCTGCGGCTTCCATTCGACGGTGCGGAACGGGTCTCAGCCGAAGCCCTACGGCGTGGGCATTGCCGGCATGCGCGAGCGCGTCAAGCTGCTGAACGGTCGTTTGGAAATCCGCAGCGACCCCGGCCACGGCGCCACCGTGCGCGTGGTCCTGCCGGATGCCCCGCGGTTGGGGCCCACCAGAATCTCCGATCCAGATTGGAGTGTATGATGCGAATCTCGGGAAAATGGAAACGAAAAAGTGAGCGCGAGGAACCGGCGCCGCACAAACGCGCGTCCCACCACTCCCCGCAATGCGCCGCCGAGCCGGCCGCGTCGCCCGGACCAGCCTCGGCCCCCGCGCCAACTCCGGCGCCCGCAGCCGCCCATACCAGGGACGAAAAACTCTCGCCGCCGCCGGGCCCGCCCCCGGCCTCCGGCGATCCGCCATCCGAGGAGCGCGCGCGGCGCAGCTCGTCGCGGCACGCCCAGGAAGCTCCGCCGGCGCGGCGCAGCTGTTATCAAATTCTTTTGGTGGACGATCACGCCGTGGTGCGCCACGGGCTGCGCACCCTGCTGGCCTCCCAACCGGATATCGAAGTGTGCGGAGAAGCGGCGACAGGGCCCCAGGCGCTGGAGTTGGTTCGGCGGGAGAGGCCCGACCTGATGATCCTGGATCTGACGCTTCCGGGAATGGACGGCCTGGAGGTGATGGAACTGGTGCGCCAGCAATCCCCGACGACCGAAATTCTGGTGCTGACCATGCACTTCTCCGACGAACTGGCACGCGCGGTGCTGCGCGCCGGCGCGCGCGCCTACGTCCTGAAATCGGACGCGGACATGGACTTGCTGGCCGCCGTGGACCACGTGCGCCATCACCAGCCGTTCTTTACCAGCCAGCTGGCCCACGCCATGGCACAGAACTTCCTGCAATCCCCCACGCAAAGCGGACCTAATGGCATCTCCCTGACGCCACGCGAAGTCGAAGTCGTCACCCTGCTGGCCGAGGGGAAAAGCAACAAGGAAGCCGCCTCCTCGCTGGGCGTTTCCTCGCGCACGGTGGAGAGTCATCGCAATCACATCATGCGCAAGATGGAGTTCGTCAGCTTCTCCGACCTGGTGCGCTTCGCCGTCCGCGAGAATCTGGTCGCGCCGTAGGTAGGAAGTGGCTAGTGGTTAGTGACTAGTGGCTAGAGGGGAGCGGAAGCGCCCGCGTTCCCGGCGAGAAAACGCGCGGAATGCACAAATCAAGAGGGTGTGAGTGTAGCGCCGCGGTCTTTAACGCGGCAGGCAGGACGCGCCTCCGGCTTATGATGCTCGGCACGCGGTACGGAGGGATCCCTCGGTCGCGTTGCTCCCTCGGGATGACGATCCTGGTCGGATCGTCACTTCTTAGCGATTTTGCGGCGCCCGCGGCGGCGCATGGGACGGCCGGCGGGGGCCTCGCCGATCAGTTCTGCGCTCCAGATCGAGGTAATGAACTTCTTCACGCCGTGATCGTCGAAGTCAATGGTGGTGCGCTCGACGTTCGACTCGGTAACGCGGCCGATGCCGTACTGATCGTGGCGGATGGTCTGGCCTTCGGACAGGATGTTCACGTAGCCTCCTTCGGCTGAAGACAACAGTGCGGATGTTTCGGAGTCACGCGTGCAGAGATCAAGGCCGGCCGCTGGAAGCGTCCGGTTGCTCCCCGTCAACTCCAGGCCTGCAACGGGAATTTCGTGCGCCGTCCCGAAGGGCGGGAACCTTGCGGCTCGCCCTTCGGGCTCGGCGTCAGAGCCTAAACTGGCAGCGGTCTTCGGACGGGATTAAAGTGCTGTAACCCGCTCGGCTTGCAGACCCTTGGGGCCCTGCTTGACTTCAAATTCCACCGCTTGTCCTTCGTTGAGGCTCTTGTATCCCTCCGCCTCAATGGCGGAGAAATGGACGAAAACGTCCTCGCCGGACTGACGCTGGATAAACCCATAGCCTTTGGAGGCGTTGAACCACTTGACGGTACCTTGTTCTCTGGCCACTGCTGTTACTCCTAATCGATTGAGAAGGCGAGGGTTACTCGCCCCGTACTATCTGCGCTCTTTGCTTCGCTTGCTGCGCCAAAAAAAATGGCCACCGGTCAGTTACCCAGCAGCCTCGTTGAACGCATCAAAATCGACATAAGAGCAACAAACGCAATCTCATACTATCACACCTGCCCGCATTTTGCAATACCCGTCACCCTATTTTTGCGCCATCGCCTGGGGAGGCCCGGGGCCTTAAGACCGGCACGTCGGCATTCGCCACGGCGCGTCTTGCCTGTCGCGCTAGAGACCGCGGCGCTACATTCAAGCCAAGATCTACACCTTCGCAGACGTTCCGTTTCGGGGCACCATTGGTACTATCCCTCTAAAACCATCGGGCTAGAGCGCCGGCCGGCTTCCGCCGGTAGCCTATTACTGGTAGCTAACGGTACGCTTAGGAGAGTCCGCGATGGGGGATACTGCGAAATCGTTGGAAGCTGGCAGGACGGGACGCCGGTCCAAGCTGCTGACCCTGCCCAGTGCGGCCCAGCGGCACGGGTCCGCTTCCGGCGGGGAGTCCCCGGAGGGCGAGAGCAGCGCGTCGTCGGTGCTGCGCGAATCGCGCCCCACCCGCCACAGGTCTGCCGACCTGGCCACCGAGCGCCGCGTCAGCGAGCGCGTGTGGGTTTCGGCGCGCGTGCGCGTGCGCGCCATGCGGGACGCCGAGGGCGGCCCGGACGAATTCGGCACCACCCTGAACGTCTCCCGCACCGGCTTCCTGTTCAAGAGCCAGCCGGACACGTTTACCCTGGGGATGCCCGTGCGCGTGACCTTTCCCTATGTTCCCGGCTCTGCCCAGCCGCAGGCCGAGCGATCCGGCTGCGTGGTGCGCGTCAGCAATCTTCCCGACGGCAGCTGCACGGTGGCGGTGGCCTTGGCGTCGCTGGGCCAAGGACGGACGCGGACGCCCGCAGCGAAACACGTCCCTTCGGCGACCGATCCGCACGCGCCCGCCCCGGAGAAACCGGTCATCCTGGCCGTGGACGCCGATGCAGTCGTCCGGGCGTCCGTGAAGAAGCATTTGGGTGAGCTGGGCTACAAAGTGATCGCAACCGGCAGTTGCGCCGAGGCGGCCGAGCTGCTGCGCGGCCTCACCCCGGCGGTCCTGCTGGTGGATCCCGGGGTTCCGGCCGAGGAAGAAGACCGGCCCGGCCTGCATCTGTGCCGGCAAATCCAGTGCGATCCGCGCCTGCGCAGCGTTCCGCTCATGCTGCTGCTGTCGGAGAGCTGCGAGGGAGATTGCAGCGATGGGCGTACGACGGGCGCCGTCGTGCGCTTGTCGAAACCCTGCGGGGTCGACCGCCTCGGTTACGTCGTGCGACTAGTCGCTCCCCTGCCGCACGACCGGCAACACGACCCGTTGCTGGCCGCCGCGCACCCAGAACCCCACGCGCGTGACGCGTCCGCCAGTGCCGCCCCGTCGTCCGGAACCGCCCGCCCCTCCCGCCGCTACTGGCTGTTCTGAGCCGCCTGCTGCACGCGCCGGCACGCTGCGGCTGTGGAGTGCGGCGGCGCGCCACGGGTCATCCGCCACATCCACCACGGTGTCATCCCGAGCGGAGCGCGGGATCTCTCTTCGGCGCGAGCACAGCCACGCGCGCACGCGAAGAGGGATTCGTCGTCGCTCCGCTCCTCGGAATGACAGCCGCGTGAGCGAAGGCGCCAGAACAGTCGCACTCCAAAGACGGGGAGCGGAAGCGCCTGCCTTCCCGGTCAGAAGACGACCGGGACGCACACAGCAAACAGGTTTAAATGTAGCCCCGCGGTCTTTAGCGCGGCAGGTAGGACGCGCCTCGGTGCTGCCACCGTGCCGGGCTAAAGCCCCCGGCGCTACATAAACACGTTCCCGCAGCGTGTGCCGCGCCACGGCGGGCCAGCCAATCACTCGCCACTCGTCACTGGTGTTAACCCTGTGGACGCACGCGGCGCGGACACTACTCCTGGCAGCGGCTTGTGCACGTAAAATGAGGGCATGAACTGTCCCAAATGCCGCGCCGAAGCCGCGGATACCGCGCGCTTCTGCCCGCGCTGCCACGCCACGCTGCGCTACCTCTGCCCGGCCTGCGCGCACGAGCAGCGCCAGGGCGGCACGTGCGAAAAATGCGGCGTCGACTTCCTGAAATACCTTTCGGTCATGGTCTCCTCGAAAAAGGTCGAAGCCGACCGCGATCGCGACCGCAGCCGGCAGAACA
>JAIQGD010000009.1 GCA_020072765.1 Terriglobia bacterium
GCATGTACGACTCGCTGAGCTACGCGCATCGCCAGCACCACGCCATCGTGCAAGCGCTGGAGAGCGGCGAAGGAGCCAGGGCTGCATCTCTCATGTACGAGCACGCGTACGAAACCAAAACCAGCACGAACATGGCCCGGAGGGCGTGGCGCTCGGGTTCCGAAGAGGGGGGCAGGCCCTCCCCGTTAGAACCAGGGTCCCAAGATAAACCGCAGAGCTAACCGCCTTCGTGCTGTCCCCTTCGAAATTCCGATTTAGTGCGGCAAATCCGGGGAGCTCGGGAGCGTCTGGGCCATCAGACCGGTCTTTTCTGCGGCCGGCCCCATGACCATGAGGAGCACCTTCCCGTCCGAGTAATAGGCTCCTCCCGTAGCGGTAGTGGCTTGCCGCACGACGTCCGCTGGCACCAGATAGCCGATCGTCGAGCTGACCTGAACTTCCCTCAAAAGCTTGCCCACCAACTCGCGCTCGGCGTCCACATTCGGATCGATTTCGTGAGTGATGCCGGTGAACGAACGCTTGTCCCTTTCCACTCCGATGTCATGGGTCGCCGCACCCACCCAGACGGGAACGCCATTCAAATCGTCATCGGTCCTCCAGATCCGGATATGGTGACGCCGGGTCATCTTGGACGCGGGATCTTCCATGGCCAGACCGAAGTCCTGCGGCCGTCCAAACAGGTAGAGCCGGCTCATGGGCATGGCGACCTGATTCTTGGGGTGCCTCACGGCGTGAAAGACGGCATGGCCCTTCGAGTGGAGGGTCGTGACCCACCCCGCCTGCCTGAATGCCACCTCGATTTGTTCCTGGGTCCCGACAAACATGAGGTTGATCATGTCGCCTTCGTTTCCGCTCGAATCCAGGATGCGTCGCGGAATCGATTCAATGATCTCCTGGGCGGAAACGCGGGAATGACCGGAAATCGCAGCCGATCTATCGCGGCTCGCCGCGCGGGCCGAAAGGAGAGCTGCTTTCCCCTGGGGGAGCCGGGCGGAAACATTTTCGATCTTCCCGAGGTCTACCAGGACATCTCCGTTGACGTACGCGGTGAGACTGGCGCCCTTCAGCAGCACGCACTCCTTGCCGTGCATCAGCAGCAAGATTGGTGCGGCGGGATAGAAAGCCCGTGCCGTGACCGCCATTCCCGTGGCCATGCGGTTCGAATGACTGCCACCGCGAACCTGGGTGGTGGCGCGCACCGGAGCTTGCTCGCCGCTGGCCAGACCAACGGACTCCAGGACGATGCCCAGCTCGCCCCCGCGCGCCAGGCGGCGCTTGCGCTTGACCTCAGAAACCATCCCTTGAACCATCGTGCCTCTAGGAATGACCGGGACTCCTTCCACCAGGATGTCTTGAACGACCCTGAACTCGACCAAGTCGCCCTTCCTGGCCTCGGCGGAGGAAACTGATTCGACGGCACGCATCGGGATGGCAGTTCCGTCAGCGAGGATCGGCCGGCGGGAGCGAACCGGCGCGTAGCCCGAGGACAAAGGCCCCGCTGCCGTCGAAGACGCCAACTCGACAGCCTCTCCGTCGGTGGCCCCCTGATGTGGACGCCCAGGAGCGTCCGGGCCGATCAGGGCTGTTCTTCCGGAGGAACTTGTGGATAAGGCCTGTGCTTCGGTGAACGAAGGCGTCGCGCTAAACATCAGCAGGCCACAGAAAAGCGATAGGCTCAGGCAGGGGCATCTCCGCAAGCGTACCTCCAGGAATCCATTGTTTGCTTTAGTAGGCTGCAAGGATACTGGCGTCCGGGATCCCTGGCTACTGGCCTCAAGGGTCAGTCCCCCAAGAAAAATGCCTGCAGAAGAACCGAATAACCTTTGTTGTCTCAATTAGATGGATAATTTTGGCGACGGCAGAAAAAATGGACGCCCGGACGTCGAGGCCCGCAGGTACAGGGAGACTGAAAATCCCGGCGTTGGCAGAAGCGAGGGCGCTTCCCGGAAAATCGGCGCCGGCCGGCTGCCAGTGCAGTTGGCGATCACCTCGGGCATGCTCCCGGACCTTAGGACGCCAACCGCGGTTGGCGGTTTTGCACGGTTGAGCGAAACGCAGCATGAACGACAGGCATATCTCGGTTCCCTTTCCTTCTTCGACTCGAACAGCTTCTCAATCCGTCTGCCCGCGGTGCGTCTCCTGCCGGTAGAGTTTGGCGGTGTGCCACGCGGCGGTGACGCCCAGCATGCCGGCCATGCCGCACATGGCCACGATGCCGCCGGCATCGAATAGCCGGTAGGACATTCCCGGCACCTTGGCGTGGGGATGAAACCACAACGCCAGGTTGCCCAGCGCCAGCAGAATCCGGATCTCCGTGGGCCCGAACTTCGCGAACGACAGCCGGAACACTCCCAGGGTGTAGGACGCGAGATACGATTCGATGGAGAGGAGCAGAAACGCCACCAGCATGCCGATGGCGATCCGCCAATCGACGTAGGTCGAAACCCCCAGGCCGCCCATGAGGAACAGCGCTCCCAGCGAGTCGATCATGTGGTCCACGTAGAAGCCGTAGCGGGGCCGCTGGCAGTTGCGGACGCGCGCCAGGGTTCCATCCAGGCTGTCTCCAAACCAGTTGACCGCCAGGCATACGGTGGCCAGCAGCAGGCCGATAGGGTTCCAGCGCGCGAATAGGTAGCTGCCGCCCGCCAGAAACATGGCCGCGAAACCGAGCAGGGTCAGATGGTCGGAGTTGATCCGCGCGGGCATGCGCGCGGCCAGCCAGAGCAATGTCTTGCGCTCCAGCCCCGAGGTAAAACTTTCTTGAATGCGCGTCGCATTCTGGAATGCCAGGGGGCGGGATTCGGCCGGAGGCAATTTCCACTCGGTGCTGCCGGTGGCGCGAGAAGCTGCGGATTCGATGACCAGTGGCTTTACGGACATTTTCTATTCCTCCTTAGGCGATTCGATCCTTCCGCGACGATTCCTTCCACAAGCTATGGCCGGCCCTCGGGACCGCGGGCCGGCGCCAGCTGACTGTTGTATGGCTTCGCCAGGGCGGCGCGCGTGGCGCTCAGAGTGAAGCGCAGCGACTCGACGGGAATGTCTTCGATGAACGGCCGGACCAGCCACCCGAGTCCCGGCGGAATGTCGCGCGTGAGCGAAATGGCGTTGCACTGAACGTAGGCGCCGCCATCGGCTTCGAAGAAGCGCCAGTAGGTGTACAGCCGCCAGAGAAACCCGCGATCGTCGCCGGCGGGCCGGTCGTGCTCGCGCGGCGTTTCCGCGTCGTCCACTTCGGCGATGCGCGTGCTGTAGGAACGCGACCACGCATGCGCGGCATCGAGCCGCGTGTAGCGGACGTCGTATTCCGTGTCGAAGACCACGGTGACCACGCGCACGCGCTTCAGACGCAGGAAGACGCGGAAGTCGTCTCCGGAACGCTCCAGCAGCTTCGCCTGCAAAACTTCGGGGCGATAATACGTGGCGTCGTGGTCGTAATCCTGCAGGAGGGCCAGCACCTGCGGCAGCGAAGCCCCCGGGATGAACGCGATCCCGATCCAATCGTGGATCAGCCCGCCCGGAACGGAATGGGCTTCCTGGGAGGCATCCCCCGAAAGGCGCTCGGTAATGACTTGCCCTTGCCGCAGGCGGGCGTACGCCTCACTGCGGCCCGGTTCGGGCAGGGCGTCAATCCGCAGAAACTTGTTTCTCGCCGCCAGTTCCTGGCTCATGCGCGCTTCGCTCGAGCGCACGTACTGCTCGAAGGCTTTCACCGTTTCTGTCTTGAGCTGCGCGGATTGGGCTGGTCGAGCCGTGGCGGCCCAACCGCCCAGCAGCACCGCGATGACGGGCCAGAGTTTGATGAAGCAGTGCCGGGCGGGTCGTTGCTTCTTGGTCTGCATGCGCGGAATATCGCGCGAGAGCACAGGAAAGGTCAATCGTCTGGAGATCATTTGCGATAAGGCGCGGCTCACGTCATAACATTCGCAAAATCAACCGCTTGAGGGCCATTCTCATTTAGAATGAGGACCGATTTCCGGAGACCCGTGTGGACGAAGCGCAACGCGACACCCGAATCTTCCGCTTCGGCATATTTGAGCTCGATGGCAGTAGCGGAGAACTCCGCCGCGAGGGCAAGGAGCTGCCCCGGCTGCGCGATCAGGCGCTGCAGATACTGCTCACGCTGCTGGAACGGCCGCGGACCATCGTCACGCGCGAGGAACTCCACCGGCGGCTCTGGCCCTCGGACACTTTCGTGGACTTCGATCACGGGTTGAACACGGCGATCAACCAGCTGCGGAATGCCCTGGGTGATTCGGCCGCGAACCCCCGCTTCATCCAGACGCTGCCCCGCCGCGGATACCGTTTTATTGCCCCGGTGGAAATCGCGGCTCACGCGGGTGCCGCGCTGGACTCCGGCGTAGGTGTGCCGGCCAACCCGAGCGCTTCTCTGCCGGGAACAGGTAGCGCCGATGAACCGACCGCGCAGGCGGCTCCCGCATCCATCCTCAGCAGCGCCCAGGAACTGCCCCGCGTTTCGAGCGGAATTGTGCGGATTCTCTTCTCCCTCATCCAAGTGATGTATCTGGGCTTTTACGTCGCGTCATTGGCGCGGCTCTCCGAGGTGGAGATCATTCTGGCGCGGACTGGCAATCCCGCTCTCCCGCTTCTGGTGACCCTGATCGTCACGGCGGCGGTGGGAATTCCCATCCGGCTGTATCTGCTTTCGGGGGCGGCGTTCAACTATCGCGGGCTGAGCACGAAGTTTCAGAAGCTGTTCCCGTTTATCCTCCTGCTCGACGGGCTGTGGGCGCTCGCTCCCTTCCTGATCGCGCCGCAAATCGGCATGGGGCTGGCCCTGGCCGCCACCGCCGCGCTCCTCTATCTGCCCTTCGCGCAACGCAGCCTGCTGCTGATGGGTATGGCGGAAGCATGATGGAAACGCTCTAGGTTCTGTAGAGGCCGGTCCCGGTGTGTGGGACCGGGCATGTCTCGCTGCAGAGACTCAGAGGAAGAGCGGAGAGAAAGTCGGAGTAGTGTCGGCGCTGAAACAGCGGCGCGCGGGCAGGTCGGGCACGCCCTTCCTGCCCGCGCCGCAATGCTAACGAGAGGCGGGACGCTTCACTTCTTGCCGCGTTTTTTGGGGGCCGCGCCCTGGCGCATGCGGGCCATCATCTGGCGCATGTTTTCATTCGTGCCGGGGGCGCGCTGTTCGCGCCAGGCTTCCAGACGCTGGACGTGCTTTTCCAGATTGGCGAACAGGTGGGGATTCTTGTAGGCGGCGCGCCACGCGGCGATGAACGGCCGCACGCGTTCGAATACAATCCACTGCTCGCCGGTGTTCTCGAAGAAGAAATCCTCGTCCATCAGCCCGCGGTTCACGATGCTGGCCACCATCTCCCAGTAGCTGAGCACCATGCGCGAATAGGCGCTCTGCTTGCTGCCCATGGGCGCCTGCTTGTACATGTCCTCGAGCGACGTGGGATGAAAATTGCCGACGTACCATTCCCGCGCCTGGCGCATCACCGGCTCGCGCCGCGTATCGTACAGTTTCAACAGCAAGTCCACCTGCTCGTGCGTCACTGCTCCCATCAGTTCCTCCTCGTGGAAAGTTAAAGGCGTACGGCTGTCCTACGAATGGCTGGGAAACGAAATCATGTCTGCGCCGGCGGGGCGGCGCCGTGGAGTTCCACCTTCTGCGTCTGGCTCAGCGGGATGCGCGCCTCCTCGAAGCCCAGCTTGATGCGCCGCCGGAGTTCGCGCGCCACGTCGTCCTTGCGGTTCAGCGCCGTCCGGACTTGTAGCCGAAGGGTTGTGCCCTCCAGGGACAACGATTCCACGCCGAGCACGCGCGGGCCTTCGATCAGCGCGGGCGACCAATCGGCGTCGTTGCGGAACTCGCCGGCAATTTTCTCCAGCGCGGCCAGGGCGTGCCCGGCCAGCTCGTCGGAAGGCACGGTCACGTCCACAAAGGCCTGGGACCAGTCGCGGTTCAAATTGGCCACCTGGCCGACCAGCGAGTTCGGGATGGTGACGATCGCGCCGCTGATGTTGCGCAGCACCGTCCGGCGCAGCGTCAAATGCTCGACGCGGCCCGTCTCGCCGTTCAACTGGATGAGGTCGCCGACCACATATTGGTCCTCGAAGACGATGAAGAAGCCATTGATCAGGTCCTTCACCAGCGTCTGCGCGCCGAAGCCGAACGCCAAGCTGGCCACCGCCGCGGCCGCGGCCACCGGCGTGACGTTGAAGCCAAACTCGGGCAGGGCCATCAGAATCGCCACGGCCACGATGATGGACCGCAGGACGCCGTAGAGCAGGCCGGCCATCGTGCGTGTCTGCTGTTCGCGCATCTGCGCCACGCGCGAGGGCGTTTTCGAGCTTTGCACCAGGCGCGTCGTCACCGCCTTGAGAATGCGCACCAGGACGATGGCAATCAGCGCAATCACCAGCACGCGCAAGCCTCGCGCCCCGGCGGTTTCCATCCAATGCTTGAGCGAATCGGTCATCATGAGGAGCCGAATTATACCACTCGCCTGGGGCAGTTCTGGCCATGTCTGTGCGCGGGGCGGCGCGCCCGGGGACCCGCCGCCTCCCGGCCTTGGCGCGCCCTTCGTGCGGGGATTGCTTTGCCAGCGTGCGCGAAGCAGAGTAAAATTAGGGTTGCAGCGGCACTTGGCCGCTGGCTTCCTGGTTTCCCAATACGCGCCCGTAGCTCAGATGGATAGAGCACTAGCCTCCGGAGCTAGGGGTCGGGGGTTCGAACCCCTCCGGGCGCGCCATTTCTCACTGCCTGATTTTCCATGACTGCGGCAGCCGCCATTCCGATCATCCCGCACCGCATGCCAGGCTCAGTCCGCAACCATGGCCCGCTCAGCTGCTCGGCGGGGTTCGCATCGCCTCCCCTGCCGCGGCCTGCTCCGACGATTCCCAGGGCGTGGGTTGTTGGTTCTTAAGGCAATATTGGCCAACCGCCGATGGACAAGCCGAGACGCCACAGCGTCTAATGGACGTTGCATCGGACAGCTCTGATGGCCCCATTCGACAAAACCTCGGACAAGCCCAAGGTTGTGGTGGTCATGCCGGCCTACAATGCGGCGAAAACCCTGAAGATCACCTATGAGGCCATTCCCCATCAAGCCATCGACCAGATTATCCTGGTCGACGATGGCAGCACGGACCGCACCCTGGAGATCGCGCGGGACTTGAACCTCACCGCCTTCGTTCACACGCGCAACTACGGTTACGGGGCCAACCAGAAGACCTGCTATACCGAGGCCCTCAACGAAGGCGCCGACATCGTAGTGATGCTCCACCCCGACTACCAGTACGATCCGACCTTGCTGCCGGAAGTCCTGGCTCCGATCAAAGCCGGTGACGCCGATATCGTGTTGGGCTCTCGCTTCCTGATGGGGAAGACCGTCGAACAGGGTATGCCGTGGTGGAAGTACCTGGGCAACCGATTCCTCACCACCCTGGAAAATTGGGCCCTCGGGCTTCGCCTGTCGGAGTATCACACCGGCTACCGCGCGTTCAGCCGCCGCGCTCTGGAGGAGATTCCGTTCTATTTGAACTCGGACAAATTCGTCTTCGATCAGGAAATGCTCGTGCAAGCCGCTCATCTGCGTTTCCGCATCCGGGAAGTGCCCGTTCCGACGAAGTATTTTCCGGAAGCATCCAAGGCGAGTTTCGTGGACAGCGTGATTTATGGCTTGAGTATCCTGCTTCTCCTGGGCCGCTTCCTGGCCCACAAAACATCCCTTGTCCAACTGCGCCAATTCCAATCGCTGCATTCCAGATATAGACGGGCGGAGCACCTGGCTTGAACACGCCGGCTTCTGTCTATGAATACAAGGCCTTCAAGTACAGCAGCCATGACTGGATCCTGAAACTTGTTCCGTCGGAAAACAAACGCCTCCGGATTCTCGATGTCGGGACCGCGGGAGGTTATCTGGGCAAGGCCTTGCGGGCCCGGGGCCACTCTGTCTCCGGCATTGAGAATGACGCAGCCCGGGCGGAACAGGCCAAGGGCTATTACGATTCCCTTCAGGTGGCGGATCTGGAGACCTACGACTTTCCGTACCGGGACGAATTCGACTACATTCTATTCGCCGACGTCCTCGAGCATCTGCGCGATCCTGCCGCCGTCTTGCGCCGGTGCCTTCCGGCGCTGAAGAACTCCGGGAAGCTGATCATCTCCGTCCCCAATGTAGCCAACGTGGTGATTCGGCTCAGCCTGCTGTTCGGCAGATTCGACTACATGGACCGGGGGATCCTGGACCGGACCCATCTCCGCTTTTTCACGCGGCGCAGCCTTATCGCCATGTTGCGCGAAGCCTCGTGCGAGGTGGGCGGGCTGGTGGCGACTCCTCTGCCCTGGCAACTGGTACTGCCCTTCACGGGCCAGAAAGTCTTCGCACCGCTCCATGAGGCGTTATATCTGCTGACGCGATGTTGGAAGGCCGGACTTGGCTATCAGTTCGTGATTACGGCGGCGCCCAACCATCCGGAACTCTCGGGCGGTTCCACGCATAACCATGCCCTCAACGCATAACGAACCGGCACGGTCCAGAGCCGCGGCCGGCGACGAACCGGACCCCCCTCACAATCTTTCGCCCGGAACGCGCGACCTCGCCGCACTCCAGGAGCACAACTTCGTCGAACGCTGGCTCCAGGATCATCTCACCGCCGTGGCGGCGATGGTCGTTGCGGCCGGGTTTGTGATTCGGCTAGTTGTTGCCGGCCAAGGTTTCTTCAATCCGGACGAAGCGATTCACTACACGCTGTTTCACCAGCGGTCGATATTTCTCGCCTACAAAGCCAGCCTCACCAACGCACACCCGCCGCTCATTTATTTCCTCCTCTACTTCTGGCAACTTCTGGGACGCTCCGAGGTCATGCTTCGTTTGCCGTCTGTGCTGGCGGGAACGGCGTTCTGCTGGTGGACCTTCCGATGGGTGGGAATTTGCTTCAGCAAAACGGCGAGTCTCATGGCCCTGGTCATCGTCTCTTTTTCGCCGGCGTTGATCGACCTTTCCGCGGAACTCCGGGAGTACGCTCTCTTGCTTTGTTTCGTGGCCGCCGCGCTGTACTACCTGGAGCTGGCTTTTCGGGATAATTCCGTTCGCCACCTGGTGTATTTCAGCGTCGCTCTCTACCTGGCGATCCTTTCGCATTACTCGGCGGCGTTCGTGGTTCTGGCGGCCGGTCTCTACGCCCTGGTGCGCTTCGCGGCGGCCCGGTCCCCGCGCCCCATACTGGCTGCCTGGGTGACGGGACAGGCTGGCGCGGCGGCCATTTATGGATTGCTCTATGTGACGCACCTATCCAAGCTCCACAGCTCCATTCCGTTTTGGGCTGCACCGTTCAATTCGTACTTGTTCCATGGCGCCACTCTCCATGGCGGAATCGCGGATATTTTCACATTCCTGCTGCGAAGCACGCCCGACATCTTTTTGTATCTCTTCGCGCAAACCTACGTCGCCAACCTATTCCTTGCGCTCTGGATCGTCAGTCTGGCTATCCTGTTCGTGTATGGAATGATCCCGGGCCGGACTTATCCCCGCTCCGGCCAGTTGGCCCTCCTGCTGGGGCTGCCCTTTGTGGCGATTTGGGGCGCCGCGCTTGCCGGCAAATATCCTTACGTCGGCAGCCGCCATACCGTTTTTCTGGCCCCCTTTGTCGTCGCGGCCGTGAGCGCGCTGCTCGCCTCGATGGCCAACCAAAAGCTCTGGAGAGGCCTGTTGATTGCGGGCCTCTTGATGGGCGTCTCCAACGCGTGGGGGCACTCGCCGGAAGCGCTCAGCACACCAGCAAACCAAAGACGCGCCTGGATGAGCGCGGCGGTAAAGGCGATGCAGCAATCCATCCCGCGGAGCGATCTCGTCTTGGTCGATTACCAGAGCAGCTCCGCCATCGAATACTATTTGTGCGCCGCGACAGACATTCGCACCTATCCGGACCCCCAGGGAGACTTTGTTCCCTTGAGCTGTAGCGGACATTCCATCGTGTCCCTGGACGAGCGCTCCTGGGAATTACGAGCCGGTAATTTTTCCTCGGCGTTTGAACGCCTGGCTCACCAATATGGGCTGAAGCCCGGAGATCGAGTTTGGGTTTTTCAGACAGGTTGGGGAGTGAACCTGGCTGCGGAGTTGCAGCGTTACCCGCAATTTCGCTGTCTTGCCCCCCAGCGATTCGGGGACAATATCGCGATTATTCCCTTTGAGGTCGGCCCAACGCTATTGCCCGCCATACCGGGAACGCACTGCGCACAGTGAATCGCGGCGTGCGTCGCGGAACGCTTTGGCGCGGGAACACCACAGGCCCTGTTCGCGCCAATGCAACGCCAACCGTCCAGGCTCTTGCCCAGCCGTTCCTTCTTATGCGCCTGGCAAGGACCACGTCCCACAATTTCCATGGCACAAAGTCCCATCCCCGGTAGTACCACCGGGCCATTGTTGCCGAATGGTGCAATCGGCAGACTTGTCCTGGGGGAACGAACATGTTAATCGCAGCGCTGATTGTGACGCTTTCGCTGGTGACGATGCTGCAGTTCGCCCTGTTATCCTGGCGGGCCGAGCTGGCGCGTATTGCGGCGCAACCGCTGCCCCTGGGATTGGACACGCCCGGGGCGCCTGCTCGTAACTTACTGCAATCGAACGACTTCCATCGCCTTCACGCCTACCAGGAGGTCTGCCCCGACTTGACCGGCAGCGATGGGCCCAAGCTTCGCGCCGTGTACCGGTATTACCGCTTCGTGCAATCTGTGAACGCGTTGGCTGAAGCCGTCCTTCCCAAGGGATGGGCGCAAGGGGAGATCGAACTGTGTGGCCGCTACGCCCGAGTGGTACTCTGCCAGCGTCTGGCGCACAACCGGGCCCTGCTCAACGAATTCCGCTCCTGCTAACCGTCTCTGGGGTAGACCACCGGGCTGGCCAGCGCGCCCTGGGCGCAGGGAGTCTCCCTGCAACAGTTCAGAACCTCCCCAAAGGTACTATTTATCTACACCATACTTTTTCGATAAAGTATCGTTATGGTGCAAAGACAAGCCGGTGAATCCTCCCGCCTGCAAACCAGCAATAAGCGCCGGAGTGTGCGCTTTGCCTTAGGCGTACCCCTGGATGTGGCGTGGCAGGCCGATAACGTCGTCGCCAGAGAAACCGCGGAAACTCTGGAGGTGAACGTTTACGGGGCGGTCCTGCGGATGGCGACCCATCCCCCGGCCGGGACCCGGATCGAGTTGACCAATCGCCTTTCCCAGGAAGTGGCGCCGGCGCAAGTGACGGGCGTGCGCCCCTCGAAACCGGGTGGGGTGGCAGTGGAGCTTCTAACGCCCAGCGAGACGTTCTGGGGCGTCACCTATCGGCTCAAGAAGGCGGCGACGGACCTGCGCGTTCTGGAAGACGAACTGAAATCCGGTGGATCCGATCCACGGGTTTTGCAGGAGTTCCGTGACGCCGTGGACCACGTGCGGAAAAGCGCCTGGGCCGTGTACGAGTGGCAGGACCGTCAGCTCAAAAACAAGGATGCAGGAACCGTCCTTTCGCTGCTGACCACCGAACGCATGCGCCGCGCCACGCAATTGAACGAAACCATCGTCGCGGACCTGAACGCGTCCCAATTGACCCCGCAAACTCCCGGAATCGCGGCGTTCGCGAAAGCCGTTCGGCGAATCTGGCAGCGATTGAAAGACCTGGGAATTGAGAGCACGCAGGAATAAAGCGGCTGGGATGCCTCCCAGCGGAATCCTCCCCCACAGCGATCGCAGCGTCCTCGGCTTGCAGGCGCGGATTTTTGCCGGCGTTCGTGACGCAGAGGCGAGTGCCCTGGGCCATTGAGGAATCCGTCGGACGGTTGCGGGTGCTGCTGCCGGAGCTACTTCTCGTCGCTCACCGCTTCGGAAGCCCACAGGTGAAATTGGCGGCGTCGGTCGCGTCGCCAGTCCCCTTGTAGATGGCCACCTGCGGGTAGGGACACGCGGGATGCGTGCGGTCCACATGGCCCGCGACGCGGTGCGAATTGATGATCTTGTCCGGCGCCACGCCGGTTTCGCGCCATTTTTGGACCACCTCCATGGCATCGAAGGTCCCGTTATTGTTCATGCCGAAGCCGGGGCACATCCCCATCCCTGGCACCATGAACAAGCGGAAGAAATCGTGCGTCTGGCTGGGGCCACCCATGGCCGCCAGGGCGCTGTTGTAATAGTCGATGGCGCTGCGCGGGGGAATAATCGCCTCATCCCAGGATTCGTACAGCAGCAGCTTTCCTCCGCGCGCCTTGAAGGCCTTGAGGTTCGGATCAAACGAGTCCACCAGCGCCCCCACCTTCGACTCGGCCAGGCGCGTATCGCGATCCGCATCGAACGCGCGAAAGTCCCAGTCCGGGTTTCCGAAGACCATCATCTTGAAGAAACCGGTGCTGATGCTGAGCGGCTCGGGGCCCGCGGCCATCAAGCCCCAGCCCAACTCGCTGCCCGGATCGAAGCCGGGATAGATGGGCGTGCCGTCGGCGAACTTCGGTCCGGCGTAGATCAGCTTGGCGGTTTCCACCTGGGCCGCGGTCAGGCAGGAGGCATAGTCCGCCTCGCCGGGGCACTGGATGGTTTTCGGATCAAAGTGGCAGCGCGTGGGGTCCTCGATGAAGCCGTCGCGCACGCCATCCAGCGCGTCGCAGGCGTCGAGCGCCGCGCGATGGATCACCGGATATTTGCTGGGTGGAATGTAGCCGGGCGCCTTCACTCCGTTCTTGAGGGAGACCCAGGTGATGTATTCCGAGGCAGCCTGGAGATGGGTGATGCGGTAAGCTGGGTCGCCGGCGGCGATGCCGTCAAAATCCTCGGGATAACGCTGCGCCTCGGTGAGCGCCTGGTTGCCGCCCTCGTGGCAACTGTTCCAGAAGGATAACTTCGCGGGCTGGCCGTAAAACGCCTGCACCAGCTGCTTGGCCGCGACGGTCGTCTCGTGGATGGCGCGGTGCCCCCAGTCGGCAATCTTTTCCGGATGACCGATGGCCCAGGTGTCGGGCGCTTCGCTGGTGGCGCCGGCGTCGTTGTGCCCGGTGTCCGAGGCCGCTGTGGCCGAGCCGCGCGCGATCTCCCGGGTCAAACCCCCGTAGCTGATGGAACCAATGAATCCGGGGTTTCCGATGCCCACGTAGTTCCCGCTCCAGTTCGCGGCGATGGGGAGCCACACCTCAAAGGAAATATGCGAATCACTGGAGGGCGCCGCGAAGGCCACCACGCGGCAGAACGGCACCGCCACCTTCAGGCCCGCGGGAGTGCCGAAGCGCCCCGGAGTGCTGGGCACCTCGAAGTCCGGCGGGGTGTGGATGGACGCCGCCAGCGTAATCGTGACGTTCGGTATCTTGAGAGACGCCAGACTTTCACACGACTGCTGCGCCGAAGCAGGCGCCGGAACCAGCAGCAAACCCGCCAGCAGAGCCGGAAACAAAAATCGAAGCAGATGATGTCTCATGAAGATACCTCCTCGTGCGCTGGACTTCTCGTGGGCCACTCCGCTTGCGCCCCGCATCCTACGCCCGGCCCCCTCGGCGCACAAGCGCAAACGGGCTGCGTCGTAGCAGGCCGGGTCAGTAACGGCCCGACCGGCACCATTCGATGAACGCGCCGACACCGCGCTGCAAATCGCAGGGCTCGAATCCGAACTCCTCGCGGTAGCGCTCCATGGGCACGTCGTGAATCGGGCGCGCGGCCGGCATCGCCGGACCCAGCGAGATCTGGGCCTGGGGCAAATGGGCCTTCACGGCGTCGGCAAACTCCTGCATCGAGGAGGTCCGCGTGTTCATGAGGTTATAGATGTAATGCCGGGGCTGCGCGGCCTGGTGGACCAGCGCGGTGGCCACGCCGACGTCCTTCGCATACACCATCGGAAAGCTCAGATTCGCGGGAACCTTCGGCAACTCGGTGCGCTGCCCGGCCAGAGCCCCGGCCACCATCGCGTAAAACGAGTCCGAGCCGCGCGAGGAGGCCGGGCCGTACACCAGGCCGACGCGCAGGCTGACGAAACTCATTCCGTACGTTTTGGCGTAGAGCAACGCGATCTGCTCGCACGCCTTCTTGGTATTGGAGATCGGCGCGAACGTCACCGTGGGCAGGTACGCGTCTTCATGCCAATCCTCGGGCTGCCCCGGCAAAGCGTCGTAGTTGCTGCCCGAGCTGATGAAGGTGACGCGGCGCAAGCCATGCAGCCGGGCGGCCTCGAAGATGTTCACCGACCCATTGACCTGCACATCCACGAGATGGTGCAGGCTGTTATCAGCCACGGTGTAGGGCCCGCCCGCCAGGTCGGTGCTCGCAAAGGCGCCGTGCACGATGCTATCCACGCCGTGCTTCTTGACCAGGCCGAGCAGAAACGGCAGGTCCTGCACCGTCCCGACTTCCTGCACGATGTGGCTATCCCAGTAATCTTTCAGCAGCGGCGGGCAGGAAATGGCGCGGCGCTGCATGATCAGAACCTTTTCGCCGCGCTCGGCCAGACAGCGGGCCATATGCTGCCCGAGAAATCCACCGCCACCGGTCAGAAGTATCATGGCTTTCTCTTTCGCCTCAATCGACCATCACCAGACACTGCCGGGATTTGTTCAGCAGCAGGGGTTCGCCAGCGGTGCACATGACCGTGTTGCCCAGGCCGTGGCCCACGAATTTGCCGGGCTCGGTGTGATGAATCCACGGCATGAGAATGAATCCGATCCCCGGCTCCAGGTCCACGGAGGGGTGTTCGAACGATCGTTCGAAATCGAGGGTCTGGCAGGCGAAATGCGATCCCAGTTTTCCGCCGCTGAGTTGCGGGGCCAACTTCTCACCCAGCTGGTCAATCTCGCGGTTGTTGGCGCCGGGACGGAAGGCCTCGAACTGCGCGGCGTAGATCGCCCGGTTGACCTCGAGGAATTGCAGGAAGTCCTTGTGGGGCGCCGATCCCAGCCAGACCGGCACGGCGAGTTGCGTGCAGTAGCCCTTGTACGACGCGGTCAGCTCATTGAGAAAGACCTCGCCCCGTTGCAGCTTCCTCCCGGTGCCCAGACTCAGCAGGCCCAGCGTGGGCCACTTGCCCGAGCCCAGCAGTTGAAAACCTCCTGGGTTGCAACCGGCCAGGACCGCGGCGTTGTCCGCCGCGAGATAGAGTTCGCGTTCGGTCACCCCGGGGCGCACGGCGTCCAGCAGCGCCTCCATGGCCTTATCCGCGCAATAGCCGGAGCGGCGGTAGAATTTGATTTCTTCGGCGCTCTTGACCAGCCGCACCTCATTCATCAGATCATCGGCGTCCACGAACTTCGCATGCGGCACTTCCTTCTGCAGTTCGCGCAAGGCGTTGGCCGGAAACACGCGCTCGATGGCCAGACCGACCGTTTTCCCGTCGAACCCCAGCTCCTTGACCTTCTTCGCGACAAAAGGCTCGAAATACGCGCCGTTCCCCGTGCCCGGCTTGAGCGGCGTGCCTTCCAGCGCGATAGGAGCAGTGGGTGATAGCCCGCGCTGGCTGAACACACCCTGCTTGTAGAAAACGACGGGATCTCCCTGCAGCGGGAACACTGCGAACCACGGCTCCAGCCAGATATCCAGGCCCGTGACGTAGCGCAGATTGGCTTGCTCGCCGTTGAACCAGCCGGTGTTGCCGGTGACCACCAGGCATGCCAGCCCGCGCTTGTCCATCGCCGCGCGCATCTGTTCATAGCGCCGCAGGTACTCGCCGCGCGAAAACGTCAGGTCGCCGGCAATATCCTTGTCGAGCGTGACGCCTTTCTTGCGATAGTCCCGGCGGGACATCACAGCGTCCATTGCGTGGCGGGATGAAATGGAAGTTGCACGGCGCGCTCGCTGCTTTCTCAGTCGCTTTTTACCGGCCATCGTTGCTTCTCCTCCGGGCGCCATTCGAATCGCGAACGGGCCCCCGCACTGCCTTACTTCAAGCGCGCTTCCAGCATCGCTCGCAGCTCCTGGAGAGTCGCATGGCGCCAGCTGGCAGCGTGCTCCCAGGTCACTTCGGTCAGCCGGGCGATGGCCGCCTGGCGCTCGGGAGTGCCCTCCGGGGCCGCCTTCATGGCGGCGATGAAGGGCGCCAGCAACTCCGCGGCCATCTTCGGCCTCTCGATCCAGTGACAAAGATACTGGTGGTGGCGGTCGTAAAAGACCACCACCGGAATCGAGGCGGACTTACCGTTCTTGAGAAACTCATTCATGAGGTCCATGTTCTTGTCGCGGAAGAACAGGCGGATTTCCATCCCCGTCCGCTCGGCGATCTTCGCGACCACGGGGAGACCCCGCCAGACATCGGGGCACCAGTGCTCTCCCAGGACCAGCGCCTTCAGGCCGTGCTTCTCCACCAGAGCCTGGAGCGCGGCGAGGTCTTCGGCCTGCGGGACGTACTCATCGTAGTGGCGCTGAAATTCCGCGTGGCGCTCGGGAATCGCCGCCATCCACTCGCGGAACGAACCCAGGCCCGTCTGGAAGCGTTCGGGAGTTACCACCGATGAACCCGTGATCATGGTTCCCTCTTTCAACTTCGTCGTTTCACCAAGCGGCCCGCAGTATAGCGCCCGCACCCGGCGTCACGAAAGCGTCATGTCATGGGCTTTCCCAAGCGCCCGCAGGTCCCCTGCTGCGGTGAAGGTTAGGCAGCCCCGGTAAGCGATCACGGGCAAGTTGTACCCACGAGCAAGAATTTCGATTAGACTTGGTGTGCGCCGGATTCCGGAGTTTCCGCGTGCAGGGGCGCCGGAGGCGCGATAGCGCTTCGATGGAATCGAAGGGAAGACAAAACCTACGACATGAGTGACCCCGCTTCCGTACACGATGCCAGCCACGTCCTGACCCACGAGGAAATCGCGAACCTGAGAGAAGAGGGCGGCAAGCTCGCCGAGACTCTGATGAACGTCGTGGCGCTGATTGCCAAACGTTTCCGGACAGACGTCTGTTCGGTCTACTTGCTCGAACCCGATCGCACCACGCTGGTGCTGGCCGCGACAGTCGGCCTGCGCGCCGAATGCGTCGGCACGTTGCGCATGACGATCCACGAAGGCCTGACGGGCCTGGTGGCCGAGCAGGTGCTCCCGCTCGCCGTGCGGTACGTGAAATCCCATCCGCGCTTCAAGTACTTCAAGGAGGCCTCCGAGGATATCTACGAAACGTTCCTCGGGGTGCCGCTGATCGACCGTGGGGTGCTGCAAGGCGTCCTCGTGGTGCAGACCATCGAGCCGCGCGTGTTTCGCGACGACGAAATCCACATGCTGGTGGAAGCCGCCGCGCAGGTCGCTCCCGTCGTGAGCGAGGCCCGCACGCTCGATCGCTTCATCGCGCCCATTGAAGAGCGGCTCTGGTCGCTGGCCCGCAACCTGTGGTGGAGCTGGGACCACGACTCCGCCAACTTGTTCCTGGATCTCGACCCCGCCCGCTGGCGCACGCTCAATCACAACCCCATCTCGCTGCTGGCGAAGACGCCGCTCGAGGATATGGAGCGCCGCGCCGAAGAAATGGTCTTGCACAGCCGGATCAACTACGCCTACCGCCGCCTGGGTGAGTATCTGGGAAACGACCGGACCTGGGGCGCCCGGCACGCCGGTGTTTTGGGGGCGCGTCCGGTGGCGTATTTCTCGGCGGAATTCGGATTGCACGAGTCGCTCCCGATCTATTCCGGCGGCTTGGGCGTCCTCGCGGGCGACCACATCAAGAGCGCCTCCGACCTGGGCATTCCCCTGGTCGGCGTCGGCTTGTTTTACGGCCAAGGATATTTCCGGCAATGGCTCGATCGAAACGGCTGGCAACAGGAGGAGTACCGCCAAACCGATGTGGATGAGCTACCCATGGAACCAGCCATCGGGACCAACGGCGAACCGGTGAAAGTGCAGATCGAAACGCGCGGCGAGCTGATTCGCGCCAAAGTCTGGCGCGTGAAAGTGGGCCGCTGCGACCTGCTTCTGCTGGACTCCAACGTCGAAGGAAACGCTCCCGAGGATCGCGACCTCACCTCGCGGCTGTACGGCGGGGACCAGCGCGTCCGCATCCGCCAGGAGCTCCTGCTCGGCATCGGCGGCTTCCGCGCGCTGAAGGCCATGGGTATCACGCCCGGCGTGCTCCACCTGAACGAAGGCCACAGCGCTTTCGTGGTGCTCGAAGCGGCGCGCCATCGCATGGAGGAGGAGGGCCTGAACTTCGACGTGGCCGCGCCGCGCGTTTCCCGCGAGGTCGTCTTCACCACGCACACGCCCGTGGCCGCGGGCCACGACCGCTTCGGCGCCGAGCTGATCGAGGAGCATCTCGGGCCGCTCCGCGAGACGCTCGGTCTTTCGCACGACAGCCTCATGGGACTCGGGCGCGAAAATCCCAACGATTATCAGGAAGGTTTTTCGATGACCGTGCTGGGCCTGCGGCTGTCGCGGCGCGCCAACGCGGTTTCGGCGCTGCACGGCGAGGCCTCCCGGGCCATGTGGAAGGGCCTCGCTCCCGGCGGGCCCGCGGACACCATTTCCATCGGGCACATCACCAACGGCGTGCACGTCCCGTCGTGGCTTTCGCCGCAGATGTTCCGCCTCTACGACCGCCACCTGGGAACGGGCTGGCACGAGCACAGCAGCGACGCCAAAATCTGGGAAGGCATCGAGAACGTCGACGACGGCGAGCTGTGGGAAACCCACGTCAGCTTGAAATTGCAGCTGCTCGAATTTGTGCGCCGCCGCGCCGTGAAACAGGCGGAACGCCGCCGCGAATCCCCTGAGGTCCTCCAACGACTCGGCCGCATGCTCACGCCTGATGCGCTCACCATCGGGTTTGCGCGCCGCTTCGCCACCTACAAGAGAGCCAATCTCATCCTGGAGGACATCGACCGGCTGGCCTCCATGGTCAACGATCCCAAGCGCCCCATCCAGTTCGTTTTTGCCGGCAAGGCCCACCCGCTCGACGAGCCTGGCAAACGTGTCCTGCAGCAGATCGCCGAGTTCATGCGCGACCCGCGCTTTGCCGATAAGTTCGCCTTCGTCGAGGATTACGACATCAACGTCGGGCGCCATCTCGTGCAGGGTGTGGATGTCTGGCTGAATAATCCCCGCCGGCCCCTGGAAGCCTCCGGCACCAGCGGCCAGAAGGTGGTGTTGAACGGCGGCTTGAATCTCTCCGTCCTCGACGGCTGGTGGGCGGAAGCCTACGACGGGCTCAACGGCTTCGCCATCGGAACCGGGCGGACGCATTCGGACCTGCGCGCCCACGACCTGCGCGACGCCGAGGATCTCTACCGCGTGCTGCGCGACGAAGTCATCCCGCTCTACTACCAGCGCGACCGCGACGGCCTGCCGCGCGGCTGGATCAAGCGCATGAAGCGAACCATTCGCACCCTCGGCTGGCGCTTCAACGCCGACCGCATGGTCATGGACTACACGCAGAAGTGCTACGTCCCCGCGGCGGGCGGCACCTCCAGCGACATGTCTCCCACGGTATAACCCCGCCGCCCCCAGTGCGCGCTAAATCACGTGCGCCCTCTTAGGTGGCGGGTGTATAAGAAAGTCTCCGGAGCTTTCTAGCTTCCCGCGCCCTGCCATCCGGCCCAGAGCCTCCGCCAGCAACAGCCCTGTGCCGGCCTGTGGTCCGGGCAACAACTCTCCGGACAAGGAGACGGCCATGAAGCCTGTGAATCCTCACAAAGCGGGCCTGGTGCTCGGCGCGCTGCTCGGTGGATGGCATTTTCTGTGGGCCACGTTGGTGGCGCTGGGCTGGGCGCAGCCCGTCATCAATTTCGTTTTCTGGATGCACTTCATCAAGCCGATCTACGTGATTGGCCCCTTCCACGCCGGCGTCGCCGCGCTCCTCATCGCCGTGACGGCGGCCACCGGCTACGTCATCGGGTACATCTTCGGCGTGCTGTGGAACCAGATCCATCGCTAGGGGGCACGTCAGCGCGCTGCCAGCCGGCGCTGGATTTCGCGCTCGAATTGGGGGAAGTAGCGGCCGATCTCGGTCAGATCAAATTGGGCGAGGATCGATTCCTTGGGCTCGTGCTCCAGCAGGAATTCGAACGACCGCCGCACCAGTTCGGCCGGCTCGACCGCTCCCTTGGCCAGCCGGTCGTAATCCCCTGGTTTTAGCGTGACGCGGTGCGCGGACTGGCTCGCGCCCTCGCTGATGCGGACGCGAAACGCGCCGCCGCCGAGGTCTTGCACGTCAATGTTCGCGGCCATATTGCTCTCCGGGGCCTGCCATTCTGATCCCGCGCAGGCGGCCTCCACCCGCGCACGCCCAGACGCCCCGCGCATCAATCGGCCGAAACCGCCGTGGGATGCGTGAAGCGCTGCTTCACTTCGTCCGGGATGGGCTGGCTCTTGAACGTCACCGGGCCTTCGCCGGCCACGCGCGTCACCCAGACGCGCTTTTCGAAAATCTCCAGGCCGAGGACGCCGTCGGGCCGGAAGACTTGGTGCTGGACCGTGAAGCTGCTGCGCCCCCATTCGGTGATGGAGGTTTCGTAGACGACCTCGTCGCCGAAATCCGACGGGATGATGAACCGCGCGCGCAAATCCACCAGGGGGACGCCAATAATATTGTAGGTCTTGAGCATCACCGGCTTGAACAGCCCGGCTTTCGCGAACAACGCGTTCGTGCAGGCGTCTCCGTACTCGAGGTAGCGCGGGAAGAACACGGTTCCGGCCGCGTCGCAATCTCCCCACTCGATTTGAATCCGCCGTTGGTTCGTCAACATGCTGTAACTCTCCCTTCCAGGGGTTCAAGATGCCGTGCCAATGAATCTCGCCATTAACCGGTTGCCGAAAAACCCACCACCATGTCATTCCGAACCCCGGTCGCAGTTTGACCGGGGTGAGGAATCTGCTTTTTGCTTGAGGTTGGTGCGAAAAGCAGATCCCTCGTTCCGCAAAACCATCCGGAACGCAAACAACGCGCTCCGCTCGGGATGACACGCAAACAACTTTTTCCACAAACCATTAGATGCTGAGCCGCCGGCCGGACGCTTCCGGCGCGTAGAGTTCCTCGACCAGATCGGCGCGCCGCTCCAGCACGGCGCGCTGATTCAGCGAACCTTTGTCCGTCACCTCGCCCTCGTCCAGCGAGGGCGGCTCCTCCACCAGAATGGCGCGCACCACGCGGTTCGAACTTCCCGTGGCCTCCTTCGCCAAACCGCGGAGCAGCGATTGAAAATGCGCCCGCACAGCCTCGTGGCGGAAAACGGTTTCCGGCGCGGCATCCTTGGGCAGCTCCGGGGCCAGCGCACGGCAGGCGTCCGAGTCGGCAAAGATCAGGATGGAGATGAAGTCCCGGTCGTGCCCGGCGATCACCGCGTCGCGGACCAGCGGCGCGAGCGCCGCCAAAATGTTCGCGCGCAAAGGGCCGACGCTGACCCAGGTGCCGTTCCCCAGCTTGAAATCCTCGGTCAACCGCCCGTCAAACAGCAGCCCTTTGTTCACGTCCTCCGGATCGACGAATCGCACGGCGTCGCCGAACGAATAAAATCCCTCCTCGTCGAACACGTTGCGCGTCAATTCCGGCTGGCGCCAGTAGCCTGGGGTGACGTTCGGCCCGCGCACGCGCGCCTCCAGCTTGTCGCCGCACGGCACCAGCTTCAACTCCACCCCCGGCACGGGAATCCCGATCGTTCCCGCCCGGTCAGTCTCCCAGGTAGTCTGGATCGCCATGGGCGAGGTTTCCGTCGAGCCCAGCCCCGTGGCCATAATGATGCGCTCGCCGCAGGTCTCGTAAGCCAGCTGGCGGTAGGCGTCCCAGACCGGCTGCGAAAGCCCCGCCCCGGCGTAGAACATCAGCCCGAGACGGCGGAAGAAAGTTTTGCACAGCTCGCGATCGGCGCGCAGGAAGGGCAGCAGATCGTCATAGCCCTTGGGCACGTTCAGGTAGATGGTGTTGGAAATTTCGCGCAGATTGCGCACCGTCTTCTCAATCGAACCCGGGCCGGGCTTGCCGTCGTCAATGTAAAACGTCCCGCCGTGATACACGCACACGCCCACGTCGTGATTGCCGCCGAAGACATGGTTCCACGGCAGCCAGTCCACCAGGACGGGCGGCTCGTCCTCCATAAATCGAAACACTTGCGCGATCATCTGCTGGTTGCTGCAAATCATCCGGTGCGTGGTAATCACACCCTTGGGGACGCCGGTCGAGCCCGAGGTAAACAGGAATTTCGCGGGACTGTCCGGGTCGATGCGCTGATGGGCCGCCTCGACCGCCGGGGTCACCTTGGTTTCCAGCAGGTCGGCAAACAGGCTGGTCTTGCGGCGGTCCGGGGGCGCCGCCGTGGCCACCACTTCGACGTGCTCGCCCACCACGGCTTCCAGGGCGCGGGCGTAACGCGTGCCGTCGGCGACAAACACCATGCCCGGCGTGAGAATGTTTAGCGTATGGCGCAGCTTGCTAAAATCCTTGGAAATGAGCGAATACGGGGGCGAGATGGGCGCCGTGGGAATGCCCACATGCTGGCCGGCCATGGTCAGCAGGAAGTGCTCGAAATCATTCTCGGAAAGAATCGCCACCGGCCGCTCGACGGAAAGGCCGCGGTCCAGCAAGGCCTGGCCGATGCTCTGGATCGACTCCCACGCCTGGCCGTAAGTGAGATTGCGCCATGCGCCGTCGGCCCCTCCGCGCTTGGCCATGCACACGCGCTCCGGAGCCACCGTGGCCCAATGCCGCAGCCGGTCGGTCAGCACCTTGATGTAGGGCCGCAGCGCTTCCTCGGCCTTGATCAGGATGACGCCCCCGGGAAGCCGCTGCATGGTCGCCCCCGACGTGCGCAGGCGCACCTGGCGGACCCCCGTAGCGCTCTTCTGCTGTGGATGACTGCCGCTGGTCATCTTCCTCCGCCTGCTTTTCGCTGGCGCGCTTCGAAACACTCCGCGAACGATCGTGGAGTTATTTTACGGGAGCCCCGTACCCCCGTCAATTCTAATGCGGTACCACAATGCCTTAATTCCCGGACCTCGAGGCCCTCACCCGCCCTTCGCCGCCAGATAGGCGCGCAAATCATCCGCCTGCACGGTCCAGCCGAAGAAGGATTCCACGTTGAACAGCGTGGCCTCGTACAGGTTGCGGCCCCCCGCCGCCATGGTTCCGTCGGCCAGCAGGATCGGCCAGTAATCGAGGAAATAGGCGTCGCGCAGCGTCGACTCCACGCAGACGTTGGCGGCAATGCCCGCGAAAATAAGATACTGAATGCCGCGCACGCGCAATTGCGAATCCAGCGTCGTCCCGGCAAAACCGCTGTAGCGCGTCTTGGTGACCACCAGGTCGCCCGGCTGCGGCGCCAACTCGTCCACGATGGCGAAATCCCAGCCCCCTTCGGTCAACAGCTTGCCCTTCAGCTCCGGCCGGGCGTTCATCAGGCACATGGCCGTCTCTTTGTAATAGTTGGGGGAGCGCGGGCCGCCGGCGTTGCTCAGGTCCGGCTTGTACCCCACCTGGACGTGGACGATCGGCACTCCCGCCGCGCGCGCTGCATCCATTACCCCGCGGATCGTCCGCACCACCGCCGGAGCGCCCGACAGATCGGCGCCCGCCAGATCCAGCGTCCCGCCCTTGCTGGCAAAGGCGTTCTGCATGTCCACAATCACCAGCGCCGCGCGCTCCAGCGCAATATCAATCGGCTCGGGTCGGGCGTTCAGTTTCGGCATGCTCTTCCTTCGCGGGCCCGGCGCGAGTTGTCCGGCATCGGCCGGACAACGATGAAGCGGTTTCCGCTCGGGGCGCGCCTGGTACGGTCTCCTGGAGTCTGGACCCTGAACGATCTCGGGAACATCTTCGGCAGGATTGGAAACTACCACGCCCGCCGCATTCCGCAGGGTCAATTTAGGCCGGGAGAATACTACAACCACACAGGTGATGCAATCCGGCGAGGAAAGTCCCCTGGGGAAAGACGCTTCCAGCCCGGCGCAATGCGGGCGGGAATCGCCGCTATTTCTCGCGGGGGTGAATCTGGACCAACGCCGAGCCGTGGGCCGCGGCCGCGGCTGCCTTCCCCACACCGGGAGACCCTGTCTGCGATGCTGGGCGATCGGCACTTCGCGCCGGCAGGACAAACGGAGGCGGCGGGTTCTCCGGGCGGCTATCGCGCTTGAGAAACAGGTTGATCCACGAACTGGTTCCCTTGAGCGAAAGATTCCGGGGCGGAATCACCACCCGCAAGTCGTCCACGCGCCCGGCGGCTTTGGCGCGTTCGTACACATCGTTCCAAATGCAACGCTGGTCCACCACTTCGCATTTGCCGTCGAGCGTGAGCGTGCCGCCGCACGGCCCGTTGCGCATCCCCTTCGGGCACGTCTGCGGGCAGACGTATTCCATCAGCCCCAGCACACAATTGCCGCAGGCCTGGCATCCGAACAGCGGCGCCTTGACGGCAAATTCCAGCCGCTCCAGGCTCTGGGCCGCGCCCGGCCGCTTGTCAATCCAGCTGCAAACCGCCGCCAGGGCGCTTTGCAGCTTGCTCTCTTTTTTCACCGGAAACATGCGCCCCAGCGTGTCCAAAATGCGCGGCACCCACTTCCGCGGCGGCGGCGCGCTGGCCGGAGTTTCGTAGACGAAGAAACCGCCCTTGGGCGCGAAGGTCATCTCCTCGGCGCACTGTTCCCACTGCGGAGCCAGGGCTTCGGAACGGCGAATGATCCAGCGCACGTGATCGGCGCGATGATCGCCGCCCAGATACGCCCCGGCGTAGCCGAGCCCGCGGAGAATGGCCACCAGCCGGGCGGCGCGTTCCAGCCGCGCGGCCTGGCCCTTGTCCGCCGCCTTGGCCTCCTCCCGAACTTTCTCCAGCAGCTCCGGAGAGACCCAGCAACCCGGCGGCTTTCCCTTGGCCATCCCTTCGGCCTGTTTGGGAGGAAGCACATAGGCGCTGCCCAGAATGGGGATGCGCAGATTGCGTTCGTCCAGATAGCGCTTCAGCTCGGCGTACTTGCGGGCGTCAAAACCGAGCTGCGTGATGGCCCAGTTCGCGCCGGCGGCAATCTTCTTTTCCAGCTTCAGATACTGATAGGCGCAGTCGGCTTCCGTGTATTTGAATGGCGACACCGCCGCGGCGATCCAGAACTTCATGCCCCCCTGCCGCATCTCTGCGATCAAGGAAATCAGCTGGACGGAATCGAGGGCGAAGTGTTGCGCCGGCTGATCGGAGGAGCCGGCCTTGGGATAATCCCCGGAGAGCGCGAAAACATTTTCCAGGCCCAGGGCATGCAGGTCCTGCAGCGCGCTGCGCGCGCTGGCGCGGTCCCGGCCCACGCACGTCAGGTGAATGTTGGGGGTAAGCCCCCGCGCGCGCGCCGCCGTCCCCACGCGAATCGGGTCGTGCCCCATCGAGCCGCCGGCGTAACTGGTGATGCTCCCGGCCACCACGCCGGGCACCTGCGCCAGTTGCGAGGCCACCTCCAACAGCTTGGCTTCGCGGGTCAGGGCGCTGGCCACCAGCTCGACGACGTAGCAGAACTTCCCGCTGGTCAGCGCCTCCCGCAGGGGATTCGATGCGGCCATTTCAGCGTCCCAGCTCCTGCCGCACGATCTTCGCCCCCTGCACCATGGCGCGCAGCTTGGCAAACGCCACGTTCCGCGGCAGATGGAACAGCCCGCAATCGGGGAGGACCAACATCCGCTCGGGAGGAATCACCTGGGCGGCTTTGCGGATCCGCGCCGCCACGATATCCGGCGTCTCGATATCCTCGGTCTTGACGTCAATCACGCCCACGCCCAATTCAAACGGCGCGGGAAACTTCCGGAACAGCTCCAGGTCCTCGCCGCCACGCCGCGCGAATTCCAGGGACAGCTGCTGCACCTTCGCGTCCAGAATCCGCGGGAACAGGTACTGGTAGCTGCCCGCCCAGGACGGCTTGCCGTAGCGGTTGCCGTAGCAGACGTGCAGGGCGATGCGGGCCTCCACGCCTTCCACCAGCGTGTTCAGGACACCCACGCCCCAGGACAAATCCTCGGGAAAACCCGAGTAGTACGGCTCGTCGATTTGAATGAACTTGGCCCCCGCCTTCACCAGATCCTTCAGTTCCAGGTTCAGCACGCGGGCGATGTCGGTGGCCAGCGCTTCCTCGCTGGGATAGAACTTGTTGCGGATGCGCTTGGTCAGCGAATGCGGGCCGGTGATGCAGATCTTGGTTTCGCGCTCGGTGTTCTCGCGCAAGAACCGGAAATCCGCCGCCAGGCCCAGCGACGCCATGGGAATCTTCCCCACCACCTCGCTGTCGTAAAAATCGTAGTAAAACTTCTTCGAGCCGCGATCGATCTGCACCCCGGGCAGCCGCTCGATGAAGTAATCGATCATGTTGTCCCGGCGCAGCTCTCCATCCGTGATGATGTCCAGGCCGGCAATCTCCTGATCCTTGATGGCCGCCTTCACCACCGTGTCGTGAATCTCGTCGAGTTCCTGCCGGCTGATCCGCCGGGCAAAATACTCGGTCTTGAGCCGCTCCAGCCAGCTGGGCATCGAGTAGCTGCCCACCACCGTCGTCGGAAGAATCGGAAGAGTCATTGGTCTTACTCCCGCTGTGTCGTGTAGAGGACCGAAGTCCGGGACCCGGGCCGATAGTGGAACGGCGCGAAATGGACGTCGTAGCCGGCCCGCTCGGCCACCTCGCGCAACAGTGTGCCATTGACCCAGTTCACAATCGAGCCTTCCAGCTTCCCGGGCCCATGGAACCCCATCGAATATTCGTTGAGATCCGTGACGAAAATATCCTGGACCTGCAGGTAACCCCTCGGGTGCAGCAACGGCAAGGTATTGCGAAAGCTTTCCAGCGCGCCGGAACTCAGGTGAAACCGCAAATCGCTGGGCGCGTTCCGCAGAATCTCCTCCAACTGCGAGGAACTCAGTTCCGCCGGGAAGGGAGATTCCCGCAGGTCCTCCAGATTCACGATGCGCTCCTCCAGACGGAGCGACGCCCAGACTTCCTGCCAGAACTTCGCGCCCTGGCTGGCATCCGCCAAGCATTCGGGCCCCACATCGAGCAGGCGCGTCACCGTCTTGGCCACTTCCGCCGCCGGCACCTCGCACAGCTGGGCAATCCGCGCCACGTCGGCCACCGGCAGGTAGGCGCGCACCTGCACCCAGTAAATCCGCCCGTCGCGCCGCACGATTTCCTCGTCCGGCAGGTTGTCGTACATGTTGCTGGCATGGACGTGCAGGATTTTGTGGCGCAAAAAGGAAAGCGTGCGGATGGGATCGAGCGCATCCAGCGCGATAAAACTGCACAGATCCAGATGCATGCGCACCGCGGGCCGCGACCGCTCCAGCGTCGTCAGCGAGTAATCCCCCAGCAGAAACCGCAGCCGGGGATAAAAGTTCGTGCTGCGTTCGTGGTCCAGATCGAGAAAACGGTCCAGCCACAGGCCCGCCCGCGTTCCCATCCCCACGCCCATCTCCAGGACAAAGATCTCCTCCGGCAATTGCTTCCGGCTCTCCATGTCCTTCAGCAGCGTCCAGAAATCCGCCACCGTATCCGAGATCGCCTGCGGATTATGCCCGTCGGACTGCCCGCCCGGCAGCGCCTGCTCGTACTCCCGGCCGGTCGCCTGCTCCCACTCCTTCAAGCGATACCAGTAGAGCCGGTTGAATTCCCACGCGATGCTCTTGCGAAATGAGCAGAACTCCTCCAGGTACAGCCGGTCCTGGCCCGCGCGCCGCTCCGCGGTGGCCGGGCTCAGCGCCCGTTGCACCGGCTCGCGCAGCGAACCCGGCGCCACCTGCCGCCCGTCAATGCGAATCTCCAGCGGAAGCGCGGTGCCGTCCCGGTCCTCGGGCGCGCGCATCACCGTCACGGCCTCGCGAAAGTTCTGCCGGTACTGGATCCAATCCAGATGAATCTGCAGGCGGGCGAATTGCGCGGCATCGAGCTGCCCCTCCTCCAGCAACGACAGAAGCGTTCCCACCACCTCGCTGGTGGCCGGGACGGCCGAATCGCGCCGCGTATGATTCAAATGCAGGATCATCGGTTGAGCCCAGAGATGCCTGTCTTCGCCCCGGATCAGGCCGGTTGCCGCCGCCCCCAAAAAGTACAGAAGCTTAGCCTATTCCTCGCCTTCCGTCAGCAAAATCTCCTCGGGTGGGAGAGCCTCCTCGCATCGGATCCCCTTGGCGAAGTTGAAATGCATCCGTCCGAAGCGGCAGGAGGAGATGGCCGCCCGGCCGATACTTACAGCTTTCCCCAAAAAGCGAACGCCACCGCGCCCACCAGAAACAGGAACGACACGGCATGATTCCATTTGATGCCTTCACCCAGATACGACCACGCGAAGACGACGAACACGCAGAGCGTGATCACTTCCTGGATGATTTTCAACTGAAACGCCGTAAATTCCCCGTAACCGATGCGGTTCGCCGGGACTTGAAAACAGTATTCCGCGAACGCGATCAGCCAGCTCACCACGATGGTAGCGAAAAGCGGAGCCTTGCGGTATTTCAGATGGCCGTACCAGGCAGTGGTCATGAAGATGTTGGAACAAACCAGAAGCAGGATGGTTTTCATGGGTCCTCAAATCGTATCACGGCCGAGATAACGAGGTTGGTACAGCAACGATCCGCCCGGTCAGGGCTCTGGCGATGGCCGAATCGCCACCCGGCCGGAAGGAACTGGCTGCTGAAATGCATCCTTCCCTCCGATGCATCCAATCGGGCCGCCATCCATGCGCGCTCAGCAGCAGCGGGAGACGCTGGAATAGCGGCGGCGCAGCGCGTCGAGATAGAACTCGGCGGGCGACAGCAGGGCCGGCGCCGCATCCCCTGCGACCCCGGAAAGCGCCTCCCGGCGGGCGCAGCGCAGGTAATTTTCATACGCGGCATCGCCGCTCACCTGCCGCAGCCAGGACCACGCGCGCCGCGCACGGATACCGAGCGGCTGCCACCCTCGCGCGATCGTATCGAAGACGTTCATGTCCTCTAATCCCCTTCGGCCCAGCGCGTCGCCACATACGGCGCTTCGTGCAGCGCCGCACTCTCGCCCCCGCGCAGGATGACGATCCATCCCAGGATGGCCTCGACCGCGAGCACCACCACCATTGCGGCGAGCACTCCCGTGACCACCGCGTCCAGGCGATTATTGAAAATCAGCCGCTGGGTCGTCGCGACTTGCGCCGCCGGTATGGCCCCGGAAGAAATCTGCCCGGCCAGCACGCGCGCCTGCGCCAGAAAGCCGAGGCGCGGGCTGGGATCGAAAATCTTCTGGTAGCTCGCGGTCATGGTGACGATCACGAGCCAAACCATCGGGACCAGCGTCACCCAAATCCGCCGCGCATGCCCCATCTTCAGCAGGATCGTCGTGGCCACCACCAGCGCCACGGCGGCGAGCAGTTGGTTGGCGATGCCGAACAGCGGCCACAGCGAATTGATCCCGCCCAGCGGGTCCTGCACGCCCTGCCACAGAAAGTAGCCCCACGCGCCCACCATCAGCCCGCTGGTCGCCAGAATTCCGGGCGTCGAGCCGCGCTGCCCCAGCGGCTTCCAGACGTGTCCGGCAAGGTCCTGCACCATGAAGCGCCCCACGCGCGTGCCGGCGTCGAGTACCGTGAGGATGAACAGCGCCTCGAACATGATGGCGAAGTGATACCAGATGCCCAGCAGGCGCTCTCCGCCGATCGTCCCGCTGAAAATCTGCGCCATGCCGACGGCCAGCGAGGGCGCGCCGCCCGTGCGGTCCAGCAGCGTGTGTTCGCCCACGCGCTGCGCCAGCAACGTCATCGCTTGCGGGTCGAGCGCGAAACCCCACGAGCCAATCGTCCGGGCCGCTTCGCCCGCCGTCTTGCCCACAATTCCCGCGGGGCTGTTGATGGCGAAATAGACGCCGGGCTGCAGCGCGCAGGCCGCAATCATGGCCATCACGCCCACGAACGACTCCATCAGCATCGAGCCGTATCCCACCAGGCGCGCGTGGCCCTCGCGCCGGATCATTTTCGGCGTGGTCCCGGAGGCAATCAGCGCGTGAAAACCGCTCACCGCTCCGCACGCAATGGTGATGAAACAGAAGGGAAAGATTTTTCCGGCGAACACGGGCCCGCTGCCGTCCACGAAGCGCGTCAGCGCGGGCATCTGCAGTGTGGGCCGCACGAACAGCACGCCCGTCGCCAGCGCCAGGATCGCGCCCACCTTGATGAACGCGCTCAGATAGTCCCGCGGCGCGAGCAACAGCCACACCGGCAGCGTCGAGGCCGCATAGCCGTAGGCGATAATGGCGATCGCCAGCGCCGGCGCCGACAGCGTGAACGCCCGCGACCACCCCGGCGACAGGCTCACCCACTGCCCCGCCACCACCGCCAAGGCCACCAGCACGACTCCCCCGAACGTCGCCTCCAGCACCCGGCCCGGCCGCAGATACCGCAGGTAGATCCCCATCAGCACCGCAATGGGAATGGTCATCGCCAGCGTGAACGTCCCCCACGGCGATTCCCGGAGCGCCTTCACCACCACCAGCGCGATCACCGCCAGAAGGATCACCATGATGGCGAGCACGGCCACCAGCGCGATCATCCCGCCGCGCTTGGACACCTCTTCCCGGGCGATCTGTCCCAGGGATTTTCCGTCGCGCCGGATCGAACAGAACAGGATCGTGAAATCCTGGACGCACCCGCCCAGCGCCGCCCCGGCGATGAGCCACAGCGTTCCCGGCAGATAGCCGAACTGCGCCGCGAGCGTGGGCCCCACCAGCGGCCCCGGTCCGGCAATCGCGGCGAAGTGGTGCCCGAGCACCACCCATTTGTTCGTGGCGACGTAGTCGCGGCCGTCCTCGAGGCGTTCGGCGGGCGTGGCGCGGCTATCGTCGAGCGCAAAAATCCGGGCGGCGAGGAACGCGGAATAAAAACGATAGGCGACCAGATAGGTGCACACCGCCGCCACCACGAACCACACGGCGTTGAGCGGCTCGCCCCGCTCGAAGGCAATGGCTGCCAGCGCGCCGCCGCCCCCGAGCGCGATCGCCGTCCACAACAGTCCCTTCAGGATCGGTTTCATGATTTGGCCGCCCGATGCCCGCGCATCCTACGCAATGCGCAAGGCAGCGTCAACCGTGCGGTGGGCTGCGGCCCCCAGTCGGCTACGCGTAGGCCTGGCGGCACGATTCGTGTTCGCGGCACGTGGGCGCGCAGTTCGTTTTGTCGATGAGGATGTAGTTGCGGCAGCCCGCGCAGACGACGCCGTAAATCGTCTCGCTGAACTGCTCGTGGGTGGTTGCTGCCGTGTGCTCGCTGCGTGCCTGCTGCCGGTTGATGGCCATGGGGACATTATACGTAAACGTGCCGCCGGCGGAACTCCTCTTCGCTCAGATCCTCGACCGGCGCGGCCGAGCGCGCCCCCGCTGGCGGACGATAGGCTTGCGCCCGGCCCGTGGTGTCGAGATAGAGACGGTCCATGAAAAACGTCGCGACGGCGCCACGCCGTTCGTCATACGCGGCGGGCCAATCCGCGCACAGCAGTCGCGCCGGAGCATAGACGAGGGCTGCTCCGGCCAGGGCGCTTGCCGTGGCGGCGCGCGCGATAAAAGCGCGGCGCGTCAGCAGCATGCCCGGAGTGGCCGCCAATTCTTCGTTCCTTTCGTCGCTCATGCGAATGGCAACTCGTCCTCGTTCACCCAGCGCCCGTGCACTTGCGAGGTGGCGCGGAAGGGCAGGATCACGCGGGCCACGTCGCCCTCCTCCAGACGCTGCGCATCGGCGATCACCAGCTCCGAACGCATCTCCGCGAAATTCGACGCCACGCCGATCAGATAGCCGTCGCCTTCGGGAGCATTCTTGCGGCGCGGCACGAAACAGACCTCCTGCAGGCTGTGCGTATCGCCCGCAAAATAGCGGTTCATCTTGCCCGTGGCCAGATCGAAACGCCCGTAGGAATTGTTCACGCGCAGCGACAGATTGCCGGCGCGGCTCTCGTCAAACGGGCGGTTGCGGTCGTTGAACCCGGTGTACGCATAGCGGTACGGCAGCGAGGTGTAGCGGTCATCGATGCGGCCCAGATCGCTGACGTTCATCGAGAACAGCGTTTCTTCCCTAGCGCCGTCGTCCTTCGAATTCAGGTCGAAAGTGTAGCGCCGAATGTAGGCGCGGCCCCTTTGCGGATCCCACGGCGTGCCGTCCACCGACGGGAAAAACGGAAACGGATTCGAATCATATGTCGGCGCTTCCAGAATCACCTTGCTGCCTTCGTCGCGCGCGTTCAGCGTGTGCACGGTCGCGCGCGCGGGCGCCTGGAACCAGCGGATGTCTTTGGCCTCGCCATCGCGCGGCACCACTCCCACATACGCCGGCGCTTTTCCGTCCCATCCCCAGTGGACTTTTCCTTCCTTGAGGCGCTCCATGCTCGTGACGTATCCGAAGACCGGGATGAGCACGTGCTTCGGCGTGATGGCGATGTCGTGCACCATGCTGATGTAAGGCGCCTTGAACCGCAGCTCGCGCGTGACGTGCCCCGTCTTGTCGATGGTGTATAGAAAGACGTCGTTCGATTCCAGTCCCGTGGCCTCGTAGCCGTAGCAGATCATCTCGCCGGTGACGGGATCGATCTTGGGGTGCGCCGTGAACGTCAGGCTTTTGTACTTTCCGTGGAAATTCCACGGGCCGATGGTTTCCAGCGTCCGGGGATCGATCTCGTACGGCAGCGCGTCTTCCTTCAAGGCGAAGAGCTTGCCGGCAAACGCGAGCGGGGTCGTGTTGGCGACCGTGCGGTCCACCTTCGGAGCGCTCGGATCGTCGGTGAAGGGATTGCGGTATTTTCCGAAGAGCTGCTTGTGGGCGGCGAGGTCGGCGCGGAATCGCGGCGTCTTCACCCACCGGCCCTTGTAATCCACGACGCCGTTCTTGAAGCGGAACATGCTGATGTAGCCGTCCACGCTGAACGGAGAATCGTCGCTGTATTTCGGCGGGTAGAGCCAGTCGCCCCCCAGCCGCACGAACGCCCCGTTGATCTCCGCGGGAATCTTTCCGATCACCTCGCAGTCATACACGTCGGCTTCAAAGCGCGTGGGTGCGAAAAATCCCTTCATCGTGGGCTGATTCGAGAAATCGGCCATCGGTGAATCTTCCTTTCCCGGTGGCGGCCACCGCGCCGCCGGTCAGCGTGCCTGGGATACCCAGGGAGACGGCATGTTGTAGGGAACCGTGATGAACACACTTTCCGCGTGGCGGATCTTGCCGCCGAGAATCTTGAAGATCTCCAGCGCGCAAAACGAATGCGGCATCTTCACGGGCGAGGGGTGCGTCGCCCCATCGGTGGTCGTGTAGGTTTCCAGCCGCCCCGAGTGGTCGATGAACACCGCCGCGAGGACGAGGCCCCGTTCCTCATCCACCAGCGGGAAGCGCCGGTCGCGCAGCCGGTCGTCCCACCGGTAATTGCCCAGCTTGAAACCTTCGTCGCACGTATACCGGCCGAACGCCGAGTAGTTGGATTTCGGGTCGGGATGCGGGTCGCTGGCGGTCCACACGCCGTTTTCCCGCCGGCTGCAATCCGGCGTGAAATACGTGAAGATCTGCCCGTCGTTGAGCTGCAGCGTGCTGAAATAGCCGTCGGCCAGAGAGATCATCCGCGCGCGCGGCGTGCGCTGCTCCGGCGGCACGTCTTCGCTCAGCACCGGCACCGCCGTCAGCGAAGCCGGGTCGCCGAACGGGCCGGGGCCCAGGCCCTTGCGATCGATGATCGTTTCAACTTCGGAGATCTTGCGGTCTTCCACCTTCATCCGCAGGGCGAAAAACGAGGGGTTGCCGTGCTCCTCCACCACCCCGAAGAACGCCGCCTGGCCGCTGGCCGGGTCCGCCGCCCGCAGATCGTACGCCGTCCTGCCGTTGATCGTGCCCCACAGCCCGTCGCCAATCTGCAGCGCCACATTGTTCTCGGTGAACTTGACCGTCTTGGCCCACGGCACGCGCGAGGGATCTTTGGCTAGCAGCCCATCCAGATACGCATCGACCAAACCGTACAGGCATTTCCGGTCGCAATCGTCGGCCGGGACCGCGCTTTCCCGCCGATGGATGTCTTGGCCCTGGCTGGACGGGACGAGGAGGCTGCCGAAGAAGAAGCAAATGATACCGAGCGCGGCTACGATCGAAGTTTTTCCCCGCATCACTGGAATCCCCCTGATTCGCGCGTAGTTTGCCCGCTGTCAGGGCGCATCCTAGCAGATCAGGACGATCGCGTGGTAGGGATTCAGGCGTGGGACATCATGCCCCCGGCTGGCTAATTCCGCGCGCAGCCACAGGAGCCGCCGCAACAGCCGCCGCCTCCGGACGACCCGGAAGAAGAACCGCCCGAGGATTTGCCGCCGTTGGCCGGCGCCGCGAAAACGGAAAGCTGGATGGTGTGCTTGCCGCTCGTGCATTTCGGGCAGGTGACCTTCGTGTTCCCGTTCATCACGATCCGCTCGTAGTGCTCGCCGCAATCATCGCAAATGTATTCGTATATCGGCATGGGGAGACTCCTCGCTTCTCCTGCCTATTATATCGCGGATTGCCATGCGGGTCAGTCCATCCACTCCATGCCAGTGTGCCACGAAGAATACACATAGCCGAACAGCACGACGAGCACGCAGATGGCAACCGCGGTCAAACCGATGGTCAGCAACTTCTGCCGCGGCCCCCAATCCACTCCATATTTTGAACGGCGCCACATCCATGCCAGAGCCGCGAACGCGGGCAGGCAGTAGACGCCAAGAAGCAAAAGATATCCTACGGACACTTGTGCCCAATCGATGAGTTGTTCGCTCACAAGGCGCTCCCCCGAGCCAACGGCGGCTGCGGATGGGCGTTACGGCGCCGCCTGCTCCAGGCCCGCGTCGGAGCGATGCGTCGCAGGGATGCCATGCTCCACGGTCCTGCTGACGTAACCGAAGAAAAGACCGAGCAGGCCCAGAGCACATAGAAGCAGGCCGACCGTTCGCAGCCTGTCCTTCCAACTATGTTCGCTACGGCTGAACGATTCCGCCGAAGAAAATCCCAGCGCAAGACGGTTTTTCATGTTGGCGTCCTCTGGAACTTATAGACACCATTTTCCCAGCATTGTTTCGGCGGCTCGGGCAGGTGTTGCCGGCTTATGAAAAAGCAACAGCCCCGGCCGGAGCCGGGGCTGTTGGCACTACCTGTTAGATTGCGCTTGCCGCGATGGGCCTAGTCGCCGGCCACGGGTGTGGCTTCCGACTCGGTCGCCTTGGCCGCGCCGTTGCCATTGCCGTTGGCCGGTTTCACCGGAGCCCCCGGAACGGCGATGCGGATCTGGTCCATGGAGCCGATCTGCACAACCGTTTCCTGGGGCTTTTTCAGCACAAGCTCTTCGTAGATGCGGCGCACCTTGGCCGCTTCCTCGATGGCCTTCTTGCGGCGGATGCGGTCTTCCTCGGCGGCGGTCACCGGGATGTCGTGCTCGATGTGGCGCACGCGGTTGGCATCCTCGGCGTCGATGCGCAGCGAGTGCTCGTAGCTATCGAGATCCACCGACTTGTTCTTGGCGTAGATCTCGTGCTTGCCGTGCGTCTTGTACCACTGCGCGACCGTCGCGTTCTTGTACATGTTCTCGATGATCTTCCGCCAGCCCACGCCCGTGTTGTACGCGCAGAAGGAGATTTCGCCCTGCTGCGTCGCGTACGGGATGATGCACATTTCCGTGCGCCGGAAATCGTAGTTGAACAGATCCTGGAACCACATCCCGGCGATGAACAGGAAGTTCCACGGATCTTCGTTGCGCCGCCGCATGGCGTCTTCGTAGGTGCGTTCGGGATTGGTGCGCCCGTACTTCTTGTCCGAGTCCTTCGAAAGCGCCCAGGTCTTGTCGAATTTGCGCCACAGGTCTTTGAGCTTGAGGCTGGGCGGCGCCTGGAACGGCTTGTAGTTCTTCAGCAGCGCCAGCGCCATCATGAAGTTCGAAAAACCCTTGCCGCGCGCCGCGTCCGTGATGGTCGTGACGTCCGCAGTAAGCTGCTGCGCGTCCAGGAACCGCGGCACCGGCGCCCACTCCTTGGTGTTCTTGTTGATCATCATCGCCGTGCCCACGCCGCAGTTCGGATGGCAGCCGCACGATAGCGAGCCCCACTGCGAGTCCGGCCCGTGCACCAGGTCGGAAAAGCCCGCGAACGTCGAAACGAACGAGATCGGGAACCAATCGCGCGTCGGCTCGATCTTCCCCACCTGCTTGCTGACGTCCTGCCCCAGGTGCGACAGCGTGTACCGCTGGCGGATGCGCCGCTCCGGCGTGATGTCCTCATCGCGCCCGGTGAACGATACCGGCTGGAACGACACGAACGAAATCTTCTTCGGGTTTTCCATCGCGAACTTCACGATCGGCCCGACCTGGTCGTTGTTCACGTTGTTGACGATGGTCGTCACCAGCACGATCTCCACGCCCGCCTCGTGCAGGTTCTCGATGGCCCGCAGCTTCACATCAAACAGATTGCCCACTTGACGGTGGCCGTTGGCGTCGTTGCCGATGCCGTCAAACTGCAGGTAAACGTAGCGCAGCCCGGCTTCGAACGCCTTCTTCGCGAACTCCTTGCTCTTGGCGAACTCGATGCCGTTGGTGGCCGCCTGCACGCTGTTGTAGCCCACCTTCCGCGCGTAGCGCACCGCGTCGAAAAAGTGCGGGTGCAGCGTCGGCTCGCCGCCCGAAAACTGAACGGACATCTGCCGCCGCGGCTTGATCTTCAGCGCGTTGTCCAGCACTTCCTGGATCTCTTCCCAGCTCAGCTCGTGGACGTAGCCCACTTGGTTCGCGTCCATGAAGCAGGGATCGCACATCATGTTGCAGCGGTTGGTCAGGTCAATCGTCAGCACCGCGCCGCGCCCGTGCTTCACCGTGCTCGATCCGTGCCGGTGCAGGTCCGCGTCGTTGTGCGCCGCGATGTCCCGCCCCGGAAAATTCTTCTCGATCCACTCCAGGAATTTGGCGTCAATGGCCATCAGGTCTTCGTAGCTTCCGTGGATGGGGCACTCCTTCACCATCCAGACCTCGCCGTCGCGCTCGATGATCTGCGCCTTGATCTCCCCGACCTTCTCGTGCACCAGGTCGGTCCAGTCCTTCTTGCCGTTCATGATGGCTTCGCGCGCTTCCTTGACGCAGTCCGGGCACAGCGAGTCGGTGGTGCGCGGCCAGCCCAGCTGCGGCTTGGTCTTCTCCCACGACTTCTGCAGCGGCTTCTCGGACCATTTCGGCGTGAACGATGGATTAGGATTATGCTTGTTGAACAGCTGGATGGCGTTGAACGTCATCCCGGCCGTCTTGCACAGCGCCCAGTCAAATGTTTTCCACAACTGGTTGCCGACTGTCTTTGCCATGATCCTGCACCTCTCCTTATAATTCCCGTAAACTTGAATGACCTGATCGCCGATACCCCGCGCCCCCGCGAGGGAGGAATGAGCCCTACGGGCTGGCCGACACCCGTAACCGAATACACTAGCAGAGTTTGTGCCTATTCCAAGAAGCCGTCTAGGTTGATGCATCCAAAGGTACAAATCAGGGGTCGAACGGCATCCACGCGCCCCCAACGGGACAGGTCCTGGTACTCACTGTGCCGCAAGGGAGCAGCCCAGCCCTTGTTCTCGAGGCTGGAAACTAGAGGCTCGAGGCTAGGGAAGTAGATTGGGCAGGGCGGGTGGCGCAGCGTTCGGGCTTTTGATCTTGCGGGTGCCCTACCCTCGCTTTTTGAGGGTGGGGCTTTTCTCTTAGCTCCCACGACGAAATCAGATGCTCTCTTTCAATCCACCGGGCCGGCACCGATAAGAATGTTTCCTCGTCCGGCGTGGAAGGCATCGCCTCTCTATGCCTCCGTGCCTCGGTGGCTACCCGCGTTGACCGCTCCCGCGCACGTCGCCTAGAACTAAGACTCACGATGTTTGAAACGCTAACTGAAAAATTACAGCGCGCGGAAGCGAACGCCCTGCTACTGGGCGGGCGTCGATCCCTTCGCGCCCCGGCGAGTCCCCGCGCCCACCAGGCATCCCGATTGCCCGAAAGGGCCATCTTTAGTAGTCTCTACGATTGCACTTATGCCGCCGGCCGAGCTTGCGGATACAGGGGTGGTCATTTGCAGGGTCCATTGCGTCTCTCATTCTGGTGGCTGGTCTGTTGCGCGGCGATCCTGTTGGCCTCTTGCCAGGTCCAGATCAAATATCCGGCGCCGGCGATCAAGTCGCTCAGTCCCTCCAGCATTGAGGCCGGACAGCCGGCGTTTATCCTGACCGTCAACGGAGGGAGTTTCACGCCGGCCTCGACGGTCCTGTGGAATGGAACCCAGCGCAGCTCGCTGTTTGTCACCACCTCCCAATTGACCGCGCAAATCTTTGCCAGCGATATCCAGAATGCCGGCACGGCGCAGGTCAGCGTCGATACGCCGTCGCCCGGCGGCGGCATCAGCCAGTCGCTGACGTTTACGATCAATCCGGCTCCCAACCCCATCCCGCAAATTACCTCGCTGTCTCCCTCGGGAGTGACCACCGGCAGCGGACAGTTCACGCTCGTGGTGCGCGGAAATAATTTCGTTTCGCCGTCCATCGTGATGGTCAACAGCGCCAGCCGCCCGACGAACTTCGTGAATTCCACCTATCTCCAGGCCACGATTTATGCCTCCGACGTGTCGACCGGCGGTTCGTTGCCGATTACGGTGCTGAACCCGACACCCGGCGGCGGCAGCTCCAATGTGTTTATGCTGAGCGTCACCAATCCCGTGCCGTCCATCACCTCGATCAACCCGGCGGCCATTCAGGCCGGCACCGCCGCCACCGGGCTGCTGGTTAGCGGGGCGGGGTTCGTGCCCAACTCCGTGGTGCTGCTCAACGGCGCCCCGCGCACGACCACCTTCACCAGTTTCGCGCAGGTCTCCATTTTGCTGACGGCAGGCGACCTCGCGCAGGGCGGCGTGGATCAGGTGCAGGTGCAAAACCCGGCTCCGGGCGGCGGCACTTCCAATATCGCGGCGCTGTCCATCAATGCCTCCGACACGTCGGGCTTGCCCATTATCGTGGACCTGGCCCCGGACGGCAGCCAGGCCAACGCCGGCGTCTGCGGCGCCACCTGCTCGGGAACTCCGACGCTGGCCACCGCCGGTCCCGCGGTGAGCCAGACCGGCCAGTTCGTCGCCTTTGCGTCCACTTCGACCAACCTGCTCACGACCACCACCAACGGCACCAGCGACATCTTCCTCCGCGACACGTGTCTCGGCTCGACTGGTTGCACGCCCAAGACCTCGTGGGTCAACCGCGCGGCCGACGGCAGCGTGGCCGATGCGCCCAGCAGCGAGCCTTCCCTCGATAGCAGCGCGGCGCACGTGGCCTACACCTCCACGGCCAGCAACCTCACCAACTACGTAGTCGTGTCGGGAGGAAAGCGGCAGGTGTATTGGCAGGCCCCCTGCCTGGCGGGCGCAACCTGCGCGGCGGCCAACGCGCCGGTGCTGATTTCGATCGACCCGCTGGGCAACGCGGGCGATGGCGACAGTTACAGTCCCTCGGTCAGCGCCGATGGGCGCTACGTGGCGTTCGCATCACTGGCGACCAAACTGGCGAGCAATGGCGCGGTGGCGGACGGCGTAACGCCGCAGATCTACGTCCGCGATACCTGCAATCTCGTTCCGCCGGCGACCGGCACGTGCGTTCCCACAACCTATCTGGTGTCCACGGCCGATGGCGTGACTCCCGGCGACGGCCCCAGCGCGCATCCGGCCATCGCCAATACCGGGCTGTACGTCGCCTTCTCTTCCACGGCCACCAATCTTGGCGCCACCGCGCCGAATCCCTCGGCCGTGCAGGAAGTTTTTGTCCAATCCACGTGCATCACGGCGGCAGCGGGCTGCGTAGCGGCGACCAATCTGGTTTCCACGCCCGACAGTGTGACAGACGGCGATCTCGCCAGCATCGAGCCATCCATTTCAAACGACGGCCGCTTTATTGCCTTTGCCTCGCTCGCCACCAACCTGGGCGTTTCCGCCGGCGGCGTGCAGCAGATTTATGTGGCCGATACGTGCGCGGGCGTCGCTGCCGCCACGCCGCCCACGTGCTCGCCGTTCAGCGCTCCCAAGTTGGTGTCCTCTCCGGATACCACCGCGAATCCCGCGACCATCGCCAACGCCCCCAGCGAAAACCCCAGCATCAATCAGTGCGGCAGCGTCGCGAGCACGTGTCACACGGGCCAGCTCATCGCCTTTTCCACCAAGGCGTCGAATCTGGGTGGCCTCGTGCAAGCCGGCGCCGCAAATATTTTCGTGCGCAACACCTGCGAGGGACTTCCCAGTGCGACTCCCTGCACGCCGTCGCTGGCATTGGCCAGCCAGCCTCCCGGCATCGCACCCGCTCCGGCGAATGGCAGCAGCATCATGCCGGCGATCAGCGGCGATGGCAAAATAGTCGGTTTTCTTTCCGCCGCCACCAATCTCGTCTCCGCCGACACCAACGCCATGGAAGACGTCTTTCTCGCCGCGACTTCCTTCTGACATTCTGTTCGTCTTATGGTGCGGCCGGTCCTACGCCGGTTTTTTCCGCGCGGTGGCCAGGTGCAGGGTGACCTCGGTCTGCTTGCCGGTGACTACCTCGATGTTGTGCTTCCACGGGCTCCACGCGCCGTTGTGGTACGCGCGCACGTCGTAGTAGCCGTGGGCTAGTTGGGGGAAGAAGAAGCGGCCCTGCGCATTGGTGGTTTCCGTCGTGGGATGCCGGCCGTCGGCGGTCTGCAGCGTGACGGTAGCATCGGCCACGGGCTTGCCATGGACGTCCAGCACGGTTCCCGCAATCGTTCCGGTTCCCGCGCCCGCGCTGGGCAGGGCTGCGACGACCAGGGTCACGAGCAGCAAAAGCAGCAGCGTAGATCGCCTCATCGGAGAAGCCTCCTGTTCCTAGTTTAAGGGCAGCCGGCGCTGCGGGCTGGACTGGACGGTGGGGACTTGCGTGTGCGGCACCTGTTCGGCGGTACAGGGTATGAGCCACCATGGCAGACGGCAGTCCCGGAAGTTTCGCAGGGAGTAGGGTCGGGGAATCCTGCCGGCCGGGGCATCAAGGATTTTCGCGGAAGGGTTTCCCGGTAGCCAGCTCGTCGCGCGCCACGGCCAGGGCGTCGCGGAGCGAACCGATGTAGCGGTAGCGGCTGGCTTCGATGGTCTGGTGCTGCTCGAAGGGGAACAGGAATTTTCGGCCGGAGAAGTCATACTCGTAGCGCATCGGAAGCCAGACGCCCGGCGCCACCTCCGCCTGTTCCATGGCCACCAGGCCCCCGCGATAGAGCTTGCCGAGGATGCCGGCGCCGAAGGAAATGTCACTGGTCACGTGAGCTTCTCCCCGTACGAGTTGGATGGTTTCGCGATCCACCCAGGTTTTGGCGGTGACATGCGTCAGGGCGTCCTGAAACATGGAACGAGAGCGGAAGCTCGGGTTGGGGCGCAGCTCGAAGACGTCGCAGGCGCGTCCGTTCCGCGCCTCGCGCCCCACCCAGGTGGTGAGGTAGGCTTGGCCCGCCGCCTCCACGAACTGGGCGCGTTCGCGCTTGCGCTTGGCGTATTTTTCCGCGGCGGTCCGGGCGCGCGAATCGTTGGGCCGCGACATCATTTCCAGAATGCTCTCCCAGAGCTGCATCTGGCGGCGATATTCCGCGGGTTCCACCAGCTTGTCGCCATTCTTCACCAGGATTCGCAGCGTGCCCCCGCCGGTGGGCACCACCCGATAGGTCCGGTCTTCGGTCGAGCGGGATTTCGCGGTGGTAGTGCGATCGATATAGCGTTCCAGGCGTTCGTACTGATCGAGGACTTCGTCGTTGTTGTGCTGATTGGCCATGAGCTTTTCAGCCCGGGCGTGTATTTCGGCCTCCGACGGAGCATCGGCGGGAGCGCCGGCCGGCGCTTCCCCTTCCTGCGAGGATGAGGAGGATGCGGGAGACGAAGAGGCAGCGGGAGCCTGAGCCGCCGGCATCGCGTCGGCCAGAAGCAGCGAAGCGAGTAGGATCGAGATGGCGAATCGCAAGGGCATATTGTGGCGCGTCCGTGGGATTCTCCGGGATCTGTTTCGGTTGCACGCGCAGGATGATTGTACCCGTCTTTTTGGACGCGCGCCGAGCGGGGCATGCGATCCCGGAGAAGGCTGAATTATTTGGAGACCGGGGCTCGCGTCCGTGGTGGCGGCGGAATGACTACCGGGCTCTTCGGGTTGAGGCGCGATTTTCCCCCTGGCTCGAACACATAGGCATATCCTTCGGGATCCACAGGAATCCCCGGCAGCAGCCCGGCATCGCGCAACTCGGCGGTCGCGGAGGGGTAGCGTCCGAAGCGCTTCTGGTAGGTTTCCGCAAGAGCGTCGAGATTGAACTCGTCCTGTTGCGCTTTCAGGGCCTTCATCATCTCCTCGGCTCTTTTGCGGACGGCGGGGTCCTTGGTGGACGACAAGATTTCCGACCAGATCATGCGCGAGGTGTCCAGCGATCCGCCCTTTTCTTCGATGCGGGCGGCCATCATCTTCAGCCAGGATGGAGCTTTGGGATTCTTGCTGGCTTCGAGATACGCCGCGGAAGCGTGCGGATAATCCTGCAGCCACCAGTAATAAAGAAAGCCGAGATCCGCATACAGATGCCACTCATCGGGATTGGCCGCGATCCCGCGCTGGACCAGTGCGACGGCCAGATCCGGGCGGTTGGCGCCCCAGTCCGGCTCGGAGAGGAAAATCGCGCCGAAGCGGTACGCCGCCATGAGCTTGGGATCGAGCGTGGTGGTGATATCCAGCAGCGGCCAGAGCAAGTCGAATTGCGCGCCGCGCTTGCCGAAGCGCTCGCCGTAGTATTGAACGGCGCGGGTCCAATACACATCCGCGAGCAGCGCGTCGTAGCCCACAATACACATCCGCGAGCAGCGCGTCGTAGCCCAGGCTGAGCCGCTTCAGAGTGGCGGGGGAGCGCAGGAGCAACTCTTCGTGTTGTTGCGATGCGGTGCGCGTGCGCGCGTCGATGCGCATCTGTAGGATCACGATGGCCGTCAGGATGACCGGCAGGGTGGCCAGGGGCGTCCACAGCGAGCGAGTTGGGCGGGCGCGGCTCACTTCAAATCACGACGGGAAAAGATGGCCGAGGCGGCGACCAAAAGCAGCGCCACATAGAGCGCCGCATACAGCGTGTTCTGCCCGGCCAGCGCCGCGGGAATGGATTCCCCATGCGCCGCGGCGGCGATGGCGTTGAAATTGTGGAAGTTCGGGACGATGTAATACAGGACATGCGTCACGCCCTTGAGGACCGGACTGTGCGTGAGGGCCCCGACGTCGCGAATGGCCTGGGCAAACACGCCGGCGACGTAAATGCCCAGCCTGAACAGCGTGGACAGCATGGGGCTGGAAAAACAGGAGAAAAACAGGGCCAGCGCGGTCACCAGCGCCAGCTCGAGCAAAATAAAATAGACGGCCACCAGGATCGACGCGTCCGCGCGCACGAACGGCCGCCCGACGTA
>JAIQGD010000114.1 GCA_020072765.1 Terriglobia bacterium
CTTTGTTTTTCCCCTGTGTGGTGTCGTATGCTTCCTTATTGCATCTTCTGGGGTCGACTAACCTGTGTTTGCTGACGAAGCGAAAATTCTGGTGAAGGCCGGGGACGGCGGGAACGGCTGCGTGGCGTTCCGCAGGGAGAAGTACGTCCCGCGGGGCGGGCCCTCGGGCGGGGACGGCGGGCATGGCGCGGACGTTTACCTGGAGGCGAACCCGCACGACAACACGCTGCTGCGTTACCGCTACAACCGGGAATTCCGCGCCGAGCGCGGAGGCCACGGCGAAGGGTCGAACTGCCACGGCCGGTCGGGCGTGGACATGGTGCTGACCGTGCCGGTGGGCACGGTGGTGTACGACCTGGACAGCGGCGAGCAGCTGTTTGACTTCACCGAGCCGGGCCAGCGCTACCGCGTGGTGCGCGGGGGGCGCGGCGGGCGCGGCAACGGCAATCCGCATTTTGTCCGGCCCTGGCACCAGGCGCCGCGCGAGCATGAAGACGGCCGGCCGGGCGAAGAGCGCCATTTGCGGCTGGAGTTGAAACTGCTGGCGGACGTGGGGCTGGTGGGCTTTCCGAACGCCGGAAAGTCGACGCTGATTTCGCGCATCTCGGCCGCGCGGCCCAAGATCGCGGCGTATCCCTTCACCACGCTGGAGCCGAACCTGGGCGTGGTGTCCGCCGATCCGGACGCCGCTCCGGGCAGCGGCCGCACGTTTGTGGTGGCCGACCTGCCGGGGCTGATCGAGGGCGCGCACGAGGGCGCCGGGCTGGGGACGCGCTTTTTGAAACACGTCGAGCGGACGCGGCTGATCGCGCACCTGGTGGATGCCAGCGACGCCAACGACCGCGATCCGGTGCGCGACTTTGAAATTATCGAGGGCGAACTCAACGCGTTCAGCCCGGCGCTGGCGGAAAAGCCGATGATCGTGGTGGCGACGAAGCTGGACGTCACGACGGACCGGGAGCGGCTGGAAAAGCTGCGCGCGTTCGCGGCCGGGCGCGGGCTGGAATTCCACGCCATCTCGTCGGCGACCGGCGAAGGCGTCATCGCGCTGGTGCGCGCCATGGCCGACGCGCTGGACCGCATCCCGAAACCAAAGATGGAGCCGGAAACGTCCAACGATACGGTGCAGGAGGACGCGCAAGAGATGGATCCGACCCGGCCGGCGGCTGAAGAAAAGGCGCCCGCGCCTCCCAGGGAGAAACGTTGACCTCGCACGCCGCTCACAAGCCATCCGGCGGGGGACATCGGCGATCGGTGGCGCTGTTCGGAGGGACGTTCGATCCCGTCCACGCGGGGCATATCGCCGTGGCCCAGGCGGCGCAGCGGCGATTCCATCTGGACGCCATCCATTTCATCCCGTCGTCGCGCCCGCCGCACAAGCCGCAGCAGGAGCTCGCGCCGTTCATGCACCGCTACGCCATGGTGGCGCTCGGGTGCGCGGGGCATCCGGGATTTCTGCCGTCGCTGGCGGAAGCGCCCGCGGCGACGCCGCACGTGTTCTATTCGATTGATACCGTCCGCCGGTTTCGCCGCGACCATCCCGACGACCATCTGTATTTCATCGTGGGCGCGGACCAGTTTCTGGAACTCCCCACCTGGAGGAATTACGAAGCGCTGCTCGACTCCTGCGACTTCATCATCGCCAGCCGGCCGGGATTTCGCCTGGACGCGTTGCGGCTGGTGATCCCCCCGGAAAAGCTGGGGCGTTCGGCGGGGCAGGACGGGCAGAAAATCGTGCTGCGGAAATCGGCGGTCCACCTGCTGACCACGGTTTCCAGCCACGTTTCGTCCACCGAAGTGCGCGAGCGGCGGGCGCGCAAGCAGACCATCCACGGGCTTGTGCCCGCGCTCGTGGAGGAATACATTGTCGGACAGGCATTGTACCGGTGACACTGGAACACTTTCGCCCCGCCATCCGCTGGGCCGTGGAAGCGGCGCAGGAGAAACAGGCCGTGGATATCACGGTGCTGAAGCTCTCCGGCAAAGGCGCGTTCGCGGAATATTTCGTGCTGTGCTCGGCGCGCAGCCAGCCGCAGATGCAGGCCATCGCTGACGCCATTGAAGAACGCCTGCGCCGCGAAAACGTGCGCCCGGCCCACCGCGAAGGCACATTCGGCGCGGAGTGGCTTCTGCTCGATTACGGCAACTTCATCGTGCACATCTTCAGCGAAAGCGCGCGGCAGTATTACGATCTGGAGCGGCTGTGGCGCGACGCCGAGCGGTTCGACATTCGCGGGCCGGAAGACTCCCCCGGACGCGATGCCGCGAACGAAAGCGACGCGGCACGGCTATGACGGCCACTAACATCGCGTGGGTGGCGGTGTCGCCAGCCTCGCAGCGCGTGCTGGAACTCGCCGAAAAGCTCGCGGACACGGCGACGACGGTGCTGATCACCGGCGAGAGCGGCACGGGAAAAGACCAGCTCGCGCGGTGGATTCACGAACGCGGCGCTCGCCGCGATGCCCCCTTCCTGAAGATCGATTGCGCCAGCCTGCCGCCGGAGCTGGTGGAATCCGAGCTATTCGGCCACGAGCGCGGGGCGTTCACCGGGGCGGTGGCGCGCAAGCCGGGGCGGCTGGAGATGGCCCAGGGCGGGACCATCGTGCTCGACGAGGTGGCCGCGCTCACGCTGGGAATGCAGGCCAAGCTGTTGCGCGTGCTCGAAGAGCGCGCGTTTGAACGCCTGGGCGGCACGGAAACCCTGCGCATGGATGCCCGGCTGATGGCGCTCACGAATGCGAATCTCCCGGAGGCCGTCGCCGCCGGGCGCTTCCGCGAAGACCTTTTCTTTCGCCTCAACGTGCTGGCGATTGCCGTGCCGCCGCTGCGCGAGCGGCGCGAGGACATTGCGCCGCTGGCAGCGCATTTTCTCGAGCGGCTCGGCCCCGTGCACGGCCGGCCGTTTACGACGCTCGACGCGGCGCTGGAGCCCGAGGCGCTGCAATTGCTGGAATCCTACGAGTGGCCGGGCAACGTGCGCGAGCTGAAAAACGCCATCGAGCATGCCCTGGTGTTTGCCAAGGAATCGAGGTTCGGCCCCGGGGATTTTCCGGAGATTGTGCGCGCCGCCGCGAAGGCGGGCGGGGCGGCGGGCGAGCTGCGGTCGCTGGAGGAGATCGAGCGGGAAGCGATTCAGCAGACGCTGGAACGGACGCGTTACAAGATCGGCCAGGCCGCCGAGATTTTGGGCATCAGCCGCAAGACGCTGCTCGAAAAGCGCAAGAAGTTTGGCCTGCTCTGAGCGGCGTTCGCTGCACTGACTTTCTTGCAGGAATTTAAGGATTCGGCGGCAGAACGGCAAGGAATGCCACTTGCCGCGCGAAAGAGCAAGGAAAACACGCTGTACGTGCGGGCGACGCTGAGATTCTTCGCCCATCCTGACCGGATGGGCTCAGAATGACGGCGCAGCGCGGGTGCACATTTAGAAACGAAGGTCTCTCCGTGAGAAGTGCGGGCTAACCCATGACCATTCGCCTGATCATGCTCGGGAAGACACGCCGCGAGGAGATGCGCGCGCTGATCGAGGATTACGCGCGCCGCATTCGGCGCTATGCGGAGCTGGAAATTCACGAGCTGCGCGACGGCTCGCCCGCGGCGCTCCGCAAGATGAAGATTGCTCCCGGCGCGGCGATTGTTCTGCTGGACGCCGCGGGAAAACAATTCACGTCGCAGCAGTTTGCCCGCTGGCTGGGCGATCTGCGCGACCGGGGCACGCGCGAGATGGTGTTTCTGTGCGGCGGCGCCGAAGGTTTTCCGGACGAACTCCGCGCCAGCGCGAAACACAAAATCTCTCTTTCGACGCTGACCATGCCCCACGAATTTGCTCGCGTCGTCCTAGCCGAGCAGATTTATCGCGCCTTCGCCATCCTCGCCGGGCATCCTTACCCGAAGTAAGTAGTCCGGTTATCCGAGTAATCGGGGTTTGCGAGCCTTCGAGCCAAGGGGCTAGCGTCGTTTCACTCGTATACCAGCACCCTCCAACTGAGCCACTACGCTATCCGGGCCGACGAGGTGATCGATACCCATACAAACAAAATGGGCTCCGGGTTGAGAGAGCATCTCTTTGATCCGACCGACCCACAGTGCGTTCCGATCCGCACCGATGGATTGAAACGTTTCTGGGTGGGCGTTTCGCAGATGCTCGACGTACGATATCTCACGAGCCAACTGGCCTGCCTTCCAAGCAGCAATCCTCCCATCGAGTGCTGCTGCACCGTCCTCCAAATCATCGAGAGCTTTTCCGACGAGTCCGATTTGCGCCGCTCGCGGCAATGCGGCTGAGAATCGCAGCTGAGCCTCGAGGCTCTCAAACTCAGAATGGATCGGCTTGCCGCTCTCCGCCGCTTTTTTGGCGAAGACTTTCTCAGGAAGATTTCCTGGATCGAGCCTCGCCTGTTGCTCCAGTATTACTTCGAGTTGAACATATGCGAACCACGGCTTGGACGACTCAAGGGCGCTGAAGGGAATGCTGGCTCGCTTCACTGCGGTTTCTAGTCGCGCTGAATCGCTTGGGGTGAGTTGACTCGCGAGAGAATGCGAGGCATCCACGGTCCATTCCTTGATAGACTCGGCATTTAAATTTGAGCGCTCCTGCGGGTTCTCGACCCACAGTTCAGTGCTTTTGTTGAAGGCTTTCCATAACTTTGCGGACTGCCATGTGGTGTCGGCTTTTACACCCATAGAGCCGAAGAGGAACACTTCCGAATGCGCCGTGCGAACAACCCACATTGCTGGACCGGCGAATGCAGGGGAGACGGCCGTTAAGGCGACGAACCCAACAAGCGCAGCAAACCTGACTTGTGCCATGGTGTTCCCTTTGTCGGCTTGACGAATTCGTGTTTCGCAGACGCACCACTGCCGTCCGAACCCATCAAGGCCGTCGCATTGTCGAATGCCTCCTGCATTCACTTGCGTGATGCAGGCGTTGTGGACTACGTGCTTCACTTCAATAGACGCGGATCCGTAAAAAAGGTTTGGTCACAGGTTGCAAATCGCAGAACGGCCTGTGGCCTAGGTTAAGTCGTGATAAACGCGGGAACCGGACAAGGAGGGACGTGGTTTCGGTTGGCGGGACGCATGTCGGCCGACGCGGGGGACTCGGCCTTTGGGGCGCGGCGGCGTTGGTATAGAATGCCGGGACATCCAGTGCACGACGACTCCAAGAAGCCGCTGCTGCGCGGAATCGAATCTTCTTTGAACAAGACAGGAGCGCCCATGAGATTGCAGCTTTCGGAGGCTCGATACCGATGAGTGCTCCTGGCACAACGGAGCCCTCTTCCGCGAACGCGGGCTACCTGCGCATTGCCACGGAGGAAGCGTTTGCTCCGGCGGAATTGCTGCAGCGATGGCGAGCTTTGATGCAGCGGGGAGGAAACCTCGATCCGGGGTTTGTGGATCAGTGGGGATATTTTCTGGGGGAAAGCCCGCGGGCGAAGGGCATCGCTGCGCGGCTGCAGGAGATCGGCGCGCAGCGCATTCGCGACATGGACGAAACCGGGATCGCCCGGCAGATACTGTCGCTCACCAACCCGGGCGTGCAGATTTTCGACGCGGCCACGGGAACGGCGCTGGCCGCGACGTTCAACGACCAGTTGGCGGAGGCGATTCGAGCGCATCCGGACCGGTTTTCCGGCCTCGCGGCCATTGCGCCGCAGAACCCGGCGGGCGCAGCCAAGGAACTCGAAAGAGGCGTGCGGAAACTGGGTCTGAAGGGCGCGATCATCAATTCCCACACGCAGGGCGAATACCTGGACGATCCGAAATTCTGGGATATTTTCGCGGCGGCGGAGTCTCTGAACGTGCCCGTGTACCTGCATCCCAGCACGCCTTCGCCGCGGATGTACGCGCCGTTTGCGGAGCGCGGTCTCGAGGGAGCCATCTACGGCTTTGCCGTGGAAACCAGCCTGCACCTGCTGCGCATCATTGTGAGCGGGGCGTTCGACCGTTTCCCGGGACTGCGGATGGTCGTGGGGCACCTGGGGGAAGGCTTGCCGTATTGGCTTTCCCGAATCGATTTCTTTCATCGCGCCAATGTGGCCTCCGACCGGTACGCCACCGTGAAGAAGTTGAACAAGAAGCCGAGCGACTACCTGAAGGAAAACATCTGGGTCACCACGAGCGGAATGGCCTGGGAGCCGCCGATTCTGTATTGCCAGCAGGTGCTGGGAGTGGACCGCGTGCTCTACGCCATGGATTATCCCTACCAGTTCATTCCGGAAGAGGTGAAGGTCACGGACAATCTTCCGATCAGCGATCAGGATAAGAAGAAGCTGTATCAATCGAATGCGGAGAGGGTGTTCGGTTTGGGCGCTTAGAGTCGCGGCGCGAACGAGCCAGGAATAGACGCTGTACTTGAGAGCGACGCTGAGATTCTTCGCCCATCCTGGTCGGATGGGCTCAGAATGACGGCGCGGTGCAAGTGTGGATTTAGAAACTACGTCTTCTCGTAAGAAATGCGGGCTGGGTGCGCTGCCCGGGGCGCAACTGCAAACCGAAAGTGACGCGGATGATGCGAAGCGGAGAACCGGCGCAGGTGCGAGCCGCCACGCATTGCCCGGGGGGGCGCGATGAAGGCGTGTCTTTTGCACGCACCGGCGGCGGTGGAGCGGAATCCGCTGGTGTTCAGCGAGGCGCCGGACCCGCGGCCGGGGCGGGGCGAAGTGCTGGTGCGCGTGAAGATGTGCGGCGTGTGCCGGACCGACCTGCACGTCGTCGAAGGCGAACTTCCGCCGCGAAAGTCGCCCGTGATTCCGGGGCACCAGATCGTCGGCGTGGTGGAGAAGCTGGGCGAGGGCGCCGGGCGGTTCCGGCCGGGCGCGCGCGTGGGGATTGCCTGGCTGCACCGCACGGACCAGACGTGCGAATACTGCCGCGCGGGCAAGGAAAACCTGTGCGACCAGCCGTCGTTTACAGGCTACACGGTGGACGGCGGGTTTGCGGAATACGCGGTCGCGCCGGAAGAGTTCGTCTATCCGATTCCGGAAAACTTTCCCGACGAGCAGGCCGCGCCGCTGCTGTGCGCGGGCATCATCGGGTTTCGCTCGCTGCGGCTTTCGGGCATCGGGCGGGGCGGGCGCCTCGGGTTCTACGGATTCGGGGCGGCGGCGCACGTGGCCATTCAGGTGGCGCGTCACTGGGGCGCGGAAGTGTACGCGTGCACGCGGGGCGCCAAGCACCAGCAGCTGGCCCTGCAACTCGGCGCCGTGTGGGCGGGCGAAGCCTCGGCCGAGCCTCCTGTAAAGCTCGACGCCGCAATTATCTTCGCGCCCGCCGGCGAGCTGGTTCCCCCGGCGCTGCGGGCGCTCAAGAAGGGCGGGGTCCTGGTGCTGGGCGGCATTCACATGAGCCCCATTCCGGCGCTGGATTACAATCTGATGTATCAGGAGCGCGTGATGCGCAGCGTGGCCAACAACACGCGGCAGGACGGCGAGGAGTTTCTGCGCGTCGCCGCGGAGATCCCGGTGCGCACGCAGGTGACGCTTTTTCCGCTGCGGGAAGCCAATCGCGCGCTGAACGAGCTAAAGGGCGACCGCATCAACGGCGCCGCGGTGGTGGATTGCACGC
>JAIQGD010000010.1:0-41624 GCA_020072765.1 Terriglobia bacterium
AATACGACGGGCGGCGCCGCGCCATCCTGGCCTACGCCTCGCAGTTCCGCCCGCGCATCAAGGAGCGCGGCTCGAAGGTGGCCCTTCCGCTCGACGCGCTCGAGCAGCGCATGAGCCTCCAGGCGCGCCACTACGGGCGCATGATCGGCGTGTTCTACGCCGAGGGATTCGTGGTGAAGGAGGTCGCCGCCGTCGAGGACGTGGTGGCCCTCCCGGTGCGCTCGATGTAAACCGCGAGAAGCCTCGCTTCAGAAACAAAAACGCCCTGGACGGAATCTCCGCCAGGGCGTTCTTGCGTGATCGAACCAGCGTTAGAACTGGTTCCAGAGGTACTGGTTGTAGACCTCGTGGTGAAACTGCACTTCCGGAGCCTTCACAAACGTGCCCAGCAAACGAGCGCAACGGTCGGCCGAGGCCTGCTTCAGGTCCGCGTAGCGGCCCTTCACGTCCTCGCCCAGCAGTGTCGTCGTCCACTTGGCCTTGCGGAAGTCTTCGATGGCCGTGTAGATGTTGTCCGGCAGGTAGCGCTCCGCCTGCCGCAGGTTGGCGATCTTGGCCGTTTCGCCCTCGATCCCCGTCCGGAAGACGGTGTAGAGGGTCAAGTACGGATTGGCGTCCGGAGCCACCGAGCGGACCTCGACGCGCATGCTCTTCTCGTTGCCGATGGGAATGCGAACCATCGAGCCGCGATCGACGGCGGAAGCCTTCAGTTGGTTGGGCGCCTCGAAGTGCGGGTCCAGCCGCCGGTAGGCGTTGACGCTGGCATTCAGCGCCAGGCAGGTATCGTTGCCGTGCGTCAGAATGCGGTCCACGAACTCCCAGCCCATGGCCGAGAGTTTTTCCTCGCCCTTGGGATCCCAGAACAGGTTCTTGCCGCCCTTGCTGATCGAGACGTTGGTGTGCATGCCGCTGCCGTTGACGCCCACCACCGGCTTGGGCAAAAACGAGGCGGTGAAGCCGAGGCTGTTGGCCACTTGGCGGCAGATCAGCTTATACAGCTGGATCTGGTCCGCGGCCGCCACCACTTCGCCGTAACCGTAGTTAATCTCGAATTGCGACGGCGCCACTTCCGGATGATCCTTCTCGTTCTCAAATCCCATGGAGCGCTGCACTTCGGCCACGGTGTCGATAAAGGTCCGCAGCGGATCGCCGGGCAGCGAATGATAATAGCCGCCGGTGTTGACGTACTCGAACTTCCCGGTTTCATGGTAGCGCCGTTCCGCGTCCTTACCGTTGAACAGGAACCCTTCGATTTCGTTGGCCGCGTTCAACGTGTACCCGTCCTTCTTGTGCAAGCCTTCGGCAAAACCCTTCAGGATGCCCCGAATGTCGGCGTTGTAAGGCGTCCCATCCTTGTCGATTACCTCGCCGAAGACCATCACCTTTCCGTTGCCGAAGAAATCGGCCGGCCCCCAGTAAAACGCGGCCCAGTCCATCATCAAGCGCAGGTCGCTTTCGCGCTGCGCCGTGAAGCCCCGGATCGAAGAGCCGTCAAACGTGAGGTTGTCCCAGCTCTTGAGCAGGAACTTCTTGTCGTAATCGAGCATGTGCAGGCGGCCTTCCAGGTCGCTGAACAGCACGGTCACGGCCTTGATGCGCTTCTCGTCCGTCAAATACTTCAGGCGCTCTTCCCGAACGGTTTCCGCCGGGACGCGATTCTTCCGCTGTTCCTTGGCCTTCAGGTTCAGTTCTTCCAGTTCTCCGTACGACAGTGCTAGGAAATTGCGCAGTTCGTTGGACATGAATCTCCTTCAAATTGGGGTGAACCTCTATTGAAAACTATCTAATTCGGTGTGGCCGATAGGCCCGGCTCCCACAAAAGGGTACCGCGCCGGTCTTTCAAGCGTCAAATCCAAAATGACGATGGGATGGATGGAAAAACCGATGGGGTCGAGCCCCTGCACGCCCCGCAAAAACGTTAATCCCTAAGTTAACATGGGCGCCCGGTCCCATCCGTCCCGAGGCCCCGGGCCCCCGCCTTGCCCCTATTTTCCTGCGCGATCATCCGTGCGTTGGGCGCAACCCCCACAATATGCGGTGCGTCGCCCGTCACCGGATTTGTTACACTGGCGGCAGGAGCGCACTCATACCCGTGAAGCTGTTTGGCCGCAAGCCGCAAGCCGAAAATGGCGCCCGTTCGGGACAACTGGACGGCCAGGACGATCCCGCCACGTTATCCCGCCGCCTGACGATGTCCCTGACTCAGGCAGAGCGCCTCGCGGCCATGCTCGCCCGCAGCCGCGCCTCCCGCGTGGTCGAGGTGGCCGACCTGCTCGCCGGCATGTACCTGAGCGACTGGGATCACCTCGCCGAATATTGGGAGGAGGATAGCCAGGAGAAAGTCGAGAACTTTCTGCGGCGTCTATGCCGCATCAGCCCCCCGCGATGGCATTCCTGGATCGAGTTTTACGACCGCGAACGCCGCGAGGGAGCGCAGCGCCAGATCTGGCGCTTGCTGCAGCGGCTGAGAAAGCCCCCTGCCGGAAAGCGGGCCCTCAAGCCCTCCGCGGCGCTCTCCGCCGTGCTGACCCGGGCCGAACTGCTGGCGCCCCATCGTGATAAGGTCGGCGACCGCACCATCCCCATTCTGACCAACGAGTGCGTTCTTCTGTGCATCCTGCGCAGCGACAATTCCGAAATCAGCCGCAAGCTCGCCGAGACCGGCCTGGATTCCTTTAAGCTTGAACGCGAAGCGCTCTTCCCCCGCCACGAACCGCTGGTGTAGCACCTTGTTGAAAAACCTTCCGAGCTTGTCATTCCGAGGAGCGGAGCGACGAGGAATCCCTCTTTTCCCTAGCCATGGGCGACGAGAGATTCCTCGTTCCGCAACCCCATCCGGAACGCAAACCTCGCGCTTCGCTCGGAATCACAGGAACAAAAGCGTTCTTCAACAGGCCGTGAGAGACTGGCCCAACTGCAAGACACCTTCCGAACAATGGCGGCCGCTTCCCGTCGCACGCCTCACCCGTTCGTCAAATGATCATCTTGAAGCGAGGCCAGAGCACGGCGAGCGGCGCGCGCGGCTTGCGGCAGAGGTACACAGGAAGGCGCTGTTCGACCGGCATGGCGTGCGCACTGGCGATGGTGGCCACGCGCTGCACATCCTCGAAATAGGTAATGAACTCGCTGGATCGCTCGCCGAACACGATCACGCACCCGCCCGAGTAACCCCGCGGCCCCCAGTCAAAATAGCTGTTGTGTCCACTCAGGGCTTTGGGAAGCCCCAGTGCCGGCCCGTAATAATCAATCGCTCCCGCTTCGCCGTAGTTGCCCGCTAGAATCGCGCAGTCCGCCCGCTCCGCCGCAGGCAGATCGTGGTACACGCCCGCCACCGTCGCGGCCATGTTTTCCCAACCGAACATGTCGGCGTAGAGCTGCGGAAGTTCGACTTGGACGGCGTCGCGTTCCGTCTTCGCCATGGTCGCATACGGCAGCGCCTGGGAATATTGGAGGAAAGCCTGCACCGGCAGAACCGGGACGCCGAACGGCAGCGCGGCCAGTCCTCCCACAGCCAACAGCGCAGGACACGCCGTTCTCAGCCATCGTCGGTCGCGCGATTGGGCCAGCGATTCCACCGCCGCTCCTCCCGCGGCCATCACCAGCGGATAGACGGGCAGCGCGTAGTACGATTTTCCGCTCAGAATCATGAAGGCGCCCAGCACGATCAGCCACGCCCAGCCCAAGAACTGGAAGCGCCTCCCTTCCCGGCGCACACAAAGCCAGATCACCCCGGCCAGCCACACGGGAAGCGCCAACGGCTGAAGGAACGCCACCTGGTCCGCGAGGAAGCGCAGCGGCGAAACCGGAAGATTCTTGTACAGCCGCGCATTGCGCACCACTTCAATCTGCGGCCAGCCGTGGCGCGCCTCCCACAGCAGGTTCGGAAGGAAAATCCCGAGCGCGATCGCCACGCCCAGCCAGATCCATTTCGAGCCCAGCATGCGCCCTTGGCCCGCGAGAATCAGCCCGGCGACCAGCGCAAAACCAAAAACCAGCATCGTGTGCTTGTTCTCCAGCCCCACGCCCGCGATGGCGCCAAACGCCAGCCACCACTTCGGGGAAGCTCCCTTCACAATCCGAACGGCAATCCAGGCGCACACGAGCCAAAAAAGTGGTTCAAACGCGTTCATGGAAAGAAAGCTGTCGAAGGCCAGATAGGCCGGCGCAAGCAAAATTCCCGCGGCGGCGAGAAACTGCGCGAAGCGGCCCCCGCCGAGTTCGCGCGCCAGCACGCCCGTGAGAAACACGACTGCGGCGCCGGCCAGCGCCGGGAACAAGCGGATGGAGATCAGGGAATTGCCGAACAGATGCCGGGCCAGCCACGCCACCAGGGCGATGAGCGGAGGCTGATCCACGTAGCCCCAGGCCAGATGCTCGCCGCAGGCCAGGTAGTAGAGTTCGTCGCGAAAGAAGCCGTACTGGCGGATGCCCGCAAATTGCATGAGCAGCTTGGCCATGGCCAAGCCCACAAGAATACCCGTCGCGCTGGCGGCTTCCGCCCGCAGGAGAGCCGGCGCGACGGCCCGCTCGTTGCCTTCCGCCACTCGAATCTCGTTCATACCGGTTGCACACACATGCCGAGGCTTCGTCGCGGCGATCTTGCGCCGGCGCTACGGCTTCGGCGCAGCGCTCCCGGCGGCGGGCGCAACAATCGTCGCCGACGTGATGCGGTCGAGATTCGGGAAACTCTTGTCCAGATACGCTTTGCCCTGCATGGTGATGGCGCCCTGGTCCGGCTTCTCTCCGTAACCTTTATAAAGTTGCTTCACCACGTCCATCCCCGAGGTCACCGTGCCGAACGGGGAGAAACCCTGGCTGTCGAGAAACGTGTTGTTGCCGAAGTTGATGAACAGCTGCGTGGTGCGCGTGTTGGGTCCCGCCGTGGCAAACGTCAGCGTGCCGGGACGATTGCTCTGCGTGACCTTGTCATCCTTGATTCGGGCGCCCTGCCACACGCGGGAAACCGCCGGGTCGGCGCTCAGCCCGAATTGCACGATAAAATCCGGGACCACGCGGAAAAACGCCGCGTCGGTGAAGAAGCCGTGCTGCACCAGATTGTAGAACCGGTCCGCGCCGATCGGCGCCCACGCCCGCGTGACCTTCACCACGAAATCGCCCTTCGTGGTGCTGAACTTCACCTCATACACATCCGGGGCCGTCGCGTTCAGAGTTTCCGGGTGCAGCAAAGCAGGATCGGTCGTCATGTGGGTTGTCCTCGTCTCGGTCGGATGTGCTGCGGTTTGCGCCTGCCCCGCGCCTGCGGCGAGGGCCACGGCAAAATAAACACAAAGCGAAACTAAAGCAGCCAGAAGTTTCATGCGATTGTTCCTCTCATCGATTCAGCGGCGGCTCCGCACGCTGTCGGTGCCGGAGCGTACGGCCGCCGAAAAGTTTCTCAACATCGGTCCCGGACTCGCCTTCCTGCAGCAGGGCCTCCGTGATGGGCGGAGGCGTAAGGCGTCAATCCCGGCCGTGAAACCAAGTCTTGATGGCGTGCCGCAGCACCTGGCCGTTGACGTCGGCCAGCGACTCGGTGAGCGGAATATTCTTGGGACACACCTTGACGCAGTTCTGCGCGTTGTCGCAGTCCGCGATCCCGCCGGGGCCCATCAGCGCGTCCAGGCGTTCGGCGGCGTGCATCGCGCCGGTGGGATGCATGTTGAACAGCCGCACCTGGCTGACGATGGCGGCGCCCACGAACTGCGTGTCCTCGTTCACCTTGGGGCAAATCTCCAGGCAATTGCCGCAGGTAATGCAGCGCGACAGCGGATAGCCCGCCTCCTGCGTCGCCGGCGACATCCGCGGCCCTGGACCCAAATCGTACGAGCCGTCGATGGGAATCCACGCCTTGGTGCGCTTCAAATCCTGAAACATCTTCGAGCGGTCCACCACCAGATCGCGCACCAGCGGAAACTTCGTCAGCGGCTCGATGCGGATCGGCTTCTCCAGGTTATCGACCAGCGCCGAGCAGGCCTGCCGCGGCTGCCCGTTGATGATCATGGCGCACGCGCCGCAGACTTCTTCCAGGCAATTGGCCTCGTAGCTCACCGGCGTCAATTCCCGGCCGTCGCGCGTGGTCGGCCTCTCGGCGATGTCCCGCAGGCACGTGATGACGTTCATGTGCGGGCGATGCCGCAGTTCGAACTCCTCCCAGCGCGCCGGCTCATCCGGACGCTGCTGGCGCTTGATGCGAACGATGAAGGTTTTTTCAGCCATGTCTGATTCACCCAATGCCGGTGCTCGCCGGGCCGTCATTTCGCCGCGGTGTACTTGCGCTCCCGCAGCGGCAGCAGCGAAACGTCCACCGGCTCGTACGACAGCTCCACCTGGCCGTTGCGGTAACTCGCCTTGGTGGTCTTCAGCCAGTTCGCGTCGTCGCGGTTCGGGAACTCCGGCTTGTAGTGTGCGCCGCGTGTTTCGTTCCGCTCCAGCGCGCCCATCGTCACCACCCGCGCCAGCACCAGCATGTTGCCCAGTTCGCGCGTGAAGTTCAGCGTCTGGTTCGACCACTGCGTGCGATCCTGCAAATTGATCTTCTTGAAGCGCTCGCTCAGCTCATCCAATTTCGTCAGCGTCTTCTTCAGGTTCGCGTTGTACCGGATCACGGTGACGTTCTCGGTCATCACGTCGCCCAGATCCCGCCAGATCGTCAGCGGATTCTCGGTTCCCTGCTGGTGCAGCAGGCCGTCGGTCGCGTCTTGCTGCCGGACCCGCTCGCGCTCAAACACGCTCGATGAAGAGCTCTCGTGGCCCTGCTCCAGATTTTCCGCGTAGCGCACCGCCGCCGGGCCGGCGATCCCCCCGGCGTAAATGCAGGACACCAGCGAGTTCGCGCCCAGGCGGTTGGCGCCGTGATACTGATATTCGCATTCCCCGGCCGCGTAGATGCCCGGGATGTTGGTGGCCTGGTCTTGGGTGTTCACCCAGAGTCCGCCCATCGTGTAGTGCATCGCCGGAAAGACCTTCATCGGCTCTTCGTGCGGGTCCACGCCCACGAATTTCTCGTAAATCTCCAAAATGCCTTCCAGCTTGCGCTCCAGCACGTCGCGCGCAATGTGCGAGACGTCGAGGTAAACCGCCGGGCCGTCCAGAAGGCCCATCTTCATCTCGAATACCACTTTGTGAATCGCCCGGGTGGCCACGTCGCGCGGAACCAGATTGCCGTACTTCGGATACCACTCCTCGAGGAAATAGAATCGCTCGCCTTCCGGGATGTCCTTGCCGCGCCTGCTGTCGCCGGGTTGCTTGGGCACCCACACGCGCCCGCCCTCGCCGCGCGCCGACTCGCTCATCAGCCGGCATTTGTCCTCGCCGGGGATGGCCGTCGGATGGACCTGGATGAATTCGCCGTTGGCGTAATAGGCTCCCTGCTGGAACAGCGCCGATTGCGCCGAGCCGGTGCACACCACTGAATTCGTCGAGCGGCCAAACACCGCCCCGATCCCTCCCGTGCAGAAAATCACGGCATCGGCCGGGAACGTGACGATCTCCATCGTCTTCAGATTCATCGCGCAGATCCCGCGCGCCACTCCCCCGTCGTCCAGCACTGCCGAGAGAAACGACCAGCCCTCGAATTTCTTGACTTTGTCTTCCGATTCAAACCGCCGGACTTGCTCATCCAGCGCGTAGAGAAGCTGCTGGCCCGTGGTGGCCCCGGCAAAGGCCGTCCGATTGTAGAGCGTGCCTCCGAAGCGGCGGAAGTCCAGCAGGCCTTCCGGCGTGCGGTTGAACATCACCCCCATGCGGTCCAGCAGATCGATGATGGCCGGCGCAGCCTCGCACATGCCTTTCACCAGCGACTGGTTGGCCAGAAAATCGCCGCCATAAATCGTGTCGTCGAAGTGCTTCCAGGTGGAATCGCCCTCGCCCTTGAGGTTCTTCGCGGCGTTGATGCCCCCCTGCGCGCAGACCGAATGGGAGCGCTTGACCGGAACAATCGAGAACAGATCGACGGGCACGCCCGCTTCGGCAACCGAGATGGTTGCCATCAGACCGGCCAGACCGCCGCCAACAATGATGATCTTGGGTTGTCTCATGGAAGATAACTATCGAAGGGGGTCCAGTGAAACCGGAAACCCGCCAGAATCGCCAAGCCCGCGACGGAGAAGGCAATGGCGGTCAGCGCGCCGAACCACCCGGCCGCGCGCTGCGACCGCGCCGTCACCGCCAGTCCCCATTTACACGCAAAGTTCCACAGCCCGTTGCCCAGGTGAAACGACGCGGCCAGCACCCCAACCGCATAGAGGGCGGCGAACCTCGCATCGGCCATGGTCTGCGCGATATCGGCATACGTGGTCTTGCCGTGAGAAAGAAACCGCACCGTCCACACGTGGTATCCGATGAACAGAAACGCCAGCACCCCGGTCCAACGCTGCAGGAGATACATCCAGTTCGCCATCCAGGGGTGCGAGGTGGCGTTTTGCTTCCCGCTCCACCAGATGCGGAGGCCATAGCAGGCATGAAACGCGATCGGCGCCCAAATCAACAGGATCTCGAGGGGCAGCCGCCACGGCACCGTCTCCAGCTTGCTCGCCACGTAGTTGTACTTCGCGGGACTAACCAGGGCGTAGCTGTTCTCGAAGAAATGCTCCGCCAGATAGGCGCCGATGGGGATCACGCCGCTCAAGGAATGCAGTTTGTCGAGGAGGAAACTCGTTCTGGAATCAGCCGCAGCCGACCGCATGCACGCTCCGGAAAATCTTCTCTCGTACTGAAAGCCTGCACAGTATAAGCATCCGCGAAGAAGTTGGCAAGACGAGACAGCGGGTCGAAAATCAAACAGGACACATGCGGCAAGGAAGGCATACCCAGCGGGGCCAACTCAGGGTAAAGTATCTAGTTGGGTGAGCGCACAGGGTGAGTGACACTTCGATGGCGAGCGAGACGCTGGGTGAGCTGAAGCAGTGGGCGCTGGAACTTGCGCAGGGCGGCGCAAAGGGCAAGGACGTCCACCTGAACCCCGCCGCGCAACTGATCGCCAAGACTTTTGACGTCCAGACGCACGAGGTGGCCATCCTGGGCGTGACTGCGGACGGCCGCTTTCTGCGCTTCCTCTCGCCGGATAACTTGAGCGCCGTCGGCCAGATTCCCCTGTCGAGCGTGCAGTCCCTGGCTTCGCGCACCGTGCGCGATAAACGCCCCGAGATGATCAACAATTTCTCCGTCGTGCCCCATGCCAATGTCTTTGAGGCGGTCCCCCAGGCCGATCGCCAACGCACCGATCCGGTTCAGAAGATCATGAGCGCGCCCATTACTCACGACCATAAGGTCATTGGCGTCGTCCAGGTCTGCCGCAAGGGGAAATCGATGGCAGAGGCCGGCGCCGACTTCACGCTCGGCCAACTCCACCAACTGCGGACCATCTCGGAAACGCTCGCGCCGTGCGTCCTGCTGCGCAACGAGGAGTGAGCTGCAGCCGCCTGTCTTTTCCGGTTCTGCGGGCGCCCCACCGGAAATCAGTTGACATCACCGGGCGCGCTTGTTAATTTGCGAGCGCACTTTTTTTCGACTCACACGACGGGAGACACCGTACACCGGCACTGCACATGGCGTTCGTCGCAAAGAAAATATTTCTCACCAAGGGAGTCGGAAAACACCGCGAGCGCCTGTCGAGCTTTGAGCTCGCGCTGCGCAACGCCGGCATTGCCGCCTGCAACATCGTCCGCGTCTCCTCCATCTTCCCGCCCCACTGCAAGCTGATCTCGCGCAGCGAGGGGCTCAAACATCTCAAGCCCGGTCAAGTCGCCTTCACCGTCATCAGCGAGAATCAGACGCGCGAGGCGCACCGCTTGATCGCCGCCAGCGTCGGATTGGCCCTTCCCGGTGACAAATCCATGTACGGCTATCTCTCCGAGCATCACTCCTTCGGCGAAACCGAGGAAGTCGCCGGGGAATACGCCGAGGAACTCGCCGCCGAGATGCTGGCCACCACCCTGAACGTCGAGTTCGATCCGGACCTCTCCTGGGACGAGAAAAAAGAGGTCTACCGGATTTCCAATAAGATCGTCCGCACCATGAACATCACGCAGTCGGCCGTCGGCGATAAGCGGGGATTGTGGACCACCGTGCTCGCCGCCGCCATCCTGCTCGGCGACGACGATTAATCCAGCCCTGGGCAAGGCGCAGAAGTAAATCTGGCGCGATGCGTCCTTTCAAACTTGCCTGCCCTGCCCCGAAGCGCCGGCGGTGCCACCACCGGACGACCTGGCCCGGCTTTCTCACCACAAACTCAACCGCACTACACCGAGCCGATCATTGATAGATGTGGCTTCTTGCTGTTTCTCCGTAGGGGCATCCCGCGGATCACGCGGGACCGTGCCCGACTGGGCCACATCGTCGCCAGTCTGGCGCACAAGTACGCGCCAGTTCGCTTTTCACCGGGCGCTATTCTGAGAAGGTCAGGGTAGGCACAAAGCGAGCATCATCCTGTCGTCCATTTACTTCGCGGAGGCGAGACCTTACCCCTTGCGCCGCCCCGGCTTGAGGTAGCCGATGCGCTCCAGCACGGCGCCCACAATCAGCGGCAGCGCCACAGTCGCGTCGTCGAGCACCTCGGCCAGGCGCCCGCCTTCTTCCGGCGGCACGAATTTCCCCCACGACACCGCCTCGGTGTACGTGCTGCCGGAAAGGCCGCCCCAGTTCACCGGCTCGGGACACACCCGCACGCCGTAGTTGTAGCGCTTCAGCGGAAGCTTTTTATAACCGCGCCGCGCCAGCAGCTCGGCGTAGACGCCAAACTGCTGCGCCCAGTTGCGCGGCACACCCCCTCCGATGGTGAAGATCCCCATGCGCTTGGTCGCCAGCATCGTCGTGGCAAACTGCTCGAAGTCCTCGAATGGATCGAAGCGCAGCGCCGGCCGCCCGGCCTTTTTGCGCACCCGCTGGTGCAGAGCGAAGTCGATCCCCAGCTCGGAGTCGGTGAAGGCCGGGACGAACACCGGCACATTCTTCGCGGCGCAGGATTTCAGGATGCCGCGCCCCTTGGCCTTCCGCAGGAGATATTCGCCGATGCGCCGGTTGATCTTCCAGCTGCTAACCGCCTCGCGCGCGTCCCATCCATCGAGGATGTGCTGCATCACCTCCTCGACGTGATCCAGATTCAGCTCCGGCTCCAGCGAATCGTAGACGCGATTGTAGCCGGCCACGAACAGCTCGCGGTCGTCCATCTTCGCCGCGTCGTACCGGAAATGCGACCGGCCCGTCGCTTCGACCAGCCCGTGCGCCATCAGCGCCCCGGTCGAGACGATGGCGTTCACAATCCCGGATTCCACCAGGTCGCAGAACACCAGGCCCATCTTCCCCACCGTCAGCGCGCCGGAGAGCGTCAGGACCACAAAGCAGTCCTTATCGCGCGCCATCGCTTCGAACACATCGGCCGCGTCGCCGATCTGCCGCGCGGTGAAGGCAGTCTGCCCCATCGCCCGGACCATGTCGTCAATCGTGCGAATCCGCGAAAGGTCGAGCGGATAGATCGGAGTCAATCGGTCCGCGACGGGATTGTGGAGATACCGTCCCGTCGCACCCTTTTTCTTTGCCATTCAGCGTCCTCGCAGGTAATGTAATTCAGCCCGGCCGTGCCGGGAGCGCACGTACGCGTTTGCGCGCCTCATTGATATTACATTTGGGGCGTCCAGCGAAAGAAGTATTTCAAACTATCTAAGGACACACAAACCACCGATGAGCAGCTACACGCCGGCACCGCCCAGCAATTTCGGCGGACTTTCCGAAGAACACTCGCAGTACGAAAACTCCCGCGCCGTGATTTTCCCGGTGCCGCTCGAGCGCACCACCACCTACGAGCACGGCACGCGCAACGGCCCGGCCGCCATCCTCGCCGCCAGCGGCAACATGGAGCTCTACGACGAGGAACTCCGCATCGAGACCTATCGCAAGATCGGCATCCACACGCTGCCGCCCATCGACACCATGAACGGCACGCTCGAAAATGTGCTCGCCGAACTCCGCGAAGCGCAACGCGAACTTCTTGACGACGGCAAGTTCCCCGTGGCTCTCGGCGGCGAGCATTCGCTCACCCCGCCCCTGGTGACCGCCACGGCCAGAAAATTCAAGAATCTCAGCGTGCTGCAAATCGACGCGCACGCCGACCTGCGCGACGAATATCAGGGCAACCCGGCCAGCCACGCCTCCGCCATGCGCCGCGTCGTCGAAGTCTGTCCCGCCGTGCAGGTGGGCATCCGCTCGCTCTCGGTGGAAGAGGCTAAGGCGATCCCGCACCTGCGCACGAAAATTTATTGGGCCAAGGATATCGTGCGCGCTCCGCTGAACAACTGGATCGCCAAGGTAGTAAAAGACCTCAGCCCCAACGTCTACTTGACCATCGACCTCGACGGCTTCGATCCGTCGCTCGTCCCCGCCACCGGCACGCCCGAGCCCGGCGGACTCGACTGGCACCAGGTCATCTCGCTGGTGCGCGCCGTCGCGCGCCACAAGAAGATCGTCGGCATGGACGTCGTCGAACTGCTGCCGCAGCCCGGCGACCACGCCTCCGATTTCCTGGCGGCCAAACTGATCTACAAGTGCCTGGGCTACATCTTCTGCAAGCGTTGACGCGCTGCACATCGAAAGGAGGGCCGTCATGACCTCGATCGCGTGGATCGCACTCCTGCAAGACCGGGCCTACTTCTTCGGCGTTTCCGTTTTTTCCCCGCGGGGCTGGCTGGGCTGGATCGTCATCGGCCTGCTGGCCGGATGGATTGCGGGCCTGCTGACGCGCGGCCGCGGCTTCGGCTGCATCGTCAACGTGCTGCTGGGTCTGATCGGCGCCGTCATCGGCGGCTGGATTTTCATGCGCCTGGGCGTGGTCGCCTGGGGATTCGTCGGCAGCCTGGCGGCGGCCACCGTTGGAGCCGTGCTCCTGGTGACAATCGCGCGCTTGTTCGCCGGCGGCGGCAAGTCGCATTAGACGCGGCGAGCCTCGCTGCAGCAAGGCGCTGGCGCCGCGCGCCTCAGCGCGCGGCTAGCCACTGCCAGGCAACCCACACCACCGGACTTGCCAGGATCAGGCTGTCGATGCGGTCGAGCACCCCGCCATGCCCGGGCAGCAGTGTCCCCGAATCCTTCACCCCGGCCCCGCGCTTATACGCCGACTTGCTCAGGTCGCCCATCTGCCCGGCGATGTTGGCCAGGCCGGCAATCGCCAGCAGCGCGAGCGCGTCGGCGTGCATCCAGCGCGTGAACAACACCGCCACCACCAGCGAACCCACCATGTTCGCCACCGCTCCCTCCCAGGTCTTCTTGGGACTCAGCGCCGGCGCCATGGGCACGCGCCCGATCGACCGCCCCACAAAATACGCGAACGTGTCGCCCGCCCACATCATGCACAGCGTCAACAGCACCAGTTGCCGGCCCGCGCGCTCAATTTCGCCGATCCGCACCAGATAGCTGAACGGCAGCGCGACAAACAGCAGCCCCGCCGAGCTCACCGAGATCGCCGGCAACACTTCCTGCAGCGGCCGGCGCGTCCCCAGCCCGATGCCCGCCGCGCCAAATAAAAACACCAGCAGCACGGCCTCGACCGAAAGCGTGCCGCCCGCGGCGTCGCGCACGAAGGAAAAGCCTCGGCCCAGCGTGTGCACGCGGACCAGACCCTGCGAATACTGCGCGTAGAAAATCCCCGCGGCGCAGACCATGGTCCACTTCCAGAAACCGCGCAGCCCCACCCGGTCGCCCAGGTTGAAAAATTCGGCCAGCGCCAGCAGGGCCACGCCTGCAGTCCCCGCCGCCAGAAGCTCTGCCGGTCCCCACCACACCAGCGCCACAACGGCGGGAATCAGAACCGCGGCGGTCACGATACGCAGGAGCATCGGCGCGCTAACCTCGCACCGGCTGCGCCCGGCGCCCGGCGGCTTCGCCATCCACCGCCGCCGCATGGCTCCGCGAAGAGCCCAGGCCGCCGTAGCGCCGCTCGCGCTTCTGAAAATCCACCAGTGCTTCCAGCAGCCGCGCGCGGGAAAAATCCGGCCACAGCTCCTCGGTGACGTAAATCTCCGCATAGGCGATCTGCCAGAGCAGAAAATTGCTCACGCGCATCTCGCCGCTGGTGCGGATCAGCAGATCGGGGTCGGGCAGGCCCGCGGTGTAGAGATGGTTCGAAATGGTCTGTTCGTCGGCGCGAAACGCGGCCAGCCCGTTTTCCCGGACGTGCTCCAGCATGGCGTTGAACGCGTCGGCCAGTTCCGCCCGGCCCCCGTAGTTCAGCGCGACCACCAGCTTCATCCCCGTGTTGTGCGCCGTCAGCCGCATGGCCTCGTCGATGTCCTTGCGCACGCCCTCGGGCAACTGCGCCAAGCGGCCGATCACCAGAAAACGAATGTTGTTCTTGTGGATGGAGGGCATCTCGCGCTTCAGGTACTCGCGCAGCAGCCGCATCAGAAAAGCCACTTCCGCCTGCGGGCGCCGCCAATTCTCCAGCGAAAACGCGTACAGCGTGAGGCACGGCAGTTGCAGCTGGACGCACGTCTCGATCACTTGCCGCGCGGCCTTCACCCCGGCGCGATGCCCCGCGATGCGCGGCAGGTGCCGCCGCTGCGCCCACCGCCCGTTGCCATCCATGATGATGGCCACGTGCTGCGGCAGGCGTTTGACGTCGAGTTTTTCGAGAAGCTCCGCTTCCTCGCGGTTGGCAGGCTTCAGCAGGTCCGTGGCTTTCACTGGAAATGGCTCAGGGAGCGTGGATTCTGTAGCGACCGGCCCGCCCACTCGCTCCGCGCATGCTCAGAAAACGTCCGCCAGCGAAAGTAGCACAGCCGTTAACACCACGCAACCCTCCACGCCGTCGAACTGCGCCTCGCTCTCCGGCACGCCTCACCGTAACCTCCATTCGGCAACGTGATCGAGATCTACCGCACGCTCGCCGAAGCCGCCAAGGATTTTCCGCGCGCCCAGTAGCGCCGCCTTTTTTGATGTGCCGCGCGCCCTCCGAGGTTTCAATGTAGCGCCGCGGCCTTCAGTGCGCTTTTTGCCTCCCGGACAGCAGTCGGGACGCAGCATCCGTCAATTTCCCGGCAACGCCCCCTCACGCTGTCATCCCGAACCCGGTCGCGCAGTATGCGAACGGGGGTGAGGGATCTGCTTTTGCTCGAAGGTTTAAATGTAGCCCCGCGGCCTTCAGTGCGCTTCTTGCATCCCGGACAGCAGTCGGGACGCGGCATCCGCGCTTCCGCGCCTCTGTGCCTCCGTGGCTTCCCTCCTTCCCAGGTCCGGCACCTCCTGCAAATTAACTTCATTTCCGGTTCCCGCCATGGCTACAATGCGGCCCGGAGGGACTATGTCGAAATCGCGCAGGCAATTCTTGACGCATGCATCGCTGGCCCTGCTGGGCGCGGCCGCCGGATGCCGCGGCAAATCGCAGAAGACCGCCGAACCGCCGCCCGGCGCGCCGCCCGCGTTCGGCACATCTCAGGCGGCCGGGCCCGAGGTATCGCCCGCCACCTTTGCCGAAGCCGAGAAACTCATGCAGGTCGAGTTGAGCAAGCCCGAGCGCGCACTGGCCGCCAAGAGCTGGCGGCTGAACATGGGCTCTCTCTTCGAGCGCCGTACCGGCCCGCGCAAGGTGGCTCTCGGCCCCACGCTCGCTCCCTACTCGCAGTGGAACCCCGTTCTGCCCGGCGAAAAAGCCGGCCCGGGCCGCGACCGGTTTGTCCGCAGCAAGACCGATCCCGGCCCATTGCCCGCGAGCGATGCCGAGATTGCCTTTGCGCCGCTCACCAAGCTCTCTCGCTGGATCGAGCACCGCAAGCTCACCTCCACGCGGCTCACGCAAATCTATCTCGACCGCATCGCGCAGTTCGATGGCAAGCTGCGCTGCGTCATCACCCTCACGCGCGACCTCGCCCTCGCGCAAGCCGCGCAAGCCGACGCCGAAATCGCGCGCGGCCGCTACCGCGGTCCCCTTCACGGCATTCCTTGGGGCGGCAAGGACCTGCTCGACACGGCCGGCATCCCAACCACCTACGGCGCGGAAATGTTCCGCAATCGCATCCCCTCCTCCGACGCCGCCGTCGTCAAGCGCCTGCACGATGCCGGCGCGGTCATGCTCGCCAAGCTCAGCCTGGGCGCGCTCGCGCTCAACGATATCTGGTTCGGCGGCCAGACCATGAATCCCTGGCTGCTGGAGGAAGGATCGTCGGGATCGAGCGCCGGTCCGGGCGCCGCCACGGCAGCGGGATTGGTGGGGTTCGCCATCGGAAGCGAGACGGGAGGCAGCATCGTAAGCCCTTCCACGCGCTGCGGAATCACCGGGCTCCGCCCCACCTACGGGCGCGTGCCGCGCACCGGCGCGATGACCCTCTGCTGGTCGCTCGATAAACTCGGCCCCATGGCCCGCGGCGTCGAGGACACGCTGCTCGTGCTGCAAGCCATCTCAGGTCCCGACCCCGGCGATCTGGCGAGCGTCCCGAGCAAACTTGATTTCGACGCCGCCGCGAGCGTGAAGGGCCTGCGCGTTGGCTACTTCCCCGCCTGGATGAAGGAAGCTCCCGCCACCGATGTCGACCGCGCCGCGCTCGACGCCGTGCGCACCGCCGGCATGCTCCCTGTGGAAGTATCCCTTCCGGACTGGCCCTACGATTCGCTTTACGTCACTCTCTTTGCCGAGGCCGCCGCGGCCTTCGAGGAAATCACGCTCAACCACGACATGGACAAGCTGCGCATGCAGGTGCTCGACGCATGGCCGAACCTGTTCCGCCAGTCGCGCTTCCTCTCCGCCGTGGACTTCGTGCAGGCCGATCGGTTCCGCCGCCGCGTCGCCCAGGAGATGGCCCGCGTCTTCTCCCAGGTGGATCTGCTGCTGGTGCCCTCGCTGCGCGATGAAATGCTCATCATCACCAACGCCACCGGCCACCCCTCGCTCACCCTGCGCGCGGGCTTCCTCGAAGTCTCGACCGCGCGCAGCGACTGGGCGCCCGACCCCAGCAAACCCCTGCCGACCTTTTCGCCCCCGCGCCGCGTGCCTCACGGCGTCACGCTGATCGGGCGCCTGTTCGACGAGGGCACCCTCGCCCGCGCCGCCCTGGCTCTGGAGCGCATTGCAGGAGTGGTCGACCAGCGCCCGCCCGGATTCTAATTGTAGAGACTCCGAGGTTTGAATGTAGCGCCGCGGCCTTCAGTGCGCTTTTTGCCTCCCGGACAGCAGTCGGGACACGGCATCTGCGCTTCCTCACCTCTGCGCCTCCGCAGCTTCCCTCAAACCCCATTCTCGGTGCTTTCCTCAAAAAGCTCTTCGAATTACCGATTCCCAATCTGGCAATAATGGTGTAGAAATCCTCACCATGCCCCCTGACACCAATCAAGGTCAAGTCGGAGAACTGGAACGCCTCGCCCCCGCCCGCTTCTCGGATTTGACCGCAGCCGAAATCAAGTTGCTGCGTGCCGCGCCCAACGGCGACCTAGCCGTTTGCGGCCCAAGCAAGGAGAATCATGACCCCGCCAATGATCCAGCAAAGGCCGACGAATGGGGCAAAGAGCGCGAAATCCGCGCCGACCTGATTCGCTGGCTCTGCGTGGATCGCCAAGCCCGAGAGATGGTGGACCCTAAGGGGATTCTCGTGGCTGGAGCCAAGATATTGGGCACGCTGGATCTCTCCTATGCCAGAGTCCCCTTCGGCCTGAATCTCTGGCGTTGCCGTTTGACCGGCAAAACGAACCTGCAAGCTACGGAGATCGCTGAACTCGATTTCCAAGGCAGTTGGCTAGATTCGATCGACGCCGACAGTGTTAAGGCGAAGGGTAACGTTCTTTTTTGCAGAGGCTTCCACGCCACAGGACAAGTACGACTGCTGGGTGCCGAGATCGGAGGGGGTCTCGACTGCACCGGTGCCACATTTGAGAACCCACTACAGTCCGAAGTCCCTGGCGCATTGATCGCGGACCGCGCTGTCGTCAAGGGCAGCGTCTTCCTGAAAGACGGCTTCACGGCCAAGGGTGAAGTGCGACTACTGAACGCCGAGATCGGAAGCAATCTCGACTGCAGCGGTGGCAAATTTGAGAGCCCGCCCCAAACAGGAGTCGCTGCGAGGGGCGATGCATTCAGCGCCGACGGCGCCCTCGTCAAAGGCAACATCTTCCTTAAGCAAGACTTCAGCGCCAAGGGCGCAGTACGACTTCCAGCAGCCCAAATTTGGGGCGACCTCACCTGCAGCGGTGGCACATTTGCCGGAACATTAATGCTGGAAAGAGCTTCAATCAAAGGTACGCTGTGGTTGGATGTCGCTGATGCTGCCCACGTAAGTCTTGATCTTATAAATGCGTCGGTAGATGCACTTGTTGATAACACGAAGAGCTGGCCCGCGCCCGGAAACCTCGCCCTCGACGGATTTGTTTACAGGCGTTTTTCCGCCGGCGCTCCAAACGACGCCGCGAGTCGCCTCGACTGGCTCGCTCGCCAAGCGCCGTTTGTGCCGCAACCATATCGCCAACTCGCCAAGGTCCTGAGAGACGAAGGCGACGACTCGGGTGCGCGGCGTGTGCTCTACAAAATGGAGTGTCGGCGGAATAGCGACGAAGGGCACGTATGGAAACCGCAGGCGACGCACGGCTGCATCCGGCAATCAATCAGCTACGTTTCGCACCATCTTAAGGCGCCGGCAGTTAGCGTTTGGAACGCTGCCTTGCGGCTAACGATAGGATACGGCTACTACCCCGGAAGGGCCCTTGCTTTGCTGCTGCTCTTCGTGGCCCTCGGATGGCCCCTGTTTCGGTGTGGCTACTTCTACTGGAACATCGTCCCGTCCGAAAAGGAGGCGTACTCGGACTTCAAGAAGGATCACCGGCCTCCCGCGCACTACGAACGATTCTGCGCGTTCGTCTACTCTTTGGAGAACTCTTTTCCTTTGGTGAAACTGGGCCAAGTCGACCGCTGGCAGCCCGACCCAAGCCCGCCTGAGCCGCACGATCCAGCGAAAGACTCAATCCGTCGAATGGGTCGGGCTTTTGTATCGGCAGGATTCCTGCGCATATTCCGATGGTTCCAGATTCTGCTCGGGTGGGTTCTTGCCACACTTTTTGCCGCCGGCGTCACCGGGGTTGTTCGCAAAAACTGAGATCGGTTGGAGCTCGCGTGGCGGAGCCTGAGAAATCTCCCTGCCTCCTTGCTTTTCTACCTCCGATACCTCCAACAAATTACGTATTCCTACGGACAGACATGGCCGCAGCCTTGTGCTACCGTGGCCTGTGGCTCACCAACGACAACTCGCCCGACGCGCAAAGGCGCTAAGCGCCATCACACCTTCCCCTGCCGCCCGCCCCCTTGCTTCCCTGTCTCCGTGCCTCCGTGCCTCCGTGGCTTCCTCGGGGGATATTTCCGGCGCGCCATCGAGCCATTTCCCTCCCGGGCCTGCATTTCTAATCGCAACACACCCGGAAACAGAAATCGCTGTAAGTCATTCAGAACAAACACCCGGCGCCCGTTCTAATCGCAGCACTTTTGCACGCCTGGCGAACGCCAAATTCCGACACACGGATCACGAGTCACGAGTCACAAGTCACGAATCACCCAAACAGCCCCGCGGCGGAAGGCAGGAAAATCTCGGCGTAGAGGAGGACCAGCGTGAGGACGATCATGATGATGCTGGCGCCCCACGCGATGACGTTGAAACCCCAGGAATTCGTGTGTTCGCCCATCAGGTCGCGCCGGTTGATCAGCAACAGCATGAAGATCAGCACCACGGGGAGCCACACGCCGTTGGCCACCTGCGAGAGAACCAGAATCTTCATCAGCGGTGCCTTCGGAATCAGGATGATGCCCGCGCCCGCCACAATCAGCAGCGTGTAGAGCGAATAAAACGTCGGCGCTTCCTTCAGTTTGTTGTCCAGGCCCGCTTCGAAGCCCAGCCCCTCGCAGATCACGTGCGCGGTCGAAAGCGGCAGGATCGACGCCGCAAACAGCGACGCGTTGAGCAGCCCGAAGGCGAACAGGCTGGCCGCCCATCGGCCCGCCAGCGGCTTCAGCGCCTCCGCGGCCTGCGCCGCGTCGGTAATGCTGGTCAGGCCGTGCACGTTCAGCGTCGCGGCGCAGCACACGATGATGAAAAACACAATCACCATGCACGACACGCTGCCCACCAGCACGTCCAGCCGCGCATGCTTATACTGCCGCGCCGCCACCCGCTTCTCGACGAACCCCGCCTGCAAATAGAAGAACTGCCACGGGGCGATGGTCGTGCCGATCAGCGCCGTAAGCATCAGCAGGTAGCCCGTATTCATGTGCAGCGAGGGCAGCACGGTTTGCTTGGCGGCCAACAGCCAATCCGGCTTGGCCAGAATCGCCGACACGATGTAGGAAAGATACAGCCCGCAAGCCACCAGAAAAATTTTCTCCACCTGGCGGTAGCTGCCGCGCACCACCAACACCCACACGGCCAGCGCCGCCAGTGGAACCGAAACGTATTTGCTGACGCCGAAGATTTGCATGGCGGCGGCGACGCCCGCGAATTCCGCCACCGTGTTTCCCAGGTCCACCACGAAAGCCGCCAGCATCACGAAGAACGTCGAGCGAAAGCCGAACTCCTCGCGGATCAGGTCCGAAAGGCCCTTGCCCGTCACCACCCCCATGCGCGCGCACATCTCCTCGCTCACGTACAGCGCGATGGTCATGGGAATCAGCGACCACAGCAGGGCGTAGCCGAATTGCGCGCCCGCTTGCGTGTACACCGTGATGCCGCCCGCGTCGTTGTCCACGTTCGAGGTGATGATCCCCGGCCCGACCACGGCCAGAATGATCGCCAGCCGCCGGCGCAGCGAGCGCGTGCGGCGGCCGAATTCCTTCCCGCCGGCCGCCAGGCGCGAGAACGTGTCCCTCAATGTGCTCCACGTGTTCATGACATTCGAAAGGGCCGGACCTCCCGGCCCTGCGGCAACCTTATTCCTCTCTCCGCTTCACAGCCGGGCGCGCAGCCGGCTCACCACGTCGTCCACGGTGATGGCCCCGATCGGGCAATTCCCCTCGTTCACCACCGTCAGACTGCGCAGATTGTATTTGTCAAACAGCTCGAACACTTCTTTGTCGCCCAGGTCCGGCTTCACCGAAAGCAGCGGCTCAAAAACCAGTTCGGCCATGCGCTGATTGCTGGCCGCGAGAACGATGTGCGCCAGCGGCACCGTGCCCGCCAGGGCCGCCTCCCGATTGATCAGGATGATGTTGTCGAGCTGGTCCGGCTTCACCTCGTGGAAACGGATGTAATCGATCACCTCGCCGCGGGTGGCGTCTTCGCCCACCACGACGATCTCGGTGGTCATCATGCCGCCGGCGGTGTTCTCCTCGAAGCGCAGCAACGCCTCGACTTCATGCGCTTCGGTCCTCTGCATCTCTCCGAGAACTTCCTTGGATTTCGCCGGTTCGAGGTTCTGCATCAGGTCGGCGGCCTCGTCCGGATTCATCTCCTCCAGAATGTCGGCGGCCCTTCCGGGGGTGAGCTTCTCGACCACCTGCGTTTGCAGGCGCTTGTCGAGCTCCGCGATCGTCTCGGCGGCGGTCTCTTCGTCCAGCGAGTCCACAATCGACTGCCGCTCGGCAGGCGACAGCTCTTCCATGATGTCGGCCAGGTCCGCCGGGTGCAGCTCGGCGAGTTTCTGGCTGGACAGGCGCAGTTTGACCCGGCGCAGGGGGTCGGGCTCGATCAGGTTGACGAACTCCCAGCGGATCGTCCGGGTCGGCAGTTTTTCCTGGAGCCGGCGGATGGCCATGGGCGGCACCACGCCTTGCAGCAGCCGCCGGACCGCGGCCGGCAGTCCGACATCCACCTGCGTGACGCGCAACTCCGTGTTCCCGTTGGTGCGCTGGTCCGCCAGATCCACATCATTGACGCGCACGACCTTGCGGCCGTTGGTGTCAATGATCTGCTGATCGAGCAAGTCCTTGCGGACCGCCAGCCAGGCTTCGTTGGGCTGGTAGAGCTCCAGCGTCGATTCGTCCGTGGTCAGGTCCACGCGGCCCGGACTGACCGCACCGATCTGGTTGTACCGCGCGATCAGCGGGCGGTACCGGCCCCGGCCCAGCAGGAGCCGCGAGACGCGGTTCGGCTGTTCGGCCGGGACAATGAACATCTCCTTCACGCGGCCGACGAAATGGCCGAGCGAGTCGTACGCTTCGGCTCCGAGAACTTCCGTGGCATGCAGCATTGGTTCACTCCGTATCGAGCGAAAGCAACCCGGCCAAGCCGGGGTCGCGACATCCTGGATTCGTCCAGGCAAAAAAAAAGCCCGGAACCGGCAGTGCTTCCGGCCACGGGCACGCAGAAAACCGCGCTCGGATTACTTCAGGCCGGGCCTTGCCTCCCTGTGCCCGCGCGCCCATCCGCAACGGGCGCTCACGGGTTCAACAAAGGGGTCGGTCAGACACGCCGCACACGCGCCGCGTTCGAAAGCGCGAAGCTGTTCTGCGGCTCCTGGCCAGGCCTTCCCTGCCGGCCCGGCGGAGCAGCTACTTCCCGGCTCCGAATTGGACGAAACCGATTCCATCGCGGTGCTCGTGTCCTCCCATTTGACTAGTAGCGGCAGATGAAATTTTTGTCAAGCAAAGAGTGCACGTTTGGCCGATTTTTGCGCTTCAAACAGCATATTTTCCGGAAAACGGCCGCGGCGGCGGCAATCCGCGGCGTACAGATCCCAGTAGGTGCCCCGAATGTAGTCCCGCGGGGAAAAACCCAGGGCGCGGGCGGCGCGGTCGATGCCTCGCGGCGCACCTTCGATCTCCAGAAAGTCGCCCACCGGCGTCTCGTCCAGGTCCAAATGCAGCCCGGGGAGACGATAGGCGGTGCGGTATTTCTCGTAGCGGAAGCCAGGTTGCATCCCCAGCGCGCGCAGAACGGAAGGCCAACGCTCCGGGATCCGCACCTCCCGTTCCCGTTCCAGCTTCTCCTTGTAGCGCGAGCCGGACGGAGACCGGACGGGGGCTTTGGCTGTGATCACGCCCCGCCGCGAACCGCTCCGCACGCCCGGCAGGCCGGCCGGCGTCTCGATGCGCAACCGCAGAAGGCGCCCCCGGCGGCAGAGATCGCCCCCGGGCGTGTCGTACAACGCGTTCCGCTCGAGGACGCGTCCGAGCGAGGTGGCACCGAGACGGCGAAGAGTGCGCCGCAGAGCCGGCAGGTCCGCGATGCGCAGCTTGATTTCTGTTTCGCGGGTGGCAACACGGCGAGCGGGCATGGCTGAGTATAGCTTACCCTTCGCAGCGCAGCGCCACGGAGAAGCAGACACAATCTTTACCGCAGAGACGCAGAGTACCCAGAGAGGACGTGCGATTTCGGAGAAACCGACGGAACGACTGCCGCAAGGATGCCGCCGACGCTCCGACGAAGGGTGTTGCCAAAGTCACGCGCCAGCCCGCATAATCGCTTTCCTGCCGAGGCCTTGCGCGCAGCCATGACCGAACCAACCACGCCGCTGATGCAGCAATACCATGCCGTGAAGAAGCAGCATCCCGGAGCGCTGCTGCTCTTCCGGCTAGGGGATTTCTACGAGCTGTTCTACGACGATGCCGTGGTCGCCTCGCGCGTCCTGCAAATCACCCTCACCGCCCGCAACAAGGAAAAAGGGCAGCCCGTGCCGATGTGCGGAGTTCCCTACCATGCCGCGGAAAACTATATTGCGCGGCTGATCCGCGCCGGACATCGAGTCGCCATCTGCGAGCAGATGGAAGAGCCGGGGCCGGGGAAAAAGCTCGTCCGGCGCGAGGTGATTCGCGTGCTCACGCCGGGGACCGCGACCGGTGCAGCCCTGCTCGAACCCAAGGAGAACAATTTCCTCGCAGCGGTTGCGCGGGCTCCCGCCGCACGCGCCGCCGCGGCGGCGGGGGGACGCGCCGGCAGCCGTTTGCCGGAGACGCGGATCGGTCTGGCGTTTGTCGACCTTTCCACCGGCGAATTTCGCGCCACCGAGTTCAGCGGCGAAAAGGCCGAGGCAAAGCTCCGCGATGAGCTAGGCATCCTGCGGCCGCGCGAACTTCTGCTTCCGCAGCCCGCCACGCTGTTTCCCGAGGCTCCTCCGTCGGACGTGGACGGGCTGGGCGCTCTGGCCACGCGTCTGGATGAATGGGTGTTTGAAAGCAACTACGCGGCGCGGCAACTCGAGGAACACTTCCGCGTGGTGACACTGGAGGGATTCGGGTTGACCGGTCACCCGCAGGCGGCCGCGGCGGCAGGGGCCATCGTCCACTATCTCCGCGAAACGACGGCGATTCCGGCGCGCAAGCCGGAGGACATGCTGGCGATTCCGTCGCTGCGTCCGGCGGCCGCGGGCCTGGAGCACCTGAACCGCATCGCCTACTACGAGCAGCAGGACGCGCTGGTGCTGGATCAAGTGACCGTGCGCAACCTGGAACTGGTCGAGCCGTCCGCGGGAGATGACGCCTCGGCCACACTGCTCCGAGCGATCGACGAGACCGCCACGGGCATGGGAGCGCGCCTGCTGCGCGGATGGCTTCTGCGTCCGGAGATCTCGCTCGATGAAATTGAAGAGCGGCTTGATGCGGTTGCGTCGTTGAAAGCGCGCACGGTCGCGCGGGAAGAACTTCGCCGGGAACTCGAGGGCATCCTCGATCTCGAGCGGCTGACGAGCCGGGTCACGCTGGGGGTGGCTACGCCCCGGGATCTGCTGGCGCTGCGAGGATCGCTGGAAAAGATTCCGCGGGTACGCGCGATGATGCAGGAAATAGAGGAGGCAAAGAAGGTCAAGGAAGTAGAGGAGAAGGCCACACCCACGATGGCTGCGGAGCAAAGCAGTTTTGCAGAGCATCTTTCCCAAAGAAAGCACGGCGGAACCCGCCTTGCGGAATTGCGCGAGCAGATGGACGAGCTGGCCGATGTGCGGGACACCATCGCGCGGGGGATCGCCGATGATCCGCCCGCCGTGGTCAATCAACCCGGCGTGATCCGGCGCGGATTCCACGGCGAACTCGACGAATTGCGCGACATCCTGAAACAGGGCCGGCAGATCATCGCGTCGATGGAAGAGCGCGAGCGCAAACGGACGGGCATCGCGTCGCTGAAAATCCGCTACAACCAGGTGTTTGGTTACTACATCGAGGTGTCGAAGCCCAACCTCCACCTCGTGCCCGCGGATTACGACCGCAAGCAAACGCTGGTGGGAGCCGAGCGCTTCACGTCGGGGGAGTTGAAGGAGTACGAACACAAGGTAGTGTCCGCCGAGGAACGCATCCTGGAAATCGAGCGGCGGCTCTACAGCGAAATCCGGGAGTCGATTGCGCGAGAGGCGGGGCGAGTGCGCCGGGCGGCATCCGCCATCGCGCAGCTCGACGTGCTGGTGAACTTCGCGCGCCTGGCAGCGGCGCGCAATTACTCGCGGCCGGAGTTCACTGAAACCGAAGTGGCCCGGAAGGCGCCGCGCGGCGCGCTGCTGGTGGCCGGTGGGCGCCATCCGGTGATCGAAAAGCTGATCGAGGAGCGCGGCGAGCGCTTTGTGCCCAACGATCTCTATCTGGGCGATGAGTCGCAATTCCTGCTGATCATCACCGGGCCGAACATGGGCGGCAAGTCGACCTACTTGCGCCAGGCGGCGCTGATTTCGATCCTCGCGCAAATGGGATCGTTTGTGCCCGCGGCGAAAGCGCAACTGCCCCTGCTGGACCGGATTTTCACCCGGATCGGCGCGTCGGATAACCTGGCGCGCGGCCGGTCGACATTTCTGGTGGAGATGAGCGAAGTGGCGGCGATTCTGAACACGGCGACGCCGGCAAGCCTGGTGCTGCTCGACGAGGTGGGACGCGGAACGTCGACGTTCGACGGGCTTTCGATCGCCTGGGCGGTGGTCGAGGCACTGCACGCGGGGGCGCGCCCGAAAACGCTGTTTGCCACGCACTATCATGAGCTGACCGATCTGGAGGCGCTGCTGCCGGGCGTGAAGAACGTGCACGTCTCGGTCGAGGAAGCGGGCAGCGACATCGTTTTTCTGCGGCGCGTCGAGCCGGGGAGCGCGGACAAGAGCTACGGCATCGAGGTCGCGCGCCTGGCAGGACTTCCCCACGACGTGATCGCGCGGGCGCGGGAAATCTTGCGGCGGCACGAGCAGAGCGAGGAACAATTGACCGAGGCGCTGGCCGAGCACGGCGCTCCCGGGTCGGTTCCACCCCCGGCGCAGCAGACCAGCTTTGCGGCCATCGACCAATCGGTGCTCGATGCGCTGCGCGGCGCGGACTTGAACAAGCTGACGCCGCTCGAGGCTCTGAATTTGCTGGCGGCGCTGCAGAAGCAATTGGAATAGAGCGGCGGATGAGAATCGAAGGAAAGACTTGTGCGTCACGGCAAAGCGGGCACGGCGGTGCCGTGCCCCTACGGCGTGACGGCGAGGACTGTGTCATGAGTGCAGCCGCGACTATGTGCGATACGGTGCAGCTAGATGTTGAAAGAGGCGCGTCAGGGAACTTGAGTGGCTAAAGAGGCTGTGCGGCAACTGAGATTTTCGTCCCTCAGCGGCTGAAGCCGCACTCAATTTGCGGGAGTAGCGGCACGGCTAAAGCCGTGCCCTGACGCAAGACTGAAGCGGGACGGGCGAGGATGATGCGAGCGATGCGCGTGCTGGGCATGATGTCGGGGACCTCGGCGGACGGTATCGACGTGGCGCTCGTGAAGATCTCCGGGCAGCCGCCGACCGGGGCCGGGAGATCTGTGCGCGGGGGAACCAGCCTTTCGGCGCGGCTGGAAGCTCACTACCATCTTCCCTACCCCGGTTACATCCGCGCGGCCATTCTGCGGCTGGCCAACGGCGCGGCGACGACCACGGCGGAAGTGAGTGAACTCAATTTCCTGATCGGGGAGGAGTTCGCGCGCGCGGCGATGGCGGCGTGCAAGAAATGGCGCGTGCCTCTCAAGGCGATTTCGCTCATCGGGTCGCACGGGCAGACGGTGTTTCATTTGGGCTCGCCAGCGCGTTTTCAGGGCAAGGTGCGCATCGCTTCCACGCTGCAGATCGGCGAGAGCAGCATCATCGCCGAGCGGACGGGGATTCCGACGATCGGAGATTTTCGCCCCGCGGACATGGCGGCCGGAGGCCAGGGCGCGCCGCTCGTCCCGTTTGTGGATTATCTGTTGTACCGCGATGCACGGCGCGGGCGGGTGGCGCTGAATATTGGGGGCATCGCGAACGTCAGCGTGATTCCGGCGGGAGCGCGGCCGCGCGACGTGTTCGCGTTCGATACCGGGCCGGGCAACATGGTGGTGGACGCGCTGGTCGAGCGCATCACGCGCGGGAAAGCCGCGTACGACCGCGACGCGCGCATGGCCCTGGCCGGCCGGACGAACCAGGAGTTACTCGCCCGCCTGCTGCGCGATCCTTATTTGCGCAAGAAGCCGCCGAAGTCGGCTGGGAGAGAGCAGTTCGGCACGGAGTACGCCGCGCGGCTGATGGCGTGGGGAAACCGGCACCATGCGGCTCCGGCGGACCTGGTGCGCACGGCGACCATCTTCACTTCCCTGTCCATTGCGGACGCCTTCCGCCGGTTCATCGTGCCGCGCGCGAAAGTGCAGGAGTTGATCGTGACCGGAGGCGGCGCGCATAACCCCCTGCTCATGGGCCAGCTCGCGGCGGCGCTGCCCGGAATCGAGATCGTCCCGGCGAGCACGTTCGGTGTTTCGGCCGAGGCCAAGGAGGCGTTTGCCTTTGCCGTGCTGGCGTACGAGAGCTATCACGGCCGCGCCAACAACCTGCCTTCGGCCACCGGCGCGGCGCATCCCGCCGTGCTCGGAAAACTGGCGCGGGGACGCACGCGATGATCCGACCATCCCGCGTGTCCCGCCTCTGCCTGCTCGCGGCGGTGGCATGCGCCATCGTGAGCGGGGGCGCATGCAGCAAGCCACGCGATGCGGGGGAACCCGGCACGGTCAATTTCCTGATCGAGTCGATGCCGGTCAATCTCGATCCGCGGATCGGCACCGAAGCGCAGTCGCAACACCTGGACGGCTTAATTTTCTCGAGCCTGGTGGCGTACGACGCGCAGATGAACATCGTCCCCGACCTCGCCGAGACATGGGCCACGCCCGACCCGCTGACGTATGTGTTTCATCTGCGGCGGGGAGTGAAATTTCACGACGGGCGGCCGCTCACGTCCGCCGACGTCAGGTTCACCTTTGAATCCATTCTTTCGGGCGCGGCGCAGTCGCCGAAGCGCGGAACGTTTCTGCTGGTGCGGTCGATCGAAACGCCCGACGAAGCGACCGTGGTGTTCCACCTGCGCGAACCGTCCGCGTCGTTCCTGTGGAACATGGCGCGGCCGGCCGTGGCCATCGTGCCGGCAGGCTCCGGCGCGGAGGTGGCCCGAAACCCGGTCGGCACGGGACCGTTTCGGGTTGCGAGCATGAGGCAGGACGAGGAGATCGTGCTCGAACGCAATCCGGACTATTTCGGCGGCGCGCCGAAAATCCAGCGCGTGCGATTCCGCGTGGTGCCCGAGGCCCTGGTGCGGGCGCTGGAGCTGCGCAAAGGCACGGCCGACGTGGGCGGCGTGAACTCGCTAACGCCGGACATGGCGGTGACGCTCGCGCAAGAGCCGGGAATCATCGCCGAGCAGCAGCCGGGAACGGTGATCGCTTATGTGGGCTTCAATCTGGATGATCCGATTCTGGCGCGGCGCGAGGTGCGGCAGGCGCTCGCCTATGCCACCGACCGCGCCACGCTCATCCGGTATCTTTTGCGCGGGCAGGCGCGGCCTGCGGCGGGCTTGCTGCCGCCGAACCATTGGGCGTATGAGCCGAACGTCCAGCAGTACGCCTACGACCCAGCGCAGGCGGCGCGCCTTCTCGATTCGGCGGGATTACCACTGGGCAAGGATGGCGTGCGCTTTCATCTGACGCTAAAGACTTCGACCGAGGAGTCCGCGCGCCTGCTCGGCGAAGCGCTGGCGGACCAGTGGAAGCGCGTGGGTGTGGCGCTCGACTTGCGGCCGCTGGAGAACGCCACGTTCCTGGCCGACATCGGGCGCGGAAGTTTTCAGCTCTACACGCTGCGCTGGCTGGGCGCCAACAACGACCCGGATATTTTCGACTACGTGTTCAACTCGAAGAGGATGCCGCCCGACGGTGCCAACCGCGGGCACTACCGCAACGCCGCGCTGGATGCCCTGCTGGCCCAGGAGCGCGTCGAGATGAACCGGGAGAAGCGGAAGGCGCTGCTGTCGGAGATTCAGAAGATCGTCGCGGAAGACGAGCCGTATATCAATCTGTGGTACATCGACAACGTCTGCGTGCACCGGGCGCGGGTGACCGGGATTGTGGTTTCGCCGGGGGGAGATTATGACTTCCTGCGAACGGCGGAGCTGCGGTGAGGCGAGCCGACAGCCGAAAGTCAACAGTTCACAGCCAACAGTTTTCAGCCGACAGCTAACACCCCGGTTCCAGCGCGGGGCACGCGTTACGATGCGAGGGCCTTCTCGATTTCCGCGTCGGGGATCGCGCCCTGGCGGGCGATGGACCACTCATTGCCATCAATGCGCACAATGGTGGAGGCGAGCGTGGCGCCGGTGTCGCCCCCGTCCAGAATGAGCGGAAGCCGGTTGCCCAACTGCTCGACGATCTGCTGGGCGTTGGTGCAGGAAGGATGATCGGAAAGATTGGCGCTGGTGCCGGTGATGGGGCCGCCGACGGCTTCGATCAGCGCGGTGGTGACGCGCGAATTGGCCCAGCGCAGCGCGACGCGGCCGCTGTTGCCGGTGACTTTGAGCGGCAGGCGGCTGGTGGCTTCGACGACCAATGTCAGCGCGCCGGGCCAGAACTTGCTGGCCAGCGTGAGGAAAACGTCCGGCACATCGCGGGCCATCGTGACGGCCTGTTCGATGGAGCGGACCAGAATGGGCAGGGCCCGATGCTCGGGGCGCCCCTTCACCTGGAAGACGCGCTCGATGGCCGCCAGATTAAACGGGTCGGCCGAAAGGCTGTAGAAGGTGTCGGTGGGAATGGCGACGACGCGGCCGCGCCGGATGAAGGCGGCAGCGTAATCGATCACGTGCTGCTCGGGTGCGCCGGGTGAGACCTTGAGAATTTCGACGGGCAAATGTTCACTCGCGGCTGGCTGCGCCGTACTCATGCGAAAAATTACCACAGCCTGCCCGCGGACGCAATACGGCCAGCGAGACGTCGAATCAGTCCTGGGCGAGTTTACGCCGCTGAGATCGTTTGTTAGGCTGGCTGCAGGGACTTGCACATGGAACCGCGGCGCACGGCACAGCCGATGAACATGATCACGAGCCGGGACAACAAGTGGCTGAAGACTTTTCGCGCGGCGCTTCGCGGCACCGGGCCGGCAGAGAATGAGCCCATTGGCGTGGAGGGGCCCAAACTGGTGGCCGATGCCCTGCGGTCGGGGCTGGAGGCCGAAGCCCTGCTGGTCAGCGACGCCGCCGAGCGGGAGGCCGAGCAGATCCTGCGCGTGGCCAGCGAAAGCGACGGCGGCATTCCCCGCTCCAACATCCTGCGAACGACCGACAAACTGTTTCGGAGCGTGGCCGGAACCGAGGCGCCCCAAGGGGTGGCCGCGCTGTTCCGGCAGCGGGCGTGGACCTTCGACGACATCCTGCGGGGTGCGGGCGCCATGCGCGAAAGCTCTCCGCTGGTGATTGTGCTGGCGGCGGTGCAGGACCCTGGAAACGTGGGCACGATTGTGCGGTCGGCGGAGGCGTTTGGCGCCACGGGAGTGGTGGCCACGCGCGGGACGGCCGACCCATGGTCGCCCAAGGCGCTGCGAGCCTCGGCGGGCTCGGCCTTGCGGTTGCCGGTCCTGCGCGGGATGGCCATTCCGATCCTGCTCGCGCAGCTGCGCGTGGCGCAGATGAAGATCTATGCGGCCAGTTCGGAGCCGGGCGCCAGAACGCGCGCGGCCAGCGGCATTGAGGCCCAGGCGGACCTGCGCGGAAGCGCGGCGATTTTTGTGGGCAACGAGGGAGCGGGGCTGCCGCCCGAAGTGAAGCGCGCCGCCGATGGGGTGATCTCGATTCCCACCGGGGGCGCGGTCGAGTCGCTCAATGCCGGCATCGCGGCCTCGATCGTTTTGTACGAGGCGGCGAGGCAGCGCGCCCTTCCCTAGCCGATCGTCGGGCGGCGTTGTCTGGCGCTGTTTGCATCTAACGGTCGGACGATTAACATGGATTGTAGGGCTATCGGTTTCCCGCATACCTGATTGGACATGAGGACCATGGGACTGTTTCGCGCTGTCGAACCCGAAGAAGAACCGCAGGCGGGCAGGCCGCTGGCCGACCGCATGCGTCCGCAGACGCTGGACGAATTCGTCGGCCAGGAAGAACTGCTCGGACCGGGCAAACCCCTGCGCACGCAGATCGAGCGCGACGAACTGGGCTCGATGTTGTTCTGGGGCCCGCCGGGCTGCGGGAAGACGACGCTGGCGCGGATCATCGCCAAGCGCACGCGATCGGAATTTGTGCCGTTCAGCGCCGTGCTTTCGGGGATCAAGGAAATCAAGGAAGTGATGGCCAAGGCGCAGAGCGCGCGGCGGTACGGCAGCCGCACCATTGTGTTCGTGGACGAAGTGCACCGGTTCAATCGCGCGCAACAGGATGCCTTTCTGCCGCACGTCGAGGCGGGCAACATCCTGCTGATCGGCGCGACGACGGAGAACCCGTCGTTCGAGGTGATCGCGCCGCTGCTCTCGCGGATGAAGGTGTACGTGCTGCGATCCCACTCGCAGGAGCAGATCGTCGCGCTGCTGCGGCGGGCCATCGCCGATGCGGTGCGCGGGCTGGGGAACCAGCATGTGGAGGCCGACGGCCAAATTCTCGAGCGCATCGCGCTGTATGCCAATGGCGACGCGCGCGCGGCGTACAACATCCTGGAAGCCCTGGCCCTGGGCACCGAACCGGACGCGAGCGGCCGCCGCGTGATCTCCGAACAGCGCCTGGAAGACGTGCTGCAAAAGAAGCTCCTGCCGTACGACAAGTCCGGCGAGGAGCACTACAACCTGATTTCGGCGCTGCACAAATCGGTGCGCAATTCCGACCCGGACGCGGCGCTGTACTGGCTGGCGCGGATGCTGGAATCGGGCGAAGACCCGCTCTACCTGGCGCGGCGCATGGTGCGCATGGCCAGCGAGGACATCGGTCTGGCCGATCCCCGGGCGCTGGAGGTCACCCTGGCGGCCAAGGAAGCGTTCGATTTCATCGGGCCGCCGGAGGGCCACCTGGCCCTGGCGGAAGCGGTCGTCTACCTGTCTCTGGCGCCCAAGTCGAACGCGCTGTACACGGGCTACGGCGCGGTCCGGGAAGACCTGCAAAAAACCATCGCGGAGCCGGTCCCGCTGCATCTAAGGAATCCTGTGACGGGGCTGATGGGCCATCTGGGATACGGCAAGGGCTATCGGTACGCGCACGACACGGAGGAAAAGGTGACCAATATGCGCTGCCTGCCTGAAAGCCTGGCCGGACGCGTCTATTACCAGCCCACCGATCAGGGGGTGGAGGCGCGCATCCGGCAGCGGCTGGAAGAGATTCGGCGCATACAAAAGAAGGCGCCCGCCACGAGGGGTGAGGAGTGATCCATCCCCCGGGTGTTTGGCCAAACGCCGCGAGCCGGTGGTTGCGGCGGATCGCCGCTATGATTTTCATGCTGCTGGGGCTTGCCTGGCCATCCCGCCTGCCCGCGCAGGATACACCGAAGTCGGTCGTGGAGGAGGATTGCCAGGTCTTCGACATCGCGGCGGACAACTCCGTCGTGTATGCCACGCCGCGGATCAAGCGGAGCAAGCAGCTGGTGATCGAGCGGGACGACATCGGCATCGCCACCGCCTCGGGCAAGACGCGCCGCATAGTGGAGGCGGACAAATTCATATCCGATCCGCCTGGATCGGGCTACCAGGTCGATTCCCTGTCGTGGTCGCCGGACGGGCACCGCATCGCCGTCGGCATAACGCTTCAGAAGGCGCCGCCGGACTATCACGAGGACACGAAGAAGCAGAAAGACGAGAACCGGGACAGCAATGTGTTCATGGCGGCGGTGGCGGCGGGAAAAGCCATCGCGCTGCTCGATAACGAGGGCCATGAGATTCCGGTGGCCGGGTCCAAGACGCGCTTCATCGAAAACGCAACCAGCGCGACGTGGCTGGCCGACGGCGCGACGGTCGTCTATCTGACGGAGGCACCCTGGAAGATCGTGCGCGTGAGGCCCGCGGATGGACAGGCAACCACGCTATTCCAGGGTCACACGTTCGACGCGGTCGCCTGGGACGCCCGCCGGAACCGGGCGTTCGCCATCGGCAAGAATCTGAGTTTGACGGGGCGGCTGGCGCTGGTCGAACTCGACCTGGTGCACGAGACGGTGACGGAAATTGCGCGGCTGGAGAAATACGAGAGCGCGCTCAGCGTGTCGCCCTCGGGCACGAAGATCGGTTTTTTCGAGGATGGCGACACGATTGAAGTCATTGACACGGCGCATCCCTCGTCGCCGGTGCGCGTGCGCGCGGGCATGGGGCGGTTCGGATGGAGCCGCGACGAGCGCCGTCTGCTGCTCAAGCGCGGCTCGCCGGATCGCTCCAATGACCTGGTATGGGTAGGGCTCTATGATGGGACGTTCACGCCGATCCTGCACGGCTTGACGTTCCGCGATTTCCAGATTGCGCCCGACGGAGGGTCGGTCGGGGTCACCGTGCCGGGCAAGAGGGTGCTGAAGGTGTTCGCGCTGCCGTAACGGATAGCGCTGGGTCGGGTGACGCCCCGCTCGCCCCGGGAATGGGGTGGGGGGCCGGTCAATCGGCGGGCAGGCGGAAGCGCTTGATGTGTTCCTTCAGGATACATTTGTTCACGATCACGACCAGGCCGGCTCCACGGCCCCGCTCGGCCGCCTCGGCGTGCATCACTCCCTCCTGCATCCACACGCTGCGGGCTCCGATGCGAATGGCCGCCTCGACGATTTCGGGCACGAATTCGGAGCGCCGGAACACATCGACGATATCGACGTGCTCGGGAATGTCTTCCAGCCGGGCGTAGCACTTCTGGCCCAGCACTTCGGTCTCCGCGGGATTGACGGGTATGACGCGGTAGCCCGCCGATTGCAGGTATTGGGCGACGCCGTGACTGGGACGATGCGGCCGGCTGGAAAGGCCGACCACCGCGACGGTGCGGCCGGTCTTGAGAATCTCCGTGGTGGGATCGCCCGCAACCGCAGGTGCACTGCGCCCCGCCCTGCCGTTCAGGTCTGCCCCGGATTCGATCATTCCGCCCCTCCCAAGTATGCCTCTCCGTCCCGGCGCGCCCACGGCGCACCTCAAGAGAAAACCCGGAGAAGTTGTTCGCCACAGGCGCGCGCACCGGCCTGAACGCCGGCCGCCAATCCGGGAGCGATGACGCGCTCCGGCTTAGCGCCTGCGCCTGCCAGTGGGTCCTGCAAATGGCTGTTCCGACATCCCCCCAAGCGTGGGGGTATCATACCGAATTTTTACGGAAACAGAACGGGTAATTATACGGAGGGGCGGCGAAGCTTCCGCCGGGGTTTGCGGGGCTTGGGCGCGGCGACCGGGCCTTCCACGGCGCGGCCCAGCGCCTTCACCTCGGCGGGCGAGAGTTCGCGGTGGCGGCCCGGCGCGAGCGAACCCAGCTCGATAGTTCCCACGCCCACGCGCTTCAGCTTTTCGACCGGGTGGCCGGTCTGAAACAACCTATTGCGCAGGGCGTCGCGGCGGGCCTCCGCGAGGGTCACTTCGTACCAGGGCGCATCCTTGCCGCGCAGGCGCGAGATGCGCGCGCCCGTGGCGCGGCCGAGTTTTTCGATCTCCTCGAAGGTGAGCAGGGTCTTGAGCTTCAGGTGGTAGGTCTGCGGCAGGCGATGAGCCTGGAGGATGCGATTGGCGAGGTCTCCGTCGTTGGTGAGCAGGACGAGTCCGGAAGAGTGATATTCGAGGCGTCCGATCGGGAACACGCGCTCCGGGATTCCGTGAAGCAAATCGCGCAGCGAGGCCCGGCCCTCGGGATCGCTCATCGTGGAGACAACCTCGGGCGGCTTGTGCAGGGCCAGATAGACGAGCTTCGCTTCCGGGCGCAGAAGCCTTCCGGCGACCTTGATGTGGTCGCGCGAGGGGTCCGCCTTGGTGCCCAGTTCCGTGACGGTATGGCCGTTCACGGTCACCAGGCCCGAGGTGATCATCTCCTCGGCGTGGCGGCGGGAGGCGAGTCCCGCCCGGGCGATAATTTTTTGCAGGCGTTCTTCCATAGAGGTCGCGGTGCGGGCACCGCCAGACCTACAGTCTAGCGGAAAACGGTCGGACGACGAAACGCTACGGTTCCTGGCAATGGCAGAGTTTCCACAGGCTGTCAAAGAAGTGCTTCGCACTCGCATCCACCGGCAGGTCGCCCGAATAGGCCGGCTCGTTTCCGTTCAAGTCCACCAGAGCAACTGGACCGGCAAAGCTCCGAAACTGAAACGTAAAATTCGGTGCCGTGCCGGACGGATACTTCGGCACGAGTCTTCCTGCCTCGCAGTGGAATGGTTGCTCGAAATACATCTGGAAGAACCCATGTGCACCCTGACCGACGGTCAGATCACCCTGGTACAACAGCTTGTCGTTTCGCCAATCGAGCACGCTGGTCCCGCCGGCGGGCGAGTGAAACGTGAGACGGATTATCACAGGCATCGGCCCCGTCTTGGGCGCCGGGGGCGTGCCCGGCACAGTAGAACTCAGGGACGCGGGCACGCTGCCGAAGTCATGCGGATGAGCCGGCACGTCCACCGATCCGGCGACTCCACTGGGCACATCGAGGACGACAAAGCGCAGTCTTTGGTCCTGCGTTTTGGCCTGGTAATCGAAGATGTTCCGAAAGCCGTTTTGGCGCCAGCCCTGATAGACCGCCTCGGGCACCGATCGCGAGAGATCTCTCGGATAGAACTGATAGGAAGTTCCCTTGGGATCGTACTCGCAGATCGCCATCTGAAGATTCACGGCGCGCGCTTCGCCTTCCGGAGCAAAGCTCAGGGCATTCGGGGAGATGGTCAGCAAGTATCGGACTTCGTTCGCATCCCTGGAGCCGTTTGGTGACGGAAGGGCATCCGCCGTCAGCCCGATCGAGGTTGAAAGGAGTGGATCACCACAAGCCTCCTGGAGGAGCTTCTGCGGCGGCTCGTGGCCGGCCCGAGGGCCGGTATCCGTGGCGAAGTAGCCCCCGCGGTACGAGAGCTTGACGCCATGGCGCGCGGACTTAATTCTGATTTTGTGGAAGCTCCCGTCCCAGGTGACGTCTTCCGGGTAATACGCCAACTCATAGTAGGACGAACTTTCGTCGAGCGCTCGCTGCACGCAGGCGGCCAGGCTATTGGTGTTTTTGCAGGTTTTTCCGCCGGTCTCATCGGCCAGCTCATCCATGGTGGCCTGCGCCATCGTGCGCTCATCGCTTTCGCGCTGGAGCGCCGCAGCGATGTCCCCGCCCGGGTGCCGACGGGTCGACGAATTTTCATTGACAGCGGAGTACGACTGAGGCCCTTCGAGTCCGCGCGCATCCACGGGATACACGGCGACGCGCGCCTCGGAAAGGGCATGGGCCGCGGCGCGCACTTTGTCCTGGTAGACGGCCGCTCCGCTAAACTCCTGGCCGGGAAGCTTCACGCCGGTTGGATTGGAGCTGACCGCCGGATTGCCTCCATTTTCCGACGTCGGCTGAATCCAGAGCGGGAACGATTCGGAAAACCAGAGCAGGTTCTTCCGGCCGGGGTAACCGCCGAGAAATCGGGCGATAGCCTTCATGGCGTCGGCAGTCTCATCCACGCGCTGGCCCGTCTGCTCGACGTACACCGTTTTCTCAAAGTCCTGGAGGGCCTGGACGACTTCCCCGGGCGTGCTGGGAGACACGCCCTGGAGCCGATTCGAAGCGCTATTCGGATCATCCTGGGGGTTCTGCTCGAAGGTGGAGGGGCTATGAGCCCGGTCCACAGCGGCCTGCAAGAGTTTCAAGTCGGAGGTGAAGTTCTGGACCACGCGCACGGTGTGTCCCAAAAGGAATACGGCCACCGGCGTATCGGGCGGCAGGCTCTTGAGGAACAGCAGCATGTCGCGGCGGACGCGGACCTGATTGAACGTTCCGGTGTTCAAAGCGTCCATCAGCATCACCGTGGGCGCTACCTGGGATCTCGTGAGCGACAGATTGGAATAGGCGCTGGGTCCCGCCGGCAATGCCGGAGCGCCCGCCGTCAGAGCCGTCGAAGCCGCTGACAGGTCCACGAACTCCATCCGAACAATTTTTTGCTCTCCGCTATGCCCGTCGAATACTTGAAGATCCTCGCGCTGGAGATCGCGAATCGCGTGGCCGTGCGCATCGGTGGCGACCACATCAACCGTGATCAGGCGCGTCTTGACCTTCAGGGCATTGTCCGGCTTGGGGGCTTGCGCTGCCGCCCCGGACACACCCAGGGCAGCCAACAGCACAAGATGCGTCGCGGCGTTCCTGATGCGCATGCGCCGTCCCTTCCGGGCCGCGCGCGGGCCCGTGCGTTTCCTACGGAGGCACATTCTATATGAATTACGCGCTGACGGCCGCAAGGAAAGAGCCGGGGGACCCGCGCAGCAGACGCACGTCCCAACACAATGAACCGCTACAACAGTTCCGAGCCGCCGACGGAGGCTGCGCGGGACTGTTCGGCCGCTTCCGGCGCATCCTCACCCAGCTCGGCGAGGTCGTCGGTTTCGCCGGAGGCAAAAAGTTCGGCGGCGGCCGGGGCCGGGGGCGCGGCGGCGGCATTCCCTGTTTCCGCCGGCGCGGTGGTGGCGTCGGAGGGAGCGGCCTCGGGTTCGGTAGGCGCGATTCCGGCGTCGGAGCCGAGCGCGGCCTGGGCGAGTTGCTCGAATTCCTTCAAGCTCGGCAGCTCCTCGAGATCGGAGAGGCCGAAGCGCATCATGAACTGCTTCGAGGTGCGGTACAGGATCGGCCGGCCGATCACTTCCTTGCGTCCGGCGGTGGTGATGAGGCGCTTTTCGAGCAGCGTCTTGATGACGCCGCCGACATTGACGCCGCGAATTTCGTTGATCTCCGGCACGGTGACCGGCTGCTTGTAGGCGATGACGGCCAGCGTTTCCAGCGCGGGCATGGTCAAACGCAGCGGCGGCTGGAGGCTCTTGATGAACTTGCGCACGGCGTCGTGGTGCTGCGGCTTGGTGTAGAACTTCCAGCCGCCGGCGACCTTGCGGACCTCGACGCCGCGCTCGTCGGTCTGGTACGACGCGACCAGAAGATCGATGCCCGCGCGGGCCTCGGTCTTTTCCACGCCGAGGGCGTGGGCGATCTGGTCGAGCGTGGCGGGCTCGTCCGCGGCGTAGATGATGGCTTCCAGTGCGGCTTGCATTTCCTGTGGTGTCATCCTCGATCCCTCGGCGCCCGTCCCGCCGTGGCGGTGCGGGCGCTACAAATCTGCCGGCGAGACACCGGCGCTACAGATACTGCTCCTCGATCTTCGACATGGCCTCGGGGCCGGCGAAGACGGCGTCGAACATTTTGTGCTTGCGCACGCGGATATCGGAAAACAGCTCCGACTGCACCAGGATCACGGCCTGCATGCGCACCATCTCGAGCACGGCCAGCAGCGCGACGATCATGGCATTGCGCGTCTCGCAGGTTTCGAAGAAATCCACCAGGGAGACGGCGTCCTCGCCCGCGAGCAGGCGCTGGCGGAGGCGGTCCATCATCTGCGCGATGGTCACCGTGTCGTGGTGCAAGGAAAACTTGGTCACTTCCTTGCGGCGCTCCAGTATTTCCTGGAACGTCTTCACCAGGTCCACCAACGAGACGACCATCTCGCCTTCGATGGCATCGCCGGTGTACAGCTCGCGGTCGGGCCGGGACCAGACGTGGTCCTCGATCTGCTGCTTCTGATACAGGAGCTGCGCGGCGTTCTTGAATTTCTCGTGTTCCAGCAGGCGGTGGACCAACTCGTCGCGCGGGTCCTGCTGGTCCTCGGGACCCGCCAGCGGGTCTGCCGGGAGCAGCATCTTCGACTTGATGTGAATCAGCGTGGCAGCCATGTAGATGAAATCGGCGGAGACGTCGATGTCGAGCTTCTCGATCCCGTGCAGGTAATCGAGGTACTGCTCGGTGACCTTGGCGATGGGAATGTTGTGGATGTCCATCTCCTGCTTGCGGATCAGGTCCAGCAGGAGATCGAGCGGGCCTTCGTAGACCGGCAGATTGATTCGATAGGGACTCGCCATGGTTTGCTCTATGTCGCTCGCGTGGGCGCCGCGGCTTTGCGCGCCTCGTCCCACTTGAAAATCGCGTTGCGGACCCGGCGCATCGTGCGGCGGGCCACGCCGCGCGCCTTCTTCGAGCCTGCGTCGAGGATATCCCAAACTTGCCGCGGATGCGCCTCGAATTCTTTGCGGCGCGCCTGCACCGGCTCGATCCAGCGGACCAACGAATTGCCCATCAGCGCCTTGCAATCGACGCAGCCGATGGCCGCGCTGCGGCACTCGCGGTCAATGCGCGGCAGGATGTCCGCATCGGCGCCGTTCGCGGGGGTCGAAAACAGCTTGTGATACGCGAAGACCGGGCAGATTTCCGGCCGGCCCGGATCGGTGCGGCGCTGGCGCTGCGGGTCGGTCATCATGTTGCGGACCTTGGTGCGGATGTCGTCGGGCGCGTCGCTCAGCCAGATGGCGTTGCCGTAGCTCTTGGCCATGCGGCGGCCGTCGGTCCCCGGTAGACGCGGCGTTTCTGTGAGCATCGCCTGCGGCTCATCCAATACTTCCTTTGCCCGAAAACACTTAGCTGCCTTAGTCACACGTCGCGCTCGCTCCAGGAAGTTGGAAAACCCCATTTTGCCCGCTGCTTCGCGGAGCCTTCTCTCTATCGTTTGGCGCGTCTCCGCCCTAAGCTCTCCTCCCGGACCAGCCAATGTACTAAAGGGATCATCGAAGAATTCGTTCCACAGGTCACGAAGTACGTCCTTGTTACTTGGCGCAAATAAGTCGCTTCGGATCTCAAAACCGAAATTGGAGTTAAATCGCCGCACAACTTCGCGAGTAATTTCGACGTGCGGCACCTGATCCTCGCCCACGGGAACGAAATCGGCGTCGTAGATGACGATGTCGGCGGATTGCAGGAGCGGGTAGCCGAGGAAGCCGTAGGTGCCGAGGTCGCGGTCGCTGAGATTCTCGATCTGCTCCTTGTAGGTCGGGACGCGCTCGAGCCAGGGGAGCGGCGTGATCATCGAGAGCAGGACGTGCAGCTCGGCGTGTTCGAGGATGCTCGACTGGACGAAGAGCGTGGATTTCGCGGGATCCAGGCCGACCGAAAGCCAGTCGATGGCCACCTGCAGCGTGTTTTCGGCGATGGACGAGGTGTCCTCGTAGTGCGTGGTCAGGGCGTGCCAGTCGGCGACGAAGAAGAAGCAATCGTACTGTTCCTGGAGTTTCAGCCAATTGGAGAGGGCGCCGAAATAATGGCCCAGATGGAGGCGGCCGGTGGGCCTCATGCCGCTCAGAACTCGTTTGCGCTTCGCCACTCTTGCGTGGATCTCCTGGACGGAAAATGGAAAAGTGAAAATAGAAAATCGTAAAGGCGATGCTAGCACAGAAGCTGGGCTTTGCGAGTCAAGAGTTGCATGGCGGCCGGGGACGAAGACTCACCGCAAAGGCGCAGAAACCTCCATTCTGCATGCGACGAGGGCACGGATCGTGGTTGGCTATGCGGAGTGAGCAAAAGCAGATCCCTTCCCGCAAGACGACGCGGGACGCAAACACCGCGCACACCGTCCGCAAACGGCGCGGCCGGGTTCGGGATGACAGGTCAGGTGACTCGTGCAGTGAACTGCCAACTCTCGACGCGCGGAATCGCGGGGAGGCCCGGCTACAGCTTCAGGAAGTCGCGGAGGCGCTTGGTCTGGTTGCGGGAGACGGGGATTTCGCTCGAGCGCTTGTCGCTCATCTTGAGCATGAAGCTGGATTTGAACCACGGCACGACTTCCTTGATGTGGTTGATGTTGACCAGGTAGGAGCGGTGCGGCCGCCAGAACACATCGGGGTCGAGCGCCTCCATCAATTCGTCGACGGTGCGGAAGTTCGACACGCCCTCGGTGTCGCGCGCAAAAATGGTGATCGCGCCGTCCTGGATGGAGGCGTAGATCATGTCCTGCGAGTCGATGAGCATCATGCGCGCCTGCGATTTGACCAGCAGCTTCACAGGCTGCGCTGCCCGCGCTCGGGGCGTGCCCGCGCCGAGCTTGCCCACCAACGTCTCCAGCCGCTCGACCGGCGAGACGCTGGCGTCCAGCATTTTCTTCGCGCGATGGATGGCCCGGGCGATGCGGGCCTTGTCGAAGGGCTTCAAAACGTAATCCACCGCGTTGACCTCGAAGGCGTGGACCGCATAGTGGTCGTAGGCCGTGGAGAAGACAATCTGCGGCAGGCGCGCTTTGCGCTCAACGAGTTTCTTGATCACGCCGAAACCGTCCAGGCCGGGCATCTGCACGTCGAGGAACACCAGGTCCGGATTGTGTTCCTTGATGAGCGCGAGAGCCTCCAGCCCGTTCTTGCCCTGGGCCACCACGTTGATCTCGGGAAAACCCTTGAGCAGATAGCTGAGTTCGTCCCGGGCGGGACGCTCGTCGTCCACGATGACTGTGTTCATGGCCATGCCTGCGCTCGAACAAGTATACGGGAAGCGGAGGAGGAAGAGGAAGCAAAGGAGG
>JAIQGD010000010.1:41646-43189 GCA_020072765.1 Terriglobia bacterium
CCACCTCGCGAGCGTACTTGGGATGAGGCCGAGAGCGTACGCTTGCGGTAGAATTCGGCTCGGGGGAAATGATGAAGCACAGGCCAAAGAAGAAGGCGCGCGGGGCGCGGGTGGTGAGCAGTGAGGTGCTGTTCCAGGGGCGCGTCTTCGCGCTGAAGCGCGAGCGCGTGTCGGAGCCGGGCGGCATCGAGACCACGCGCGAGATTATCGTGCATCCGGGCTCGTCCGTGGTCCTACCGCTGTTTCCCGACGGAAAAATCCTGCTGATCCGGCAGTACCGGCACGCCGCCGGGCAATATCTCTGGGAACTCGTCGCGGGCCACAAGGAGCCCGACGAGAGCTTTGTGGAGGGCGCGCGGCGCGAGCTGCAGGAAGAGGCCGGCTACGATGCCCGGCGCATCCGAAAACTGCTCGAGGTGTTCCCTTCTCCGGGGCTGCTCGGCGAGCGCATGGACATATTTCTCGCGGAGGGTCTGACCAAGATTAAGGCGCGGCCCGAGGACGACGAGAAGATCACGCGGCGCACGCTTCCGCTGCGCCAAGCCCTGCGCTGGATCCGCAGCGGCAAAATCCGTGATGGCAAGTCGGTCGCGGGGATTCTCTACTACGCTCAGTTCACCGCCCGCGGCAAGCGATGAACCGCGAGATTCGGAGAGACCTCCATGGAAAACAAGCAGGTGGCCAAGATACTCCGGGAGACGGCGCAGCTGCTGGAAATCGACGGCGCGATGATCGGGCGCTACCGCAGCTATGAAAAGGTGGCGGAACTTCTCGACAGCCTCCACGAACGCATCGCCGACATCGCCCAGGACGACACCCAGCTGAAGGAACTGCCCGGCATCGGCGACAACATGGCCGAGCACATTCACGAAATCCTGCAGACCGGCGACTACAGCCTCCGGCAAAAGTTGCTGAAGAAATATCCGCACTCGCTGCTCGATCTGCTCGAAGTGCACTCGCTCGGGCCCAAGCGCGTGGCCCTGCTCTGGAAGAAGTTCAAGGTCGGCACGGTGGAGGGGCTGGAAAAACTCGCGCGCGAGGGCAAGCTCCGCGACCTGCCGGGGTTCGGCGAGAAGAGCGAGGAGAACATCTTGAAGGCCGCCGAAGCCTTCAAGCACCTGTCCGGCTCCGGACGGTTCCGCCTGGACACCGGCGACGAGGAAGCGCGGAAGCTCGCGGCGCACATCGCCGAAGCGGGGCCCGCCGTCGAGTCGGTGACGCCGGCCGGCTCGCTGCGCCGCCGGCGGGAGACCATCGGCGACCTCGACCTGCTGGTGACCATGCGGCCGGGGCACGATCACCAGAAGGACGTGGACGCCGTGGCCGCGCACATTTTGAAGTATCCCGCGATCGAGGAGAAGCTCGCGCACGGCGAGAATAAGGTGAGCGTGCGGCTCACAGGCGGCATGCAGGTGGATGTGCGGCTGCTGGAGAAAAAGAGCTTCGGCGCGGCGCTGATGTATTTCACCGGCTCGAAGGAGCACAACATCGCCCTGCGCAGCCGCGCCAATGAAATGGACTGGACGCTCAACGAATACGCGCT
>JAIQGD010000011.1 GCA_020072765.1 Terriglobia bacterium
GTCGAGTCCACCGCCAACCAGGACAATCCGCTGCTGGACGGCGGCAAGGCGTTCTTCGGGCTGGACGTGTGGGAACACGCCTACTACCTGAAGTATCAGAATCGGCGGGTGGAATACGTCGAAGCCTGGTGGAGTGTGGTCAACTGGGCGCAGGCGGCGGACAACTACGCGGCGGCGAAGAAGTAGCGTTCGCGGCCACGGGCCATTGTTCTTCTCGCGGGAACGGGGCCGGGACGGTGTGCATCCACCGCCCGGCGCCCGATTCCGCGGCGCGCCGCTGGGGCGCGGGCGGGCGTCGTTTCCAAGCGTGTTGTCGTTTGCTTCCGCGGGCTCGCGCGGCGGTCCCGCTCGATCCTTCCTTGCAGTAGCTCCGACCCCGACAGGCTGGCCCCGGCAAGAAAAGGGGAAGTCACTCCGAGGGAAAAACTTTCAGTGGTGGCGGTCATTACCCGGAGAGTTTCTAGTTCCTTTTAGGACTCGCGGGCTCTTGACGGCGACGCGGAAATCTGTAAACTGCGGTTTTCGACCATGGCGACGATGACCAACCCGCTGGAAGAACGGTTGCAGGATTTTCAATTCCCGCAACGCGAGGCGGCGTTTTTCTACGGGCTGTTCCTGCGCGGCCATTCGGCCGACGAACTGCGGCGGGATATCAGCGTGCCGGCGGCAGTGCTGGCCAAGTGGGACCGCGAGACCGAACGCGAGCCGCGGCTGCGCCCGCTGCTGGAACGGATCGTGCGCTACCGCCAGGACGTCCTGGCCATTTTCGAGAACCTCATCGTCCACGACGCGGCCACGCAACGGCTGCAATAGTTCCCCTCACATTCGGGCCGCGCTGATGGTTTGCCGCGCTCTCCTCGCGCGCGGTGCCTTCGCTTCCTCGCACATGCCGGGAGGTCGCGTTGACTCCGCCCTGCCCCTCGATTACACTTTTTTCGCCAGCCTTCCGCTGCAGACGCCCGCGACTCCCCGGTAGCTCAACGGCAGAGCATTCGGCTGTTAACCGAAGGGTTGCTAGTTCGAATCTAGCCCGGGGAGCCATTCTTCCTCTTTAGCTTCATTGCCTTACGCAGTTCTTGCCGACAACTCACTTTGGGTGCAATTAGGTGCAACAACGGTATCCGAGGTCGGAAGCTCGAAGCCAATTCCCACTTGCTCCGCGACCTTCTTACGGAACGCCACGTCCTCCTTCAACTTGCTGTAGTCGTCCGTGACGCTCTTATTCGCGTGGCCGAGCCAGAAACGAATCAAGTCTTCTGGCGCGCGTTGCTTCCTCAACCATGTTGCGCGGAACCTCCTGAATGCGTGGGCACCTGACTTCGGCAGTTTCACTTTCTCAAGAAGTGGATGTAAGGAATCATACGACTCCGGACCTATTGTGCAAGGCGTCGGGATGCTCGCCACAATTGACGCCTAATTGGGCGAGCGCAGTGCTGGCGCAAAACAGAGCCGCACAAAGCAGCGCAATGCGTGTCTTCATCGCGAACTCCTTCCTTCGCAGTTTGCAAGTTCAAGACTTTCCACGACAACGGGGTCTTTGCAGGAAAACAAGAGGCGCGCCATCTCGTCGGGCACTGGACACACGCACCTTGCAGCGTGTGTCCAATGCGCACGGGAGATCGCGCGATCGAGTTGGGTGATTCTCGCGGGAAGGCCGCCTACTTCTTGTTGGCCAAGGTCCGGACGAACGAGACGAGCTGCTTGATCTGATCCTCGGTGAGTTTGTCCTTCTGGGCCGGCATCTTGTTTTTTCCGTTGGTGACGATGCCGATCAAGTCCGCATCCGAGTTCTTCTGCACGACGTCGGACCGCAGATCAGGGATGTTCAGCGACTTCCCGACCGGGCCGCTACTGCTGCCGTCGGCCGAATGGCAGATGGAGCACTTCGATTTGAAAAGGTCGGATGCATCCTGCGCCTGCGCAGGCGAAGTGCAGAGCAAGACGAATCCAGCCATCAGGAATGCAGCGCAAGCGGACCACATAAAATGACGCATTGTATTTGTATCCTCCTCAGGAATGTGCCGCAGTATTTCTCCGCGGCCGGTTCGAGCCAACAACACAGGTACGGGAAGACAAGCGGATCGTTCCGCTGCGTTCCCCATCCTGTTTCCAGCAACAACTGCGCTGCCCATGCCAACCACGCGAAGGCCAAGCGCACCAATCGCGGTGTCTTCGGCGCCCGCGTGGGAAGCACTCGCGGCTGCAACACGCAACCACACGTAAGCGTGTGCATGCTTGCTAGTAGACGAAAACCGCCGCGGCCGTTGCGGAAAGCCAAATGAAAAGAACCACGCAAAAGCGGAACACTGTTGAATGTGAGCACCGCTGCATCCCAAGTCTCCTCGTTGTACGAGCCACATAGGGCGCAGCGCGCCCACCGGTGAAGTCTGCCTTCTGGGGCGCAACGAATTCTGTGACGCTTATCACAGTAGCGGTAAAGATCTACCAGATTGTGATAATGGTCACAAGATTTCCTCTCCTCGCTGCGCATAATTTCGCCCAGAGGCGAGCTTGGGAACCCGTACTCTCTTCGTTCTATTGCTACTGGGCTGTTCGGTTGCCGCACAGGGCGGCGAACATCCGGTGCCGCTGTCTGCCGATTTTGATCCCGCCAAGTGCGTCGAATGCCACCGAGATCACACGGAGGGAAAGTACGTCCACACGGCAATCACCCTTGGGTGTAACGCTTGCCATGAAGTCAAAATCGAAGGCGCGGTCACATCGGTCACCACGATCGCCAAGGGCAACGCTCTGTGCGTGAGCTGTCATACAGACAAGGACAAAGCGGAAGCAAAGGGGACCCTGCATCCGCCGGTGGCCCAGGATTGCACGAAGTGCCACAGTCCGCACAGCTCGCCGTACAAGTTCCAGTTATTGAAAGAACGCTCCGGCGGGCCCGCCGAAAACCTTTGTCTCGGCTGCCACGATAAAGGAGTCAACGTCCCCGACAAGGGCAGCCGGCACATCGCGTTGGATATGGGTTGCGATACCTGCCATGTGACGCACAAGACCGGCGAGCCGGGGAAGAAGGAATTCGATTTCCACCTCACCAAGTCTCCTCCCGCGCTGTGCCTGGATTGTCACGATGCCAGCGACAAGACGTTGAAGGAGGCGCATCACAACCAGCCGTTCGAGAAAGCGGATTGCACCGAATGTCACGATCCGCACCAATCTGCGTCACCCAAGCTGTTACAGAAGTATGTCCACTTCCCCTTTGGCGAAAAGATGTGCGAGGTGTGCCACCAGCCGGCCAAGGACGGAAAAGTGGTTCTGAACGAGGACGGCAAGTTCGCGCTCTGTTACACGTGCCACGACGAGATCAAGAAGGTGGTGGAAACCTCCAAGAACCAGCACCTGGCATTTGCCGTGACCGATCGCTGCACCACGTGCCACAGTCCGCACGCGAGCCAGTATCCGCGAATGCTCAAGCAACCGGTGGCCGTGTGCGAACAGTGCCACGAGGATCGCGCCGAGGAGCACCGCACGAAGAAATTCTTGCACCAGCCGCCGTTCAAGGACGGCTGCTACATCTGCCACCAGCCACACGGGTCCGAAAATCCCACTCTCTTGCGGGCGGCGCAAGTCAATGACATTTGCCTGACGTGTCATAGCATCACCCCGCGCGTCGAAATGAAGCCCGGCTCGGCGACGATGACCCTCTTTTCGAACGTGACCTTGCCGGACGACTACCTGGACTCCGTCAAGCACATCGACGTGAATTCCAGCGGGAGGGGCCACCCCATCGGCAATCACCCGGTCTCCGGGATGCCCGATCCGTCGAAGCCCGGCAGCGCGATTAACTGCATCAGTTGCCACGATCCGCACGCCTCGGACTTCACTAAGAGAATGTTCCGGATGAAGCAGGGGCAGAAGGTCGTGTGCCTGAAATGTCATGGAAAGCAGTAGAGGAGTGTCCGCCATGAAAGAGACGAGATGGTTTCGGTGGGTCGCGCTGGCGCTGGTGAGTGTGACGCTGGCGGGATCACCGGTCTGCGCAGCCGACAAGAAGAAGACGACAAAGCCGGTTGTGGACATCAACCGCGTCTGGCCACCACCTCCGCAGAAGGCGCACTTCAAGCTGCTGCAAATCATCAATGGGGAAGGCGACGTGGTCGGAAAGAAAAAGGTCAGCCTGTTGTCGCGCATCGTGGCGGACGAGTCGGCTCCCAGCTACATTCATTTCAGCCGCCCCTATGCTCTAGCGGGGGATCGTCACGGCAAGCTGTATGTCACCGACACGCAATTATCCTCCCTTTTTGTCATTGATCCCAAGGACCGCAGCTTCAAGGTATTTGGAGCGGATGCCGACGTGCAACTCAAGCTGCCGTTGGCGGTTACGGTGGATAGCGACGACCGGGTGTGGGTTGCCGACGGCGCTATGAAGAGCGTGCTCTGCTACAGCTCGGATGAAAAGCTGCTGTTGCAGTTCGGCAGCGACCCGGGGACGCCCGCGGCGCCCGTTCCCACGCTGGAGCGGCCCACCGGCGTGGCCTTGGACGAACGCCGGCAGCGCGTCTATGTCTCCGATGCCAAGCTGAACAAGATTTTCGTTTTCACGACGAGCGGAAAATTCGTCAAGCAACTCGGCAAGGGCGGTTTTGAGCCCGGGGAGTTCTTCTTTCCCGGCCAGTTGCTGGTGGATTCCAGCGGCCGGCTGTACGTCGTGGACACCCAGAACGCGCGCGTGCAGATCTTCGACCCGGACTTCAACGTCCTCAAGGTCATTGGCAAGCGTGGCGATGGCATCGGCGCTTTTGCCCGGCCCAAGAGCATCGCGCTGGATAGCCAGGGCCATCTCTACGTGAGCGATGCCTGGTGGCACAACATCCAGATCTTTGGACACGATCCCCGCGTGAAGGATCCCAACGAACTCTCGGTGTTGCTCTTTATTGGAGAGGGCGGGACCAGGCCGGGCGATTTTCAGGGCCCCGCCGGCATTTATATCAATTCGTACGATCAAGTTTTTGTCGCCGACCAAATGAACAGCCGCATTCAGGTTTTTCAGTTTCTGGGCGGAGACGAAGAGCAGAAGAAGTAGGAGAAGTAGAAACAGTCCAAGGCAAGGTCTTTCTCGGAGCTTGCCGGCGACAACATACATCAGGAGGAAAGGGAACCATGAGAAAGCAATTCTTCTTAGTTCTTGTTGGTTTGTTGTTTTGTAGCGTGTCGCTGTGGGCCCAGGATGGCAGCAAAGACGCGATCCTCACCACGGCGCACGACTTTACCGATGCCGCGAACATTACCAAGTACGGCGTGGACATGACCGGCGAGAATGTCCCTCAGGTCTGCGCGTATTGCCATATTCCGCACGCCGACATGTCGAACCAAAGCCCCGCCAAGACGCTGTTGTGGAATCACGTCATCCCCGCAACGACAACGTACAAGGTCTATTCCAGCCCCTCGCTGAAGGCCACACCAACCGCCCTCAACACAGGCGATGCCACGCAACTGGGAGGCGAAGCCTTCTATTCGCTGGCTTGCTTGAGCTGCCATGACGGTTCCACGGCCATCAACGCGGTTTACCGTGTTCCCGACGGCGTCACCCTGACGGGCAGTACCACGATGGGTGCGATTCCTGGAGACGGTGTGATGCATTTGATCGGCCAGAACGCGGATCTCAGCCAGTCCCATCCGGTGAATTTCACCTACGACGCCGCTTTGGTCGCAGCCGACACCGGCATCTGGGACGTGGGTACCGGGGCGAATATCCGGTCACTCGGGACCAGCATGATCAAGGCCGTGCGTCCTACCAACACGCTCGATGCTTCCGGCGCACTCCAACAACCCCTGTTGTTTAACAACACGGTCCAATGCGCAAGTTGCCACAATCCCCACAGCGACACCAACGGGCCTTACCTGCGCACGTCGGTCGTAAACAGTCAGCTGTGCTTCAAGTGCCACAGCACCTCAGCAACATATAACTAACCCTAACTTCACTTCGCTGGAGCGGCCGTCTTTGGCGGCCGCTCCAGGAAGGAGCTATCGCGATGAGAGTATTGATCGTATGGATGTTGTGCTGCACCGTGGTGGTGGGCGCCGGCACGGCCAGCCTGCCGCAATTGCCTGCCCAGCAGGTGGTCGCCCGCGTCAATGGGGTGGAGCTGCGCGGCGCCGCCTTGAATGACTACGTGCAGGCAGTCTTCCCTGATTTCTCTTTTCACGGCAAAATCCAGCCCGAGAAGCTCAACGTGTATCGCCGGGCGGCGCTGGACCGCATGGTGCTGCATGAATTGATTTACCAGGAAGGCGTGCGGCGGAGGATTGCCGTACCGCCCGCGAAAATCGATGCCGAAGTGGCGCTCATGCGGGGCCGGTTCCGTTCCCCCGAGGCCTTCGAGCACTCCCTGTCGGAGCACGGTCTGACCCTGGACCAGTTGCGCGCCCACATTCGACGCAGCATGGTGATCGCGGCTGTGGTCCGTCGCGATGTCACCGCACGTGCGGTGGTGACCGACCAGGAAGTCCACGCCTACTACCAGAAGAATTTGCCGCGCTTTCACGAGCCCGAAGTCGTCCACGTGCGCGAGATCTCCATCCCGCCGGGTCCGCTGGCGGCCAAGCAAGCCGGCGACGTGCGCGCCCAGGCCGCCGCCAAGAACACCAGCGCCCAATTCGATCTACTGGCTTCCCGCTACTCGAAAGATGATTACCGCGTGATGGGCGGCGACCTCGGCTGGGTCCATCGCGGCGGTATGGACCCGGAATTAGAGAAGACCGTCTTTGCCCTCCGCCTAGGTCAACTCAGTCCGGTGATTGAGACGAAGACGGGATTTTATCTCCTCCGGGTGGAAGGCAAGCGGCCGGCGCGGCTGGTGCCCTTCACTGAGATGAGAGGCAAGATTCGCAGCCAACTGATCGCCGAGAAGAGGAAGCAGCTGAGTGAGGCTTTGCGTGCGCGGGTTGCCAAAGATGCCAAGGTGGAGCTCCTGGCCAAGTTTTAGATGGTCGCCAAATGCCAATTCGGCAGAGCACGAGCCTGGTTGCTGGCCGCTTTTCTGGTCGCGCCATGCGCCGGGCGCGCGCGGGCCCAGAACGCCCCCGGAAATCTCCCCTGGGGCGCGGCGCCTTCCAGTAACGCGCCCACCACCCAGCAAACAAATGAGCAGGGCGGCAGACACCTGGCACCCGCCCTTGCCGGCGAGATGTTCCGCCATCTTTACGGCGCCGCCTATTTCGGATTCGACAGCACGGGTTCTGACTCCAGCCGGACGAGCACCGACGATTATGGCTTCAATCTGAATAGTAGCGGGTATTTGCTGGACCCGCGTCTGTGGACCCAGGTGATGAGCGTGGACTTCGACCACCTCGGTGGAGGTTCCGGCGGTGCATCGCGGAATCTGGGCTTCCATCTCAATGGAACGCTGCTGCGCAGCCGGTCGTTTCCCCTGCGCGTCATCGTGGTCCGCCGCATGGCCGATGCGAACTCCTTGGGAGTCGAGAACCACAGCAACTATGACAGCCTGACCCTGGACTGGGCGCTGCGCCAACCCAAACTGGCCAATATCGGCATCTCCGCGACGTTCGGGGGAAGCTCGCAGGAGACCTCGCAGAGTATGCCCTTTCCCGTGGTGCCCTTTCGGGAGAGGGATCAAAGCCTCAACGGCCAAATCACTCGTATCATCCGAGGCTGGTCCCTCATGGGATCGGCCTACCGTGTGCGCATGCACACTTCGCAGCAGGATCTCCGGGAGGAGATCGGCGGACGCCACTTTCAAGTGGAGCGGCGCTTGCGCGTGGGCGAGAAGGGATACTTCCAGACTTCTCTGCGGCACGACCAGCGCAGCGATTCCCGGCGCAGCAGCAATCTGAGTTTCACGGCCCCCTCCACGAGCATTTTGCTGAATCGGGCGCAGGCCACCTTCGGGTATCAGCACACAAAGAAGTTCCGGGGCTCTTACAGCGCTGGCTATACGAGCAACCTCAGTGAGGCGGCCATTTCTTCGGCGTTACTGTCCTCGACCGGTGCGGGAGCAGGCTCGCCCGTACAGCTGGATCCCGGCCTGAGCCAGGCGCTCGCCTTGCGTCACACAAGTTCGTCGCTGGGCATCAATGGGGGCTGGACCTACAACGTGACACCCCGCTTGTTCTTTGGCGGAAGTGTGGGCCAAACGTTTCTGAACTCCCCCGACCGCCTCTTCAGTATTCCTGTCGCCAACAATCAAATCGGCTTGCTGAAGTCCTACACCAGCCTCGGCGGAAGTTTCGGCTACCAGCGAAACTTTGGCAAGTGGGACACGAGCTGGCGCGGCAGCCTGACGCACGATTGGGATTATCGCCGGCGGGGCCCTGCATTTGGAGAGGATTCGCGGTCGTTCGGAGTGGACGTGAGCCGGGGTTTTCGTGGCTGGGTGTGGACCTCCGATCTTTCCTATACCGACTTCGTGAGCGGGCAGACCGGGGCTCGGCTGTATAGCGAGGAACGCTGGGTGAACACCCTGAAGACGCACCTGAATCCTCGGCTTACGCTCGATTTGGGAGCCGAGATCCTGCATCTGGATACGAATCTCACGTCTTTGCTGCTGCGTAACCCGAGTAGCGGCACGGCGCTGTTGCGTGACACGAGCAGGGACACGGCGCTGCTGCTGCATGGAGCCCTGTCCAGCCGGCGCTGGAACGTGGCTGGTGGCTCGGGGTTGCGTAATGCGAACTCGATGGCCCTCGCCTTGGACGTCACCAATCCGCTGAATACCATCTTGCTCAGCCAGTTCACGCCGCTCGCCAACACCCTGGCCACCGCCGATCATTATGCCGAGGTATTCGGCAGTTATACTCCGCGGCACAATTTGAGCTTCAACGGCGCCTATCGGCGCGACAACTTCCGGATCCTGGAGGCCGATCTGAGCCGCTATAGCGGCATGGAATTCGGCGTCGAATATCACCTGCGGAAATTGACGGTCGAGGGCGGCTATCAACGACAACACCAGCAGACGGGAAAGGCGAAGTACGGCCGTGACCGCTTCTATGTGCGCATCCGGCGGCCCTTCCGGATCTACTAGCCCGGATTCTCTTGCACTGCCGATAGGCGTACCAATCGCCATTGTGAGTGGAGCGCTCGCCGTTTCAGGCTTCGAGATCCTGCATACATTTGGGCGCTCGGAACGGTCGGTTTCAGTAGAATGGAACAGCGCCGCGCCACTGGAGCGGCTGGTTCACGGGACGAATTGCATGCGGCTCTCACGGTCTTTGAGATCACACGTACTCAAATTTCTGCTTGCCGTGGCATTGTTGGACTGGCTCAGTGCCCGCCCTTCGCAAGCCCAGGTATGGCCTTCGGCTCCCGATACTCCACGCATCCGCTACGAAGGAAGTTTCCGCAAACTGGATGACGGCGCGAAGCGCGCCTCGTTCTGGCACCGGCTGTTGAATGTCATGGTGGGTGCACCACCGAACTACAGCATGGTCCGGCCGTTTGGCATCAGCACGGATCCGCAAGGGCGCATTATCGTTGTGGACACGGAACAACGCATGGTTCATGTGCTGGACTACGCTCGCCACCGCTATCTGCATCTGGCCGGCAATTCCAAGGAACGCTTCGTTTCGCCGATTGGCGTGGCGCTGGACGAGCACGGCGATATCTTCGTCACGGATTCTTATTTGGGAAAGATCTTCGCGTTTCGGCCCAATGGCAAGTTCTGGCGCTTGCTCGGCGATGTGCGCGGGGAAGGAATGTTCAAGCGTCCCACGGGGCTGGCCTACGATTCGCAGCGCCATGTTTTTTACTTGACCGACACCTTGCGCGACAAAATCTTTGTTCTCGATCCGGAGGGGCGCGTGTTGCGCAGCTTCGGCGAACGCGGCACCGAACCCGGACACTTCAACTATCCCGTGGCGATCGCCTTATACTACGACTCCCTGTACGTGGTTGACGCGATGAATTTTCGCGTTCAAGTCTTGGACTTGAAAGGGACTCCCCTGACGCAGTTCGGAATGCCCGGTGACGGCTCGGGTAGTTTTGCAAAACCAAAGAGCGTCGCGCTGGATTCCGAAGGCCACGTCTACGTGGTGGATTCCTTGTTCGAAGTGGTGCAAGTGTTCGACCGCAACGGACGTTTCCTTCTGGCGTTCGGCGGCACCGGAACGGGCCCCGGCCAATTCGAACTGCCCACCGGAATTTATATCGATCCGGCCGACCGAGTTTACGTCTCCGATTCGTTCAATAGCCGGGTGCAGGTCTTCCAGTATCTGAAGGCCGCCCCGGATGAGCCGGGGGAACAGTGATGGGGCGCCTCCGCTTGTACGGTTTGGTGTTCTGGGTCATTTGCGCGACCACGCTGCTGTTTGCTCAGGACAACGGCAAGCAATATATTCTAGATTCCTCGCACAATCTGTCGGTTTCGGGGCCCGGGCCCGTCAAGGCATCCACGGAAACACAAGTCTGCATTTTTTGTCACACGCCCCATAGTGCGAGTCCAGCTGCCGGTTTGTGGAACCACGTAGGATCGGCGGTGACTTATCAGGTTTATAGCAGCACGACCATGAATGCGCCCACGGGCGTGCCCACACAAGCTTCCAAGCTTTGCTTGAGCTGTCATGACGGGACCATCGGGCTGGGCCAGACCGTGGGCAACGGGAACATCAATGTGGCCGACACCAGCGGGACACTGCTGGACCCGGATACGAGTTTCTCTTCGACAGCCTCGCCAAATCTGGGCGGCGCGTCGGGGAGTGAATTGCTGAATGATCACCCGTTCTCGTTCGCCCCCATTCAGGATGGTTTGCTCGTCGCCGGCGTGACCAACAGCCCTCCCAACCCTTCCGTCCCGGAAGTTCAGTTGCGGAATGGCGCCATCGAGTGCATCAGTTGCCACGAGCCGCACCGCCAGGATCTGGATGCCATCACCCGGAAATTCCTGGTGGGCAGCAACGTGGGTGGAAGACTTTGTCTGGCTTGTCATCAGCAGTCCCTGGCCAACAATTATTGGAATCTGGCTTCGCACAATACATCCGCCAAAACAACTCCCACGGTTCCCGCCAGTAGCTGGGCCGGGTATGGAACCGTCGCGGGTGACTCCTGCATGGCCTGCCACGCGACGCATTCGGCTACCGTGAACCAGCGGCTGTTGCGGGCTCAGGAGGAAAACACCTGTTTCCTGTGTCACGGCAGCAGCAACACCATCGCAAGCTACAATATCCAGGCGGAATTCAACAAAGTCGGCAGCGTTGCGGGAGTCATCAAGTACGCGCACCCCACCGTTGCGGTTACGCCGAGTGTTCATGACCCTGCCGAGCTTCCACCGCCCATCAATGGCTATCCGAGAGCCACCGCTCCGGCCATGCCGGAAACCAGTCCGGGGCAGCCACGCCATGCCGAGTGCGTGGATTGTCACAATCCCCACGCTGCCAATGCAACCGGGGCCGCTGCTATCCCCCCGGCGGTGCCCTCAAACATGAATAGTGTTACGGGTGTCAGCGGTACCGCGACCGATGGCCGCACGCCGGTCACGCCGGCGGCGTATGAGTACCAAATCTGCTTCGTTTGCCATGGCGACAGCGCCAACAAGCCCCAAAACACCAGTTATTCCGATTACGGGCGTACCGTTTTCCGGCAGACGTATGCGACGGTCAGCGATCCATTCAATGAACGTTTGGATTTCGCCTCGACCGCTTCCAGGCACAACGTCACTCAGGCCCGAGCGGCCATCTCGGTTCCCAGCCTGCGGAATTACATCCTCAACCTCGACGGCAGCACGGGACGTTTCCTGGGATCTGGCACCTACATCTACTGCGCGGATTGCCACAACAACGACCAGGCGCGCGGTTCCAAGGGCCCCGGGCCGAACGGCCCTCATGGCAGTATCTGGTCGCATCTGCTGGAACGCCGGTACGACGTGGAAGGCCCGCCATCGGTTCCAGGCGCCAACGATGGGCAGACGGTGAACTCGGGAACCGTTGCCCCGGGGATCGCCACCACCAATTATGCCCTGTGCGACAAATGCCACGATGTCGCTGCGCTTCTGACCGATGCGACCTTCAAGCACAGCGTACATGTCATCGGTGCGGGAGCCTCTTGCTCGACGTGCCACGCCGGTCACGGCATCCAGCAGCAGGTTGCGACGAATGGCAACACGAACAATCGGCTGTTGGATCCCGATACGAAGATTGTGGGTCCCGTCCCTTCGGGCACCTATGCGGGTTGGCTGGTGATGAATACGAACACGCGGACCTGCTATCTGCAATGCCACGGAACCACACACACCGGGTCAACCTACTGAGCGAACCTGGATCTTGGCGGTTCCTCACTTAGAAAAGTGCGCGAGCAGTCGGAACGTGAAGGTGTTTAGACTGTGGTAGCACTGACGAGTTGTTACAGAAGGCAGAGAGGCGATGCGTCTATAAATCTTGCAGCTACAATCAGTTCGGCCACAGACTGGGGGTGAGTTTGTGACACTCATGTGCGCGAAGGGCCAAAAAATCACGACTGTCACCAAATTGTCACTAAAGACCAAGCAAAACGGGCAAAAAACCAGCAAACTCCAAAAAACTGGAAGTGGCGCTATCTGACGGCTGGCAAAAGAATTCAGTTGAGTTGTGTGCCAGATAGCAAAACGGCGGTTTAATTTTCCAAGACCGTTGGGTTACAACAGCTTAGTGGTATGAAACGCGGCATTAGAGCAAAGCGGTTTGGGTGCAGGATTGGGTGCAACTAAAGAGCGAAGAATGGCTCCCATTTGCTTGCAAGCGACACCAAATGGGGCACTGTGAGTTTTGTGAGTTTTGACAACCTCGGCTGTTAGCCGAAGGGTTGCCAGTTCGAATCTAGCCCGGGGAGCCATATCAGGTTACGCGCGGGATGGAGTTGCACAGCGTTTACCGCGGGCACGATCGCGGAGGGATTGGCTCGCGACAGACCGGCTGCCAGCGACGGGCCAACCCTTGGCGCTTGGTCCAATGAGGTTGCCCGGTCGCGCTGCCACACGCAAATAAACCTGCAGATCCTTGTCCCACGCAATTTCCTGGCAGGTCGCTGCGCAGGGTTCCGCTTCATCGGAAAGAAGCCCGGCAGGAGCATGTCTAACCGCACCATTAGTTGCTGTAAGAGATAATGAGCGTTTTTTAGTGTCCGCGCGAAATTGGCTTGCGAGGGCGCGGCATCGCCTGTCAAATAGTGGTAGTGGCTTGGGATCACGCTCTGCTTGCTTTAAGGCCGGGTGGTGGCTGCGGTGGAGGCCTGCCGGGACACGGGGTCGCGCGTTGAGCATTGCCGAACAGAACAAGGGCACACAGGAACTCCTCCACAGTCCGGCGTACCTGGCCGGGGTCGTCGAATCGGCGGCCTATGCCATTCTCGCCATCGATGCGCACGAAAAAATCGTGTTGTTCAATGGGGCGGCGGAAGCGATGTTCCGCTGCTCGGCCGCACAAGCGCTGGGCCAGTCCTGCACGCAGTTTCTTCCCGAAGCTCTTTGCGATCAACACCGCGCCTGGGTGCGCGGCGTTGGCGACGGCACGGCGGCACCGCGGCAGATGGAGCCCTTGAATGAAGTGGCCGGCGTGCGAGCCGATGGCAGCCGGTTCCTGGCCGAAGCTTCGATTTTGAGGAGCACCGCTGACGGCGAGCGTTACCTCACGGCTCTCCTGCGGGACGTTACGGCACGCCATCAGGCCCTGGAGAGCATCCGCGCGAGTGAGGAGCTGCTGCGCAGCCTGTATAAGTCTCTTCCCGTTCCCACCTATTCCTGGCAGTGGCGGGAGGGAGATTTTGTGCTGGTGGGTTTCAGCGACACGGCCGAAATAGTCGCGGGAGGGAGCCTTTCCGGCCTCTTAAATGCCAAAATCGGCCACATTTTTGCGCATTCCGCGGACATCGCGGCCGACCTGCGCCAGTGCCATGCGGAGAAGCGCACCATTCACCGGAAATGCGTCTACAACTTTTTGCCGACGGGGCGCAACGCGGATATTGACGCCACGTACGTGTTCGTCCCCCCGGACACGGTGCTGGCTCACGCCTACGACGTCACCGAGCAACGGGAAAATGAGCAGGCGCTGATCAAGTTGTCCAGCGTGGCGGAACAGACCGCGGACGCGGTCATCATTACGAACCGGGACGGCGTGATCGAATACGTCAACCCGGCGTTCGAGAATTTGACGGGCTATCGCAGCGGGGAAATGGTGGGGCACAAGCCCAACGTGCTGAAGTCGGGAAAAGTGGCCCAGGAATATTTTGAAGAACTGTGGCAGACGATTCTGGCGGGGAAGGCCTTCCGCGGGTTGTTCCTGAATCGCAAGAAGAACGGGGACCTGTTCTATGAAGAGAAGACCATCTCGCCTCTGAAAAACGCGCGGGGGGAGATCACGCATTTTATTTCGGTCGGACGGGACAAGACCGCACAGATGCAAGCCAGCGAAGAGGAGAGGCGGCTCCGGGCGGCGCTGGAAAATGCCGCGCGGGAGTGGAGGCTCACGTTCGATGCCGTCGAATCGGCCATTCTGCTTACCGACGTCGAGGGTTCAATCCGGCGGCTCAACCGGCCGGCCAGCGTGCTGCTGAATCTGGGTTTTGAGGCGGCGATCGGATGCCGGATATCGCAATTTTGCCCGTCGGAACCCTGGCAGACCGTGCAGACGGTCATGGCGGAAGCCCGCGAATGGCGCCAGGCCTCTTCCCGGCAAATTCGAGATGCGCGGAGCGGCAAGAGCTGGCAGGTGACCGTCAGCCGGTTTGTGGATCCGGCGATGGAGCGGGAACAAATGATCGTGACGCTGCGGGACGTCAGCGCCACGGTCGAGCTGCAGGAGTCGCTGCGCCGCAGCGAAACGCTGTCGGCGATGGGCACGTTGGTGGCGGGCGTCGCGCACGAGGTGCGCAATCCGCTGTTCAGCATTTCGGCGACGATGGACGCGTTCGAGGCGCGCTTTGGGGTGCAGCCGGAATACGTGGAATACCGGAGGGTGTTGCGGCAGGAACTGAACCGCATGACCGGTCTGATGCAGGAGCTGCTCGACTACGGCAAGCCAGCCGTCCTCCACCTGGTGGATACCGAGGCCAGCGCGCTGGTGAATCATGCGGTGGAAGCGTGCGCCCATCTGGCCGGCAAATACAATATCGAAATCCGCAAGGTGCTGGCCCCGGATTTGCCCATGGTCCGCGTGGATGCCCAGCGCATGGCCGAGGTGTTTCGCAACGTGATTGAGAATGCGATTCAGCATTCGCCCAAAGGCAGCAAAGTGACCATCGAGGTGCGGTCCCTCCGCGAGGTACATCAGGCGTGGATCGAGTGCGCGGTGCGGGACAGCGGTCCGGGTTTTGACCTGGAGGACTTGCCGCGGCTGTTCGAGCCTTTTTTCACGCGGCGGCGCGGCGGAACGGGCCTGGGCCTGGCCATCGCCGAGCGCGCCATCGAACAGCACGGGGGCAAGATCGTGGCGCGCAATCATCCGGAGGGTGGCGCGGAGATGGTGATTCGCTTGCAAGCCTTGGCGGGCGATTCGAGTTCCCGGGAGGCCTGAGCGTTGGCGAGAAACCGCATCTTGCTGGTGGATGACGAAGCCGGAATCCGCTTCGCGGTCGGAGAATTCCTGAAGGCCCACGAGCAGGAGGTGCGCCTGGCCGAGTCCTGCGCGGAAGGCGAGAAGGTGCTGCGCTCCTGGAGGGCGGATATCGTCCTGTGTGATTACGTGTTGGCCGATGGGAACGCGTTGGAATTGCTGCCCCGGTTGAAAGCCATCGACCCCTACGTTTCGGTCGTTCTCCTGACGGGCCAAGGGAGCATCGAACTGGCGGTGCAGGCGATCAAGAACGGCGCCGAACAATTTCTGACCAAGCCGGTGGAGTTGCCGGCACTGCTGGTGGTGCTGGAGCGGCTGTGCGAGCAGCGGCAGAACCGCCAGCGGCAGATGGCCACGCAGTCCAAGGAGTCGCGCTCGGCGGTGGATCCGTTCGTGGGAGCCGATCCGCAGATCAAGCGTCTGCGGGAAATCGTGGAGCGCGTGGCGGCGTCGGATAGCCCGCTGCTGATTCAGGGGGAGACGGGAACGGGCAAGAGCGTGCTGGCGTCGTGGATTCACGAGCACGGTCCGAGGGCCAAGGAAGCGTTTGTGGATTTGAACTGCGCGGGATTGTCGCAGGAACTACTGGAGACGGAGCTGTTTGGGCACCAGAAGGGCGCGTTTACCGGGGCCATGAGCAATAAGGTGGGCCTGCTGGAGGTGGCGCACCGCGGCACGGTGTTTCTGGACGAGATCGGCGACGTGGACCCGGCCGTGCAGCCCAAGCTGCTCAAGGTGGTCGAGGAGAAGCGCTTTCGCCGGCTGGGCGACGTGCAGGATTGTTCGGTGGACGTGCGGCTGATCGCTGCCACGCATCGGGATTTGGCGGCCCGCGTGCGCCAGGGATTGTTCCGCGACGACCTCTATTTCCGCATCAGCACGATTCCGATTCGCGTGCCGTCCCTGCGCGAACGGCGCGGAGACGTTCCCGCGCTGGTGCAGCAGATTCTGGATGGTTTCGCCGGGCGCTACGGGCGCAAGGGAATTGCGCTGGCCGCGGACGCGATGGGCGCGCTGCAAGCCTACGATTGGCCGGGAAACATCCGGGAAATGCGGAATGTGCTGGAGCGCGCCGTCCTGTTGACGGAAGAGAACGTGATTACCCGGCAGGACCTGCATTTCGAACAGCCCGGCCAGGAAGGCGGCGCGGCGTTCGACCCCTCGCTCTCTCTGGCGCAGGTGGAAAAGCAGCACATCACGCGGGTGCTGCAATGGGCGGGCGGACAGGTGGACCAGGCGGCCAAACAGCTGGACATGCCCCGCAGCACGCTCTACCACAAGATCAAACAGCACGGGATCGTTCTGTCTAAATTCTAGACACGCCGTCCAAGATTCGGCAAAGACGCCGCGCGCCCTCCGCCCTCCTTTTCCATCCTGTTGAAAACAAGCATGTACCTACCAGTTACCCCCTTTTAGCAATTGTGGCGATCAAACTGCCTTATTCCCTGGGTGATGGCACACCGGGCGCTGTTTGTGGATGACCAGGACGTGATTCTGTTCGCGATGCGCGAGTACTTTACGTCGCTGGGCTATGAAGTGGAGTGCTCCAGCGAGCTGGACGAAGCGGTCGGACTGATCGCGGCCCGCGAATACTCGCTGGTGATCGCGGATCTGCAATTGACCGGATCGCGCGGCACGGAAGGCTTGGATCTGGTGCGGGCGGTGCGCAGCAAGTCTCAGGTGACGCGGGTGATCATGCTGACCGCGTATGGGTCGCCGGAGGTCGAGGCCGAGGCCAGAAGGTGCGGCGCGGATGCGTTTCTCCACAAGCCGCAGCCCCTGGCGAACATCGCGTGGCTGGCGGAGCGGCTGATCGAGGGACCGGCCAGCGTGGCGGCAAGCCCGGCGTCGTGAGCGCGGGCATGGAAAGGGACACAGATGGCGCGTAAGAATTTCGATGAAATTCTGAAAGAGTTTCTGGACGAAAGCTCGGAAGGCTTGCAGCAGCTCGATACGCTGCTGGTGAAGCTGGAGCACGGGCGCGACGCGGCGCGCGTGGACGACATTTTCCGGGTGATCCACAGCATCAAGGGCACGTCGGGACTGCTGGGGCTGAACAATCTGGAGATGCTGGCGCACGCCGGCGAAGACCTGCTCACCGAGATTCGCGACGGCAACCTGATCGCCGGCAAGGAAATCACCACGGCGCTGCTGCAGATGGTGGACAGCCTGCGGGCGGCGATGGGACTGGTGGCCGAGAAGAAGTCGGACGCCGGGTTCAATGCGAGCAGCCTGATCGCCCGGCTGGAGTCCCTGAAGGATAGCGAGAGTGAAGCGGTGCTGGGTCAGGAAGAGAGCCTGGAGCCGGCGGCAGCGGAGGCGGAGCAGGACGTCGCGGCGGCGCGGGCTCACAACGGAGTGGGCGCGCAGCACCTGCGCGTGGATGTTTCGCTGCTCGACAAGCTGATGAACATGGTGGGGGAACTGGTGCTGGTGCGCAACCAGATCATGCAGCTGGGCCATTCCAATTCCGCGATCACTTCGTCGTCGCAAAAGCTGCACCAGATCACCACCGAGCTGCAGGAAGGAATGATGAAGACGCGCATGCAGCCGGTGAGCAATCTGTGGGACCGGGTGCCGCGGCTGGTGCGGGACGTCTCGATCACTTGCAACAAGCAGGTCCGCGTGGAATTCGAAGGGGGCGAGACGGAGCTGGACAAAACGATTTTGGAAGCGATCAAGGACCCGCTGACGCACCTGATTCGCAACGCCATCGATCACGGCATCGAAACGCCGGCCGAACGGCGGGCGAAGAGCAAGCCGGAAGAAGGCACGATCATTCTGCGGGCCTACCACGACGGCGGGCAGGTGTGCATCGAAGTCAGCGACGACGGGAAGGGAATCGACACGGCGCGCATTGTGGCCGACGCCGTGGACAAAGGCTCGATCAGCGCGGACCGCGCCGCGCGGCTTTCCGAGCGGGAGCAGAAAGCGCTGATGTTCCTGCCCGGGGTGAGCACCTCGGACGACATCACCAAGGTTTCGGGCCGCGGCGTGGGCATGGACGTGGTGAAGACCAACACCGAGCGCATCGGCGGAACGGTGGACATTCTGACGGCGTCGAACGGAGGCGCCTGCTTCCGGCTGACGATCCCGCTGACGTTGGCGATCATTCCGGCGCTGGTGGTGGTGAGCCGGGGCATCCGCTATGCCATTCCCCAGGTGAACATTCTGGAACTGGTGCGGCTGAGCGCCGATCAGGCGGCGGCGGGCATCGAAGAAGCGCGCGGCTGCAGCGTCTACCGGCTGCGCGGCCGGCTGATTCCCATCCTGTACCTGCACGAGGTGCTGCGGCTGAAAGACGGAGATGCGCGGCGCGGGCAGCAATCCGACGACGTGAATCTGGTCATCCTGCAGGCGGGCCTGCACTCGTTCGGCCTGGCCGTGGACGACATCAACGACACCGAAGAGATCGTGGTGAAACCGCTGGCCCGGCAGCTCAAGGGGCTGACGGTGTGTTCGGGAGCGACGATCATGGGCGACGGAGCGGTGGCCCTGATTATCGACGTGATCGGGCTGGCGCGCCGCGCGGGCGTGGAAGTCCAGAACGAGGCGCAATCCCGGACGGCGGCGGCGGCCGAGCAGGACGCGAAGATCGAACGGCTGGTCATCTTCCGGGTCGGCAAGGACCAGCGCTTGGCCATGCCGCTGCATCTGGTCGCGCGGCTGGAGGAATTTCCCCGGAACAAGCTGGAAACTTCCGCCGGGCAGCTCGTCGTGCAGTATCGCGGCGGGGTGATGCCGGTGGTCAAGCTGGCGCGCGTGCTGAATCTGGAAAGCGACAGCGAAGGCAGCGATTTGGCGCAGGTGATCGTGTACGAAAAGCAGGGCAAGAGCGTGGGGCTGATCGTCGACGAGATCGTGGACATCGTGGAGGAACGCCTCACCGTGCACGAAGCCGATTTCCAGAAGAACATCCGGGGCCGCGCGGTGATTCAGGGACGCGTGACCGACCTGCTGGAAATCCCGCACATCTCCGAGCTGTGGACCGGCGCGGCCGAGACCGTTCGAGGGGTGAACTGATGGCCACGCAGCAATTTTGCACGTTCCGGGCCGGCGGCGAATTATTCGGCGTCGAGGTGGAGCGGGTTCAGGAAGTGATCAACTACCAGCAGATGACGCCCATTCCGTATTCGTCGGCGCTGCGCGGGCTGATCAATCTGCGCGGCCAGATCATCGTGGCCATCGATCTGCGGACGCGGCTGCGGATGGAGGAGCGCCCTTCGGGATACGCGCCCATGAACGTGGTGCTGCGCGGCGATGACGGAGCGGTGAGCCTGCTGGTGGATGAGATCTGCGACGTGGTGAATGTGACCGAGAAGACGTTCGAAGCCGTTCCAGTCACCATGAGCGCGGCGTTCAAGGAAATCATCAGCGGGGTCCACAAACTGGACGGGGATCTGATGCTGGTGCTCGATGCGCAGCATGCCATCAACGTGGGCATCGAGATGCCGGAAGCCAATTCCGCAGGGCCTGCGTTGAGTCCCAAGGAAGCGAACTGAACGGTGAGGCGGGATGTTGTTTCGCGGACGATGAGGGAGGAGACACTTTGTTGCGTCAACGCGCTCTGATTGTGGATGACTCGCAGGCGACCCGGTCGATGCTGGCCACGATGATGGACGAACTCGGGTTTGACGTGGAAGAAGCCTTCGACGGCGCCAATGCGATTGCCATTCTGCGGACGGGAATGACGTTCGATGTCCTGCTGGTGGACTGGAATATGCCCAACGTGGATGGGGTGCAATTCGTCCGCGCGGTGCGCAACGACCCGTTCTACAACCAGCAGATTCGGCTGATCATGGTGACGTCGGTGGACGAACCCAACCTGATGGAAAAGGCGCTGGGAGCCGGAGCGAACGAATACCTGATGAAGCCGTTCACCAAAGAGATGCTGGCCGACAAATTGACGCTGATTGGAATGACGAGGTAACGCCCATGCCCAACATCCGCATTCTCATCGTGGAAGATTCCAGCCCGATCCGCCAGGCGATTTCGTCGCTGCTGACCGAGGAGCCGGATATGCAGGTGGTCGGGATCGCGCCGAATGGGCGCGTGGGCGTGGAGAAGGTCGAGCAGGTGCGGCCGGACGTGGTGCTGCTGGATATCGAAATGCCGGAGATGGACGGGATGACGGCGCTCAAGCTGATTCGCAAGAATCACCCGCGGCTGCCCATCATCATGTTCAGCGCGCTGACGACCAAAGGCGCCACGCAAACCCTGGAAGCGCTGGCCCTGGGCGCCGACGATTACGTGGCCAAACCCACGATGCAGGCCTCGATGGATCAGGCCCTGGAGAATTGCAAGCAGGAACTGGTTCCGAAAATCCGGGCGCTGCATGAGCGGTCCGGGCAGGAGAAGGTGACGGTGGCGCGCGTGGCGGCGCCGGCGCGCGGCATCGTCTCGAGCCATGCGGATGTGGTGGTGCTGAGCGCTTCGACGGGCGGGCCTACCGCGCTGGCGGAACTCCTGCCGAAGTTTCCCGCCAGTTGCCCAGTTCCCATCGTGGTCGTGCAGTCCATGTTGCCGCTTCTGATTACGAGCTTTGTCGAGCGCCTGCAGAAGAGCTGCCAGATGAAAGTCATGGAAACGGGAGCCGCGCAGCGTCTGCATCCGGGCATTTACGTCGCCGCGGGCGGGAAGCATACGGTGGTCGAGCGCGCCGGCTCGTACGTGCAGATTCAAGCGCAGGATGGTGTGCCGGAAAATGCTCACCTGCCGTCGAGCGATGTCCTGCTGCGCTCGGTGACGGGCGCTTATGGCGGCAACTGTCTGGTGGGGATCTTGACCGGCATGGGAGTGGACGGTGTGAAGGGTTGCGAGCGCGTGCGCGCCTGCGGCGGCGAGGTTCTCGTGCAGGACCAGGAAAGCTCCAAGGTCTGGGGTACGGCCACGGCCGTCCTGGAAGCCAGGCTGGGGCACGGCGTCTATCCGCTCCATGGGTTGTACGACCAGATCTACAAGAGAGTAATGGCGAGTAAATCCATGCCGGCACTGGCGGCCTCGTGAGCGGAACCTTGGGCATGTCGGTCCGGCGGGAGGATTTCGACTACATCCGCATGCTCCTGAAGGAGCATTCCGGCGTAGCGCTGGAAGACGGCAAGGAGTACCTGCTGGAAGTTCGGTTGTCGCCTTTGTACGACGAGATGAAGGTGGATTCGATCGCGGAAATGGTCCAACTGCTGCGGCGCGATAACAGTGCCGCGCTGCGCGAACGCGTCCTGAATTGCCTGCTGACCAACGAAACCTATTTCTTCCGCGACATCCATCCCTTCGAGATGTTGCGCACGGAAGTGCTGCCGGAGCTGTTTGCGGCGCGTGCGGCGAAACGGCACCTGCGGATCTGGTCGGGAGCGTGCTCGACGGGCCAGGAACCGTACAGCGTGGCCATGATCGTCAACGATCTGCTGGAGCGTTTTCCGGGTTTCACGGTGGAGATACTCGCCACCGACATCGCCGAGGAAAACCTCGAGCGGGCCATGTCCGGGCAGTACAGCCATGCGGAAGTGAACCGCGGCCTTCCGGCGCAGATGCTGATCCGGCACTTCACGAAAAAAGAGGCGGTCTGGCAGGTCAATGAATCGATCCGGCGCATGGTGACGTTCCGCAAGCTGAATCTGTTCGGATCGTGGGCGGGCATCGATCGCGCCGATCTGATTCTGCTGCGCAATGTCCTGATCTATTTCGAGCAGGACGCCAAGAAGGAGATCATCGGGCGCATCCGGCGGAACGTGGCCGATGGCGGGGCCGTGATTCTGGGCGCGTCCGAGACCGTCCTAGGGCTTTCCGAGGAGTTTCACATCGTGCATGCGGGCAAGGCGTCGCTGTACCGGCCGAAAGCGGCCGAACCCGTGGCGGTCCTCAGCGGGGTGAAGCGGTGAGAGGTTCGGTGGCAGAGCGGTTGGGCACGGGGAAGCAGAGGAGTTCCGGCAGGGGATGCCGAAGGCGCGCGGCGGGGAACGAAGGCAAATCCGGCCGCGGCGGGAGGAGTTGAAATGTTGCATCTGGCTTCAACACTGGTTTTGTTTCTGGTGGCGGCGGGGCTGTGGATCCGCAAGAAGAATCCGCAGTGGCATCAGCGGCTGATGGTGGCGGCGTTCAGCAGCGATCTGCTGCTGGTCCTGTATATCGAATTCACGCGCCACGCGGTGGAAAAGGTGGTTTCGCGCGTGCGGCCGCTGATCTGGTTTCACGCCGCGGTGTCGCTGGCGGTGCTGGGCTGCTACGTGACGATGATCGCGCTGGGACGTCCCATGCTGGCGGGAAGGTACGAGACGCGGGCGCTGCACCGCGCGGTCGGAATCACCTTCGTCGTGCTCCGCAGCCTGAATTACGTCACCAGTTACATGGTGACGTGAGGCGCGGCGCTGTGGGCGTTTGCGAGCGGCCACGCGTGTGTGCCGGGCCAGATGCGGAACGAGTGCACGGAACACGGGTGGAAGGGAACGACCGGAATTGCCGGAACGGGTTTCACGGGTCCAAAGCAAGACACCAGTTGCCTGGTGAAATGAAAGCGCTCCGCCACGGAGCCTAAAGAGAAAAGGAGTCGTCATGGGAGTCAAACTGCCGTCCGTGCGCCGCACCGATTCGCTGTACGCCCAGCTGGGCGGAAAGGCGAACATCGCCGCGGCGGTCGAAAAGTTCTACGAGAAAGTCCTGGCGGACAAGGAGCTGCAGCCGTTTTTCGCCAAGACGAACATGACCTGGCTGAAGATGCGCCAGACGCAGTTCATGACGCAGGCGCTGGGAGGTCCCGCGGAGTACAAGGGCCGCTCGATGAAGTCGGCGCACGCCCAGCTGCTCATCGAGCCGCGGCATTTCGAGCGGGTGGGGACGCATCTGGCGGTGACACTGACCGAACTCGGCGTGCCGCCGCAAGTGGTGGATTCGGTGATGGAAAAAATCGGAGGACTACAGGAGGAGATCGTGACCGCGAAGAATCATGAAGTGGGGGAGACCGGGCAGGGCCTGACCATGGCGCAAACGCAGGCCATGCTGGAAAATTCGCCGATCAACATCATGCTGGCGGATTTGGACATGAAGATCATCTACGTGAATCCGGCGTCCGAGAAGCTGCTCAACGTCATCGAGAAATTCCTGCCGGTGAGCGCCGACAAGGTGCTGGGCTCGAGCATCGACATTTTCCACAAGAACCCGGCGTACCAGCGGAAGATCCTGAGCAACCCGAGAAACCTGCCCCACCGGTCGAACATTCAGATCGGCGATCAGACGGCCGACTTGCTGGCCACGGCGATCTACGACGAGAAGAACAACTACGTCGGCCCGATGATCACGTGGTCCTTGATCACCGAGCAGTTGAAGATCGAGACGGAGATGTCGCGCGTGATGTCCATGATGGAGAACGCGCCGATCAACATCATGTCCGCCGACGTGGATCTGAAACTGCAGTACCTGAATCCGGCGGCCAAGAACCTCATGAAGAAGATCGAGCAGTATCTCCCGATCCGCGCCGATCAAATGGTCGGCACGCCCATCGACATCTTCCACAAGAATCCGGAGCACCAGCGGAAATTCCTGGCCAACGACCGCAACCTGCCGTTCACCACGCAGATTTCGATCGGCCCGGAAACGTTCAGCCTGCAATGCAGCGCCATCTACGATCAAAACAAGAAATATCTGGGTCCCATGGTCACCTGGGAGCACATCACGGAAAAGCTGGCCATCGAGGCCAAGGTGAGGGAAGCGGCCGAGCGCGAGAAGAAGCAGATGGAGGAGCTCAAGACGACGATGGCGACGGTGGCCCAGAACGCTTCGGGACTGGCGACGGCGTCGGAAGAACTCACGGCCGTGAGCCAGCAGATGAGCACCAACGCGGAAGAGACCGCTTCGCAGGCCAACGTGGTCTCCGCCGCTTCCGAGCAGGTGAACCGCAACCTCCAGACCGTGGCCACCGGCACCGAGGAGATGAGTTCCAGCATCAAGGAGATCGCCAAGAACGCGGCCGATGCGGCCAAGGTCGCCAGCGAAGCGGTGAAGATCGCCCAATCGACCAACGCCACGGTCGGCAAGCTGGGCGAATCGAGCGCGGAAATCGGCCAGGTGATCAAGCTGATCACCTCCATCGCGCAACAAACCAACCTGCTGGCTCTCAACGCCACCATCGAAGCCGCGCGGGCGGGTGAAGCCGGAAAGGGTTTCGCCGTGGTCGCCAATGAAGTGAAAGAGCTGGCGAAGGAAACCGCCAAGGCCACCGAGGATATCAGCCGGAAGATCGAGGCGATCCAGAGTGACACCAAGGGCGCGGTGGACGCCATCGGGGCCATCGGAGCGATCATCAATCAGGTGAATGATTTCTCCAACACCATCGCCACGGCCGTCGAGGAGCAGAACGCCACGACGAACGAGACGACGCGCAACGTCAACGAAGCCGCCAAGGGCGCCGCCGAGATCGCCAAGAACATAGCCGGCGTGGCCGAGGCGGCCAAGAGCACATCCCGCGGGGCGGGCGATTCGCAGAAGGCGGCGCAATCGCTGGCCTCGATGTCCGCCGAATTGCGCGGGCTGGTCGGCCGGTACAAGTTCTAAGGCCGGCCGCGGAACCCGGACGAGCGACGGAGCATGCCAGGGACCGTAAGATCGCTGGAGACGGCGACCGCGCGATCGCGCGGGGAGTGTATCCATGCAGCGTAAGCTGAAGCGCGCTGCCGAGCTGGGTGGACTGGCCCGCAACTTGGCGAGTCTCCGGCGCGGCAGCAGCGCTTCGGCGAAGAAGTCGCAATTGGCGGTGGTGCAGCGGCTCGCGCGGTTGCACGGGTTGCCGCAAAAGATCGGGCAAATCCTTTCCCTCGGAGAACTGGGCGAAGACGAGCCGTGTTTCAGCTCGCTGACCGAAACCGCCCCGGGCCTCTCCGCCCAGGAGGCCTTCCAGGAAATCGAAGAAGCGCTGGGCCGTCCTTTGGAGGACTGTTTCCTCCGCATCGAAGAAGAAGGAGTGGGCGCATCGCTGGCGCAGGTGCACCAGGCAGTGCTGCGGGACGGGCGCACCGTGGCCGTCAAGATTCAGTATCCCGGCATGGCCGAGGCGCTCGATGTGGATCTGCACGCCCTGGGCTGGCTCACGGCGCCGGTGGGAGGCTTGCACCGGGGATTTGACCTGTCCGGGTATCGCCGCGAAATCGGAGGGATGTTCCGCGAGGAATTGGACTTCCGGCACGAGGCCCGGATGCTGGGGTCCTTCGTTCGAGTAGCGCGCGGTTTTCCGCGGGTGGAAATTCCCGAAGTGATCGAGGAGTGCAGCGGCCCTCGCGTCCTGACCATGACCTGGCTTGGCGGCGAGCCTTTCTCGTCCACGCAGGCATGGCCGCTGGAGGCGCGGCGCGAAGCGGCCTCCACCTTGCTGCGGCTTTTCCTGGAGAGCTGTTTTTCCTGGGGACTTCTGCACGCCGATCCGCACTCCGGCAACTATCGCTTCCGGCTTGAGCACGAACGCCCGGTGATCGGCCTGCTCGATTTTGGCTGCGTGAAGAAACTGGATGCCCGGACCACGTGGGCGCTGGCTTCCCTCATTGAAGATACGGCGGCGGACCAACTCGAGGCCACCCGCGCGAGCGCGCACTTTGAAACGCTCGGTTTTCAGGCCCTGCTGCTCGTGCCCATGCAGCATCTTCTCCCCGGGTTGTGCGAAATCCTGTTCGAGCCGTTCTGCACCAGCGGGCCGTTCGACCTGCACGCCTGGCGGCTGGGCGAGCGCGTGGAAGCGCACTTGGGCGAGTTTCGCTGGAATTTCCGGATGGCCGGACCGCCCGAGCTGATCTTCTTTATGCGCGCCTATCAGGGCCTGATCCAGTACTTGAAGGCGCTGGAAGCTCCAGTAAATTGGCAGGAGGCGTATCGCAGCCTCACCATGCCGGCGCTGCTTCAGCAGCCGCGAAGCGACCAGCCGGTGCGGCCTGCGCCCGCCGTTCCCGTCCTATCGCGCGCCCTGAAGATTCGCGTCCTCCAGCACGGCTGCACCAAGGCGGAGGTCACCTTTCCTCCCACCGCGGCGGAAAATCTCGTGGAGTTGTTGCCGCCGGGGCTGGACGAGAAACTCTCCCGCCGGGGCATTGATGTGGCGCGCATCGCGCGGGAAACGGCTTCCGGTGGCTTTGCGCCCGGCGATCTGTTCCAATTTGAAGAAGGAGCCAAGAGCTACCGCGTTTGGCTTGAATAATCCATGCCGCCCATTCGTGTTCTGATCGTGGATGATTCCGTCGTCGTTCGCAAGGTCGTCTCGGACGCCCTCGCCGTGGATCCCGGCATCGCCATTGCCGGCACGGCGGCGGACGGGCGAATCGCGCTGGCAAAAATTCCACTCCTGACTCCCGATCTCATCACCCTCGACGTGGAGATGCCCGGTTTGAACGGCATCGAGACGCTGAAAGAGATTCGCAGGCTGTATCCGAAGCTGCCGGTGATCATGTTCAGCACGATGACCGAGCGCGGCGCGGCGATTACGCTCGATGCGCTGTCGCTGGGGGCCGCCGACTACGCCACCAAGCCCAGCAAAAGCGGCGATCCCGATGTGGCGGCGGAACGCGTTCGTTCCGAGCTGATCCCCAAGATCAAGGCCATCTGCGCGCTTCGGTCCAGTGAGCCAGAGCCCTTGCTGGAGCCTCTCCGAGGCGTTCCGACACAAAACCAGATTGCGCCGGTGGCGCAGCGGCAGGACTCCTCGCGGATCGACATCCTGGCGATCGGGGCCTCGACGGGCGGTCCCAACGCTCTGGCCCAAATGCTCCCTGCCTTCCCCAAGAATTTTCCCGTGCCCATCGTGATCGTGCAGCACATGCCGCCGCTGTTTACGCGGCTTCTTTCGGAGCGGCTCAACGACAAGTCGAAGATCGCCATTCGGGAGGGGGAGCCGGGCCAGATTGTGGAGCCGGGAGTGGCCTGGATTGCGCCCGGCGACTTCCACATGACCGTCGAACGCTTTGGGGGTTCCGTCCGCATCGTGATGAACCAGGAGCAGCCGGAAAATTCCTGCCGTCCGGCGGTGGACGTGCTGTTTCGCTCGGTGGCCAAGGTCTACGGCGCCAACTCGCTGGCCGTGGTCCTGACGGGAATGGGTTCCGACGGGGTGCGCGGCTCGCAGCACATTCGCGAGCAGGGCGGCCGCGTGTTTGTGCAGGACGAAGCCAGTTCCGTGGTCTGGGGCATGCCCGGCATGGTGGCCGAGGCGGGGCAGGCGGACGACATCATTCCCCTGGATATCATGGCCTACGAGATTGTCCGGCGCATCAAGAACAGCCGTTCCGCGCCCGCGCTCGCGCCCTCCCACGTTGTTTCCGCGATGAACCCGCTGCCCTGAAAGGGCGCTGAGGAACTTCACGCAGCTCCCACGACGTCCTCGACGGCTTCCACCTCCGGTCACTCAAAACAGAAAGAGATAGTTTGCTCAGGATGTCTCCCGTGCGTGGGTGTGTCTTGTGCCCGTGGAGGTGTGGGCTGGCGTTGGCCTCAGCACAAATGGGAACCCGTTCACGGAGCTATTGGTCGCCGACGTGCATTCATGTACCGAGCGGCCCCGGAAAAATGGCCGTAAGAATCAGGTGCGCCCGGCAATGTTTGCCGGGTTGGAGATGTAGAACGGACCGTCGATGAGAAGTCTTTAAGGAATTCGAGCCTGGGAACGCGAGCGTTGGATGGGCTGCTGGCGGGCGCCACCGCCAATCCGTGCGAGGGTCAATTCATCAGAAGGGCCAAAGAATTCATGCGGACGAAGGCGGGCGGCGCGGCTGGTACCGGGCTGTGCCACGGGTGAAGTTGCGGCGGAGAGGCGCGGATGAGCCAGGGATCATTCGTGGAAAGCGAACGGGTGGCAGGCGAATCGAAGAGCCGCGGCGCGGGGGCGCGTTCGGCGGCAGGTAGGTCCTTTCGACCGGCGGGCGTCGTCGTGCGGGGCGCGGTCTATGGCGGAAGCGGCTATGCGGATGAGACGCTGGCGGTCGTTTTGGGACTGGCGCGTCGCGGGATTCCCGTTGAGCTGCAGCCCATGTACATGCACACCGACACGATGTCCCTGCTGGCTCCGGAGGTGCGGGACACGCTGGAGGTGCTCAAGCTGCAGCGCGTGGACCCGGCGCGCAGCGTGCTGTTTCAGTGCTTGACGGCTCACGACTTCAGTCGCGACTTATACGCCCGGTGCCGGGTTGGCCGCACGACGTTCGAAACCGACCGTCTGCCGGTGGGTTGGCTGGAGGCCTGCCAATCCATGGACGAGATCTGGGTGCCGAGCCAGTTCAACCGCGAGGTTTTCGCGGCGGAGGGCGTGGAGGAGAACAAATTGAAAGTCCTGCCGGAAGGGGTGCACGCCGAAATCTTCCGGCCGGATGTCGAGCCCCTGGATATTCCGCACCGGCGCGGCTTCAACTTTCTTTCCATCTTCGAATGGACGCAGCGGAAAGGGCCCGAACTCCTGCTGCGCGCCTACCTGTCGGAATTCCGCGCCGATGAAGATGTGGCGCTGATCATCAAGACCTACGCACGGCCGGACCCTCGCACCGAGATCCTGCCGCGGCTCGCGCATTTCGTGGAGCGAGAAATGGGCCTTCCGCTGGAGAAGGCGCCGGCCATCATCGTTCTGCCGGGATTCATGAGAAACGAAGAAATCCCCCGGCTGTACCGCGCCGCGGACGCCTTCGTGCTCCCGAGCCGGGGCGAAGGATGGGGCCGCCCTTACATGGAGGCTTTGGCTACGGAGTGCCCGGTCATTGCCAGCCGTTGGAGCGGCCAGACCGACTTTCTTCATGACCGGAACAGCTATTTGATCGACTGCAAGGTAGTGCCGGCGCCGGCCAACATTGATGTGGAACTCTACGCAGGCCACTGTTGGGCCGAGCCCGACTTCGAGCAACTCCGGCACTTGATGCGCCACGTCTTCACCCACCGGGAAGAAGCCAAGTGTTTGGCCGTGCAAGGCCGGCGCGAAATGACCGAGCGCTGGGACTGGAACATCGTCGTCGAACAATGGGTGAACGAATTTCTGCGTCTGCTGGGGGATTGATGGTGACTTCGCGACCGAGGTGAGCCTGTGCAACTCGCCGAGCTGCAACGCAATTGGAACGAATTCGGCAGGACGGATCCCCTATGGTCCGTGCTGACCGATGCGCGCTTCAAAGACAACAAATGGGACCCGGTCGCTTTCTTCAAAACCGGCGAGCAGGAAGTGGAGTCCGTGCTAGCGGGCCTGACGGCCCTGGGAGTGACAATGCCCCGCCGGCGGGCTCTCGATTTCGGCTGCGCTGTGGGAAGGCTCACGCAGGCATTGTGCCGTCACTTCGAGCGGTGCGATGGCGTGGACATCGCTCCGTCCATGATCGATCTAGCCAGAGAATACGACCAGTTCCCCAGCCGGTGCCACTACCATCTGAACGAAGCCGACGACCTGGCGCTGTTCCCGGACAACACGTTCGATTTCATTTACTCCCGGCTCGTGCTGCAGCATATGGAACCGCGCTACAGCAAGAAATACATCGCGGAATTCGTGAGGGTGCTGGCTCCGGGAGGCGTTGCGTTCTTCCAGATTCCCGCCGGACCGCCGGCGCCCGGCCAAGAACCGCCCAGGGAGTGGGCGCTGCCCGAAGCGGGATTCCGGGCCTCCATCGAGATCGACAACATGCCGGCCACGCTCGAAGCAGGCTCGCCGCATGACCTGCAAGTGCGAGTCACGAATAGCAGCCCGGTCGCTTGGCCTCGCGGGCAGCATTCGAGCGGGCGCGACGTGATCGTACTGGGAAATCACTGGCTGTTGGCCGACGGGAAACCGTTCACCCCCGACGACGGTCGGACCGCCCTGACCGATGGTTTGCGGCCATCGGAAACGGCGTATGTTCCGCTGCGGGTTATCGCTCCCACTGCGCCGGGAAGCTACCTTCTCGAACTCGATATGGTGCAGGAAGGGGTGAGCTGGTTCGCGCCGAAAGGTTCTCGAACTTGCAGGATAAAAGTGGACGTCTGCAAAGGCGCAGGCGCGCAGCCCGTGGAAACGGCGCCGGTGATGGAGATGTACGGCGTACCCCAGCAGGATGTTCTCGGCGTGGTGGAGGCAGCGGGGGGCCAGATCGTCGCCGTTCTAGACGATCACTCGGCCGAGCCCTTGCTCAGTTACCAATACGTGGTCACGAAAACCAAGGCGCAGCAGAAACCAGCGCCTGCGCCCGCGGGTCGAGTCGCCGCGGCGCCTAGCGGCATTCCCGATGGAGGCAATCCGGAAGCAGATGAAGCATTGTTATTGCTCAATGGTCTCGCGCAGCATGCCGCGCTGCAGGCCCGCGTGAGCGAAGCGCTCGCCAAGCGTCTGCTGGGGATCGAGCGTCTGGTTCGTGAGACGCACGAACTGGTCAACCACGTGGGCGCAGGCGTTCCTACCGGCGGGCGGTTTGCCGTCTATCAGGGGAACAACCTGGCCCTGACGCGCATCCTGAATCGTTACAGCATGTACGTGGACACCACCGACGTCAGCATCGGGCCGCACTTGATCACGCACGGGCAGTGGGAACCGTGGATCACCAGCCTCTTTACACGGCTCCTCCGACCGGGAATGACCGCCGTGGATATCGGCGCGAATTTCGGTTACTACACGATTCTGGCCGGGTTTGCCGTGGGCGCCACAGGCAGGGTCTACGCTCTGGAAGCCGATCCCCGCAACTACGAAGTACTCCAGCTGAACCTCACCGTCAATGGGCTCCTGGACATCGTGCAGTCGCGGCAGTGCGCGGTGCTGGATGCGAAAAAGCGTGTGGAGCTGCGCCGCAATCCTACGCTTCTCGGTTGCCACAGCTTGTTTGCAGGGGAACAGGGAAGCGCCAGGAATGTTTCGGTCGAGGCCTTGCCGCTGGACGAGATCATCCCCGGCAGTGTGGATTTCATGAAAATTGACGCGGAGGGCAGCGAGCCGTTCATCTTCGATGGGATGCGCAACGTGCTCGAGCGCAGCCCGCAAGTGAAAATCATCATGGAGTTCAACGTTCCCGTGCTGAAGCTCGCCGGTGTGGATCCCGCGAGTTTTCTGCGGAAGATCCACGATCACCATTTCACGGTGTCGATCATCCCGCGCGAGGGGGATTTGGAACCACTCAACGAGCAAAAGCTGCTCGATGGCCCGCTGTATGACCTTCTGTTGATCAGGAAGTGAGCTGCCACCGCAGGAGGAGTGGACGTGCCCATCTATGTCGTTGCCCCACGAACCGGGGTCGTCAAGCACGTTTGCGAGCGCAGTCCGAAGGTCGCCGTCGCAACCGATGCGCGCACGCCCGAGCGGCTGCCCGCGGCGATCCATTTGGCCGGAGATATGTTGTGGACCGAGGAGTTGGCCGATGCGTTTGCTGGAAAGGTTCCGGCCGGGCTGGATGGCGTGATTATCCACCTCGAGGGAGAGAAACTGCTTCACGGCGAGGCGGCGGACGTTCGTCGATCTCTGCTGTTCACGCCGGGCCGGCTTTCCCACGTAGCCGTGCACCTGCCGGGAGTAGCAGGTGCGGACCTGATCAGCGTGCAACCGCGAGCGTTTTCCGCCGGAGCCAGCCAAGAGCATTTGAATCTCAGTTGGCGCTTGCAGGGACCGAACGTGCTCTCCAGCGAAGCTCGGGCGGCTCTGGAGCGAAATGCCCAGCCCTGGGCGCGGTTGTATCGTGCGCTGCTGGAAGAACAGACAGGGCCGGGGGCGTGTATCGAAAGCCTTAAGAAGGTCTCGCGAATCTCAGGGCTCGAGCCCATGCTGGCCGCGCTGGCGTTGCGCAACTTGATCGTGGTCCTCTTGAGAAAGCGCGATTGGTCGAAAGCCGAGGAACTGCTCCGATTGGGAATCAAGGCCTACTCGGATTATGCGGAACTCCACTATCTGACCGGGCTGCTGTGGGTGCAGCGAAACCGGCCGTCGCAGGCCATCCCGTTCCTTGAGGAAGCGATGCGCCATCGGAGCGATGGGTTCCTCGGCGGCGGCGGCGAGAACGCCTACCGCGCGGCTTGGTTGCTCGGGTCGGTTTACGATTTTGCGGGAGACCAAGGCAGGGCGGTCAACTATTGCGCCCCGGGGCTGTATACACGGCCCGCGTTCCGGCCGTCGGTCGAACTCCTTCTTAAACAGCGCATGGCGTCCGACATCGCCGCGACGTACCGCATTCCACTTTGTGAGATTGCCAGACGCGAGCCGCAGTACTTCCAGCCCGTATTCGATTTCCTGCTGACACACCGCCTGCTGGAGGCGGCCGATGTGCTTCTCGATACCTCGCCGTTGGCCGAGGACGTCCTCCAGAACTTACGCCAGCGGTTGCAAAACGTCGCACGTCCCTTCCTGGCGCGAGAGGGGAACGATTCCACCAGATCCGGTGTCATTCTCCGAGGGCCTTTGTTTGCCCATTCCGGTCACGCGCGCATCAATCGCGCCATCGGGCAGGCCCTGGTCCAGTCGGCCCATCTGGACGCCAGTCTGGAAGTGCAGGGCTGGAATTCAATCCCGCCCTTCTTGTTGCCGCAGGGTGAAACGCTGCAAAAGGCAACGGAGCGCTCTCCGCGCCATCTGGATTTGACGATCCGTCATCAATGGCCGCCGGATTTTCGGCGTCCTCGTGCGGGGAAACTGGCGTGCATTCTTCCCTGGGAATACCGCGCCGTGCCTCGCCCGTGGGTGCAGCAGATCGAGCGGAGCGTCGACGAACTGTGGGTGCCATCGAAGTTCGTGCGGTCCGCGTTTATCGAGGGCGGTGTTGCGTCGACTCGCGTGCACGTCGTTCCCAACGGTGTGGACGCGAAAGTGTTTGGTCCGCAAGGCAAGAGCTGGCGTCCGGAAGGCAGTCGCGGGTTCGTATTCTTGTTCGTCGGCGGGACGATCGCGCGCAAGGGCATTGACCTGCTTCTGCAGGCCTATGGAGATTCGTTTGCGCCGGAGGACGACGTCACGCTGGTGATCAAGGACGTTGGCTCGGCAAGTTTTTACCAGCACAACACGCAGCTCGCGCAGGTCCTCAGCTTTGCCGGCCAACCGTGGTCGCCGCGCGTGGTGACGATCAGCCGGAATCTCGAGGACGAGCGTCTGGCGGAGCTCTATCGCGGCTGTGACGCTTTCGTGCTGCCTTACCGGGGAGAAGGTTTCGGAATGCCGATCGCCGAAGCGATGGCCTGCGGCAAACCCGTGATTGTGACGGGAGAAGGGCCAGCCCCGGAGTTCTGCCCATCGGATTGCGGCTACCTGATTCCCGCGCGCGAAGTGATGGTTCCTGATCCTGCTCCGCCGCTGGGCGAACTGACGGGCGAGTGGACGTGGTTCGAGCCCGATATCGTCGCCCTGGCCCGCACGATGCGGGAGGTTTACGAGCAACGCGGGGAAGCCGCGGAGCGCGGACGGAGAGCGGCGGCGGCCATTCGCGACACGCTTACCTGGGAGCGGGTGGTGCCCATGTATTTGGAGAGAATCGCGTGCCTCACCGGCGCGGACCGGGCGCGCGCGGCTCAGCCCTCCGCGGACTCCGGGGGTTGAAAGTTCAACCAGGGCTTGCCCGCGGCCATGGGCACCTTCCGCGCGGGGTTCAGAACTTTACTTCCACGGTCTCGGTGGATTCCTTGGCGGCCGGCTCGTACTTCCAGTCCTTGACCGCTTTCAGAGCGGAGGCCGCCAATACGGGGTGGCCGCCGATGTATTCCAGCCGGCGGACCGTGCCGTCGGGATTGATCCAGATCTTCAATTTGACGGCGCCGTGGAGATTCATCTTGACGGCAAGGTCCGGATACTCGGGTTCGGTGCGCGAGACCAGCTTGCGCTCCTCGTCGCCGGCCCGGGCGGTTCCGGCCAGCAGCAGCATGCACAGCAAGATGTGTCTGAGTATCCTCATCCGATTCCTGGTCATGTTCGCCATGGCGTTAAAAGGTCCACCGCAAGGCCATCTGGACCAGTCGCGGGTCCCTGGCTTTCTGGACTTGTCCAAATGTCGCCGGCACCCCGAAGTCGCCCGCGGGGTTCAGAAACTGCGTGTGATTGAAGATATTGAAGAGCTCGGTCCGGAACTCGAGGTTGGAGCCTTCGCGCACGCGGATGTTCTTTTGAATGCCGACGTCGAAGTTGACGATGCCGGGGCCGCAGCACACCGTGCGCGGGGTGTTGCCGATTTGGCCCAGCGGCGCGGCGACGAACGATGTGGGATCGAAGTAGTAGCCGCCCGAAGTGCGCGGATTCAGAATCCGGAGCGGAGCCACCTGGTTCGGTTCCCCGACCACTTCGAAGTCGGTGCTGTTCATCAGTTCGTTGTCGCCGGTGGCGGTGATGCGAATGGGGAAGCCGGACTGCAGCGTCGCGATGCTGGATAGCGACCATCCGTTGACGACGTGTTCCGCCCAGTTGTTCAGAGCAACCCTGGGGATCTGCCAGTAGGCGCTGACGCTCAGGCGGTGGCGCGCGTCGTACAGCGAAAGCGACCTGGATTTGCGCGGATCAATCGGATTGACCGAATTCTCGAAGCTCGAGGCGTTATCCATGGATTTGCTCCACGTATAGGCCGCGAGCAGCTGCAAGCCCCCGGAGAGACTCTTGCGCAGCAGGGCTTGGAACGCGTTGTACGACGAGTTGGCGACCGGCTCGATGCCGAAAATGCTGCCGAACACGGGGATGCCGTCCGCCGGGCAACCCACGCTCGTCGTAGGCTCGCAATAGGGCGATGAGTATTTGCGCAAACCCACCAGCGTGATGGGGTTGGCGTTGGGTCCGGTGACGCTGGAAACCGAACCGTAGGGCAGGTGCAGGGTGACGCCCGCGGGAATGGCTCCTGCTGGAATATAGTAGGCACTGTCGGCGCCGTACGGACCACACGACATGCCCGGAATTTGATTCAGGTCCAGACAGGTTTGCGCGTTGCCGTAATTCTGGTCCATGGAGGCCAGCAAGCGGTGCCCCTGGCTGCCCACGTAGCCCAGTTGCACCAAAACGCTGCGGAGAACTTCCCGCTGGACGGTCACATGATAGTGCTCGGAATACTGGTTGCGCAGCGTGTTGGGAAAGTTGCCATACAGCACGATCGGGCGAAACAGAGCGAAGTCAACGGCGGAGCCCCGGCTCGGATTCAGCGGGCCATTATAGGGATTCGGATTGATGGAGCCATTTTGATTGAGAAACGGAGTATTGAAAAAGACGTTGCTGAATACGGTGCTGCCTCCATAGGGCGGCTGCGCGGCAAAGTCTCCTCCGAAAAGAAGCTCCTCATTGCTGTCGTAGAACATTCCCCAACCCATGCGGACGCTGGTCTTGCCGGGACCGCCCACGATTCTTGCCAGCCATCCATCGGTCGCGGACGGTGCCCAGGCCAGGCCCAGGCGCGGCGCGAAGGCATGCAGGTAGTTGTTGGTCAGTCCCTGGGGCACTCCGGTGTCTCCGGGGAACACCAGCCCCAGCGGGAAAATGGCGTTGGCCGGGCCGGTGGGCGAGCAATCACTGCTGCCATAGACCGCTTGCAGGGGATCGACGTATCCGTTTATGGGATTCGAGGCGGTCAGCGAGCACGAAAACATTTTCGTGGCCTGCCCGGGCCGAAACGCCTGCACGCGATTTTGGGAATCGTACTGGGGAGTATTCCATTCCCAGCGCAGCCCGTAGTTGAGCGTCAGATTGGGCCGCAGCTTCCAGGCGTCTTGCGCGTACACGTGGAATTGCGTGGTGAGAGCATCCACGCTATTGCCGGAACCTTCGTTGAACGAGTCGGGGAGGCCGAGGAGATAGTTGGGAACGAGATCGGTGTATCCGACGTCGTTCGGTCCTCCTCCGGTGAACTGAAAGGTGCCGTTGATGGCGTAGAGATACAGTTGATTGAACTGCTGCCTGCGGATGTCGGTTCCGAACTTCAGGGTATGGTTGCCGATCACTTTGCCGTAGTTATCGATTCCCTGATAGATGTTGCCGTCTTGCCGGAACGTGCCGGAGCCATTGTTGCCAATCGTAAATCCACCCGACAGGCTGATGAGAGGCACGCCTTCGGTCTGGCCGCCGTAACCGGGATGGATGCCCAGCCGGGGATTCGAGGGGTCGCTAAAACACTGGTCGGCCGGGACGGTGGCGCAGGAGTCCTGGACCGGGTTGGTGCGCGCTGGAGCGAGCAGCTTCCCCTGAGCGCCGCGATAGAAGACCAAGCGCAGTTCGTTGGAGGTTTTGGCATTGATGGCCCAGGTGTGGCTGGCATTGAGCTGCTGGAACCGTTCCTTGGTCTGATCGCCAAAGCCGGGCAGGTTGGCGCCCAGATCCTGGAGATCGGCGAAAGGCCGGTGCCCGGAATCGTCGGAGAAGTAGTAGTAGAAGCTGAGTTGCTGCTGGCTGGTCAGGTTGTGATCGAGCCGGAACGTGCCCTGGTCGGCCCGGCCGGAAGCGTTCGGCGAGGCTTGGAAGACGCCGTTCGTCCCCGCGGGCACGAACTGCTGCATTAAATCGGCCGCCGTCGGGTCGAAGCACTGCGTCGGAATCACATTGCCGGGGAAGATAGCCGCGTAGCTGGTTCCCGCCGCAATGGGGAGTCCGCCGGCCAGCGCGACAGCCGCCGCGCATCCCGGACGATTGCTCAGCGTGGTCGCCACGAAGGCGTCTTGGATCTTGCCGATGAATGTCGTGCCCGCCGAGAAGTCGCCGCCGCGTTCTTGGGAGGTGGGCACCGCGACGGGTTGCGAGGTGATGCCTTGTGTGAATCGCCGCCCCTCATACGAGGAGAAGAAGAACGTTTTGCCCTGGCGAATGGGGCCGCCGAACGTGCCCCCAAATTCGTTCTGTTTGAAGTCGGGCGTGGTCAGGTCGAAATAGCCTTTGCTGTTCAGCGCATTGTTGCGGAGAAACTCGTAGGCGCTGCCGTGAAAGCGATGGCTTCCCGATTTCGTCACCACGTTCAACACCGAGCCCGAATTGCGTCCCAGGGCGGCGTCGTAATTGTGCGAAATCACCCGGAATTCGCTGATGGAGTCCGGGGAAGGCTGGAGCGAAGGGAAGTTCACCATCTGCTCGCCGGCGGCGCCGCCATTCACGTTGTAGTTGTTGGAGCGGGCGCGGCCGCCGTTGACGGCGATCACGCCGGGCTTGCTGCCCTCAAAAAAGAGATTCACGCCCACCGTGCTTTGCACGCCGGGCTGGAGCTGGAGCAGTTCGAAGGTGTCGCGCGACTTCAGCGGCAGCTCAGTCACCTCGAGATCGTTCATCACCACGCCCAGCTGAGCGTTTCCGGCTTCCACGACCCCGCTGCTGCCCGCCGGCTGGGCGCTCGCCGAACCGGCCTTTTCCGACAGCACGATCGCCAGCTGTTTCACCTGCCCGATGCTGGCGCGAATGTCGCCCGCTTCGAAGTCCGGAAAGCCATCCGCCTTGACTTCGATGTGGTAGGTGCCGACCGGCAAGGAAGGGAACTGGAACGTGCCGGTATCGTCGGTGGTGGCGGCGCGCATCATGGACGTCTCGGCGCCGGTGATAATGACAAAGGCGCTGACCACCGGCTTGTGGGACGCGTCGGTCACCTTGCCCCGCACTTCCGCGGTGCTTTGCGCCCGCGACGGGAGAACCCCCAGAAAGGCCCCGAGGAAGAGAATGACAGACAGCCTTAGCTTGCGACTTCTCATTTTCCTTGAACCTTTCCTTCCACCAATTGCAGGGTCTTCGGTGAGGACTGCTATTTCTTCCGGCAGCTATATAGGAGACCGATTATGAGGGGCCCGAATGCTTCGAACGTGTTCCGGTGATCGAATCCACCGCGGTGGGCGACCGGCTCGTGCCCGCCACTCCAACTTACTGGATGGGCGATGCGGGGGGAACCTGTCCGAGTGGACAGGTGTGCCGTACCTGAAAACTAATGGTCTGCCGCGGAACGGCCCGCGGACGGTTTACCGGGGAGGCCCTGGAGGAAGCAGGAGAGCGCGCAGCATGCGCTGCTCCTCGCCGTACGGGTCGTTGACGGCGCGGCACTCCTTGTTGAAGATCATGGTGGCGCGCTGCTGGTTGTTGAAGGCCGGCCAATGGGCCAGGCCGCTGTGGTTGGGATTGCCGCTGCGCGCGAAGGCCGCCCACGCTCCGCTCATGTGGGAAGCCAGCGCGTAGCGATCCTGGCCCGAGCCGGTCATCGCCTGGGCCGCGTCCACATTGTCGAAGACGAAGGGGATTTCAAGGTTGTGGAAGGCCCGGAGCTTGCCTTCCCGCACGGGCGAGTTCCAGGCGAAGTAATAATGATAGACCGGAGCCCGTCCCTGCGCCGCTTTGCGCTCCGCTTCCATCGCCGTGCCCCGCCCGAACGTGGCGTCGGACGTGATGATCAGAGCCAAATCGGTATTGCTCGCGCCGGGGCGTCCTTTGCGATACGCGGCGATGAGCTGGTCAACCTGAGCGTCGCTGGCGCGGCTGACGCATTGCTGGACGCGCGCGTGGACGCTGGCGTCGTCCATCGGGTCCAACATCTGACCGGGCATAAACGCCATCTCGGTTTCCGTCGTGCCGATCAGCAGCGGAATGCCGGCGGAAAGTTCGGACGCGGCGGGACTGGAAGGGGCCGCGGGAAGCGTTCGGCCATCCACCACGGGTCCGAGCGGCAGTGTGCCGCTGCCCGGCAGGCCGTTGCCGCTCATCTCTCCCATGGCCGCCAGCAACTGATCGGTCGAAATGTTTTGGAGTTCGTCGGGTTTCTTGAGGCCCAGCTTGGCCAGAAAAGCCTCGGCCGATTGGGTGGCCGCGGCGCGGGGCAGGCCCATCGCCTGCGTGCCACTCTGAATGATCGCCCGATGAAACAGCCCTTTGGCGGCGGGCATCGCCAGCAGCGTACTGACCTTGCCGCCACCCCCGGATTGGCCGAAGATCGTCACGTTGTCGGGAGCTCCGCCAAACGCGGCGATGTTGTCGCGCACCCATTCCAGCGCGGCGACGATGTCCAGCATCCCGGCATTGCTCGCAGCCGCGTACCTTTCCCGGCCGATCTCGGCCAGATACAGGAAACCGAAAATGTTGAGGCGATGATTGACGGTGACGGCGACGAGGTCGTGCTTCCGCGCGAGTTCCTTGCCGTCGTAACAAATGAAGCCGCCCGATCCGGTGGTGTAGCCGCCGCCGTGCAGCCAGACCATCACGGGCCGCTGGTGGTCGGACCCAGGGCCCGGCGTCCAGACGTTCAAGCAGAGGCAGTCCTCGCTCATCGGCCCGCCTGGGTCCATGGCTGCGAACTCAGGGGGTACGACGCCATGAAATTGGGAGTCGAGTTGGGTGGCGCGAGGGCCGAGTTCGAATGCGTCGCGCACGTTGATCCACGGCTGAGGTTTGGCGGGAGGCAGAAAGCGTCCCGCGCCCGCCGTCGAAGCGGGCACGGCGAGCACGAAGGGCGATAGCGTCGCGGACCTCCCGCAAATCACGTTCGCGAGCGTATCCAGGCTGGTGGTGATGTCGCGGGGCTGCTGGAACACCTCGGGCATTACCTGCTTCAGCTCGGTGATCGGC
>JAIQGD010000115.1 GCA_020072765.1 Terriglobia bacterium
TCCTGGACGCCATGGCCTCGCGCCCCATTCGCGGCGGCGCGGAAGTCTTCGTGGCCGTCGAAAATCTTCTGAACCAGCGCTACGCCACGGGCTATGCCGCCACCCCGCCGACCGTCCCGGTCTCAGTCCCGCAGCTCGGCTTGCCGATTGCGGCTCGCTTTGGCGTCCGCTTCCAGTTTCCCGAGCGATAGTTCCGGCGAGGAACGGCACACCCGAACGGTTGGCGCGCCGCGCGATCGGCGTCATAACAGCTTGTTGAGAAACTCCTTCGGCTTGTCATTCCGAGGAGCGAAGCGCGGGGTATGCGCCCCGGCGCATTTTGTCGGGGCGACGAGGAATCTCTCTTTCTACTGGCCTCTGGCGGGACGGAGCCTGCAGTGCTCCTGCGACTGCGGGTTTTAACCCTTCTTGTTCACCAAGATCTTACTGCGAGGAAGCCAGATCGGGCGGCGGGTACTCCGGCAGCTTGGCGTTCGGTGTGTCGGTGCGTTTCACTTCCAGTTCATCGAACAGGAGCGAGGGGCTAATCACCGTCGTGGGGATCTCCCCCTCGCGGTTGTTCACCAGGGGATCGTTTCCGACGGCGATCAAATCATTGCGGAGCGCGCGGGCATCGAGCTCGTCGAACTCCGCTCCCCGGACCATCTCTTCATGGCCGTCTTTTTCATACACGCGGTACAGCAGCCGGGGATCGTAATCCGGGCCGCCCAGCGTTTCGACCAGATAGCCGAACGCCTTGCCTTCCTGCCGGCAGAGTTCGATCAGCTTCTGTTTCAATTCCTCGGGTGAGGAAGCCTGCTTGGACTCCAGCATCAGATTCCCCATCGCGGGCATGGCCACCTGGGCCGGCGCCGCGCGGCCGTGGCCGTTGGACTCGGGAAAATCACGAATCGGCTGGCGGCCCAGCAGATAGTTCGTGAGCTGGCCATCCTGGATGACCGGAACGCGCGTTGCTCGGACCCCCTCATCGTCCGCTTCGTAGTGGCCGACCAGGGTCTTCCCCGCGAAGGTTTTCATCGTGGGGTCGTCGATCACCGACAAAAACGCGGGCAGAACGCGGGTATGGTAATCGGACGAATATTTACCGGTGGTCCGTGCTGAATCCCCGGGCCGGGGCCGGACCCCCAGGACGTTGCTGCCCACCATGCCATCGACCAGATCGGCGGCGGCGTCCGGCGCAAACAATACGGGGCCACGATAATCCTCTGCCACCACGGGCGCTTCCCGGAGTTTCTTCAGCGTGTCGATCATCTTCTCCACATCCGCCTGATACTGCTCGGCGGCGGGCAATTCCTGCGGGCTGGCCGTGACGTAATAGGGCGAGCGCTGCAGGCGCATCCCGTCGGCCGCCTGCGTCGAGCCGGCCGTGCCCAGGAAATAGACCGACTCACCGGAACGCGTGAAGGAGCCTTCACTGTTCACAAAATACCGGTTGATGGCGCGAAAGCGGACCCGCGCCGTCAGGCCTTCCAGTTTCGGGTCGCTGCGGAATAGCGCCGTGGCTCGCTCCAGCATCTGGGTCCACGGCTTGGGCTCGAACGCCAGCTTCGCCAGCGGCGCGATCGATTGCAAGGCCGGCGCGCGCGCGAAATCGTCGAAGGGCTGAGCGGCGGCATACTGGCGCAGCAGAGACTGCTTGGCTGCCAAGGCCTCGCTGGCGGCCTTATAGGCCTGGTCGGTGGCCAGCCAGAGTTGCCAGCGCAGCGCCTGGGGATCGTTATCCACCGGCACCAGATTCACGGCGCCCATTCCCCCGGGGCCCCAGTAGCTGTCCTGCTTGTAATCCCCCACGCGCACGATCACGCGCATCGACCGGGCGTGGTATCGCTGTTCCTCGCGGAGCGCTCCGAAGGCCGCTTCGGCTTCGTATTGGTCCACGTCCCAGATGCGGTATTCGATGTAGTACGGCGCCGCGACATTCTCCATGTGCAGCTGGGCTTTCGATCGTTCCAGCTCCTCGCGCATGGCTTGCAGCAGCGGATCGCTGGACTCGGCGGACGCCGGAGAAACAGCTGTGGACGCGGGGGACTTCTGCGCCGGCAGGGGAACAGCGCCCATTGCCAGCCACAACAGCACGGCCAGCGGCGTGTGCCAGAATCGTCTCGCGCGCGGGCTCATGGTTTGGCTTTCACCGCCGGGGCGGCCTCGGCGCCGGGAGTTCGCGCGGCGCTCTCGAATCCCGGGGGAGGGAGAAGGGGCGGCCGCTGGGTTCCCTTGGCGCGCTTTTGCACTTCGATTTGCGAAAACAGCATCGCGGGCGCGGCCGCCGCCACCGGCACTTGTCCGGATTCGGCGCCGCACACGCCGTTGAATACCTGCAGCGTATCCCCCGTCACCAGGATGTTGTTGAGAGACAGCAGCGGCGTGCCGACGATGTCCACCCCGCGCACCAGTTCATCCGGCCGCCCGTCCGGATACACTTTCCAGACCATCACGGGAATCACCTGGAACGCCTGCGGCAGCGCCCGCTGGGTCAGCGTGAAGCCGCCCTGAATATCCTCGAAGTACAGGCCGTAGGGTTTTCCCTGTTTCTTGATCTCCTCGATGAAGCGCGCGCGCAGTTCGGCGTCCTTCACCGTCTGCGTGGACGTGACGATCAAGTTTCCCTGGCGGCCCGTGGGCATCAGGCCGGCCTGGCGGCGCCCGTGGCCGTTGGAATGGCTGAACCCGGTGATCGGCATCCGCGACATCAGAAAATTCTTCAGCACGCCGTGGTCGATGGCCACCACGCGTTGCGCCGGAACACCTTCGTCATCATATTCGTATGCGCCGGCCAGCTTCACGCCGTTCAGCTCTTTCAGGGTCGGATCGTCGACCACGCTCAAGAACGCGGGCAGGACCAGCTGGTTCACTTTTTTCGTGAACGTCTGTCCCTCGCGTTCGTCGCGCTGGCGATGGCCTTCCAGCCGGTGCCCCAGCACTTCGTGGAAGAAGACCGCGGCGGCTCGGCCGGAAAGCAACGCCGGCCCGGCGTACGGCTCCGCGGCCGGAGCGGCCCGCAGGGCGTTCAGGTCGGCGGCAATCTTGTTCACTTTGGCGGCCAGCTCCGTTTCGGAGGGAAGCTCGCCGGGCGAAGCAGCTTGAAACGAGTCGACGCGCATCAAGTCCATGCCATCGTCGGCGCGCGTGTTCGCCTGAATCACCAGGCGGGCCATGGCCGACGGTTCCACCAGCGCCGTTCCCTCGCTCGTGGCCAGATAGGAGCGCGTGGCCGCCGCCTGCAAAACTACGGCGGAGGTATAAACCTCCGGATATTTCAGAAACCCGGCGGAGGTGCGCCGCACCCGGTTTTCCCATGCCGGGTGGTCGAAGGCCACGACCGGCAACGGCCCCTCGGCGCGCGTCCGCGGCGTCTCCTGGGAAAAATCCGGCGAGCGGTCTTCTTCCTGGGACTGCACGGCCTGGTTCGTCTTCACCTTCAGGAAGGCCGCGGAGGACTGCTCGTATTCGCGGTTGGTCAGTTGCCACAGCACGCGGGCAATCGCGGCGGGCCCGCCGGCCTCGTTGCTCAAGGGCAGCGTGCCCGACAAAATTCCGGAGGGGCGGCTCTGGCTATGCGTGTTGTCCAGCGCCGCCGAACCCACGCGCATCATCACATCGGCCTGGCGCCGTCGCGCGCTGGTGGCCACCAGCAGGCTTCCGTTCGTTCCGGCGATCACCGAAGCATCCGTATCCGTCACCGCGTAGCTGACGTAATACGGCGCCGGCTCCGATTTCGCCAGCCCGGCCATCGCCCGCTGCAGCTCCCGCTGAATCGTTTCCAGCAGCACGTCGGGACGCGGCGCCGAACACACGGCCGCCAAAGGAATCAGGCTCACGAGGAGGAGGGCGGCGGCGCGCCGAAAATGTGATAGGTGCATGCGAGTCGTTTACGTTCTAAGGACCGTGACAATTTAACATACGCCGGAAAGCGCGCGCGGGAAAAATGGCCGAGGTTCGCGCCGGGAGTAAACGCCGCCGCATGGCCGGGCCGAGGCGGGCCGAACGCGGACGCCTACATCTTCCGCTGCGCGAACTCGTCGCTGTGGGTCATGAAATCGGGATACGCGCCCCCGCCCAGTTCGTACATATCCAGCCCCTGCCGCTCTCCTTCGGGGGGCACGCGTTGCGGATAGAAGCGGTTCAGCAGCCAGTTCAGTCCATAGGTCAGCGGCAGCACACAACCGATCAGCGTGGCCACCCCCACCAGTTGCGCCAGCCACTGGCCCGCATGGGCGCCCGCCGGGAGTTGCGCCAGGAATCCCGCCGATACGATGCCCCACAGCCCGCCCATGGCGTGCGCGGAAATCGCGCCCCCGGGATCATCCACCGAGAGCCGCAATTCCAGCCACTCGACCGAGAATACGACCACAGCGCCCGCCGCTAGGCCGATGGCCGCCGCCGCCGCGGGTCGCACGAACAGGCAGGCCGCGCTGCTGGCTGCCAGCCCGCCGACCCATCCGTTGGCCGTGAGGGAAGCATCCGGCTTGCCGAAACGCGCGCGGGTCACCACCGCAGCCATCAACGCCGCCGCCGCCGCGCAAAACGTGGTATTGGCCGCCACGAGCACCGCCTGCCCGGGCTCAGCGCCATTGAACAGGATGGCGCCCGCCGAGTTCAGGCCCCACCATCCCACCAGCGTCAGCAGGCAGCCAAACACCACGAAGACCGAGTTGTGGCCCGGAATGGCGCTGGGCATCCCCTCGAACGTGTATTTGCCCGCACGCGCCCCCAGGATCCACGCCATCGCCAGGCCGGTGAGGCCGCCCACGGCTTGAATGGTGCTCGCTCCTCCCGCGTCCAGGAATCCCTGCCCCAGACCGTAGTTCGTTCCCAGTTGCGAGAGCCATCCGCCGCCCCACACCCAGTGCGCAAACAACGGATAGGTCCAACCGGCCAGCAGCGCGGTCGAGGCGCAAATAGCTCCCAGCCGCCAGCGATCGGCTCCGCTGCCCAGTGGAATCAGCGCCGCCAATCCCACGCTGACAATCCCCAGCAGAGCCGCCAGCGATGGCCGCGATCCGTCGAGCGCCAGATGGCGCAGGAAGAACGGCTCGGCGGCGATCCAGTTCCAGCTTTTGCCTCCGAGGGTCACGGCATGCGCCGCCCCGCCTGCGAATCCCTGCCACGCAAAGCCGCAGACGAAATAGGCCAGCGCCGCCACCGACAGGACGCACAGCGAAGACATCATGGAATGGGCCGCGCTGCGGGAGCGCCCGAGTCCGGCATTGATGAGTGCCAGCCCGGCGGCGGCGAACGGAACCAGAAAAATGAACAGCAAACACAGGACGGCCGTGGTGTCGGGCATGAGGGAGGCGCGCGCGGGCATCACCGTGGCTCCGTCCCCATGTGCGCGCGGACGACCATCACCAGCCCCAGCATTTCCACGCCGAAGCCCGCCAGGATAAACGCGGTCCGGGGCGCTGCGGCCAGCAGCGCGACCGCGCTCAACACGATTACCCAGCCCGCCGAAAGCAGCAGAAAGCCCAAAAGTTTCATCCCGTCCAGCCCCTGTCGGAGTCGTGGCACTTCAGCCGTGTTGTTCGAGAGAGAACCTGCCGGCAGGATCACCCTCTCCCACGCCCAGAGCCGCTCCTGCCGCGTTAGCGTAGCATCCGCGAGGACACCCATCCAGCCGAATCTTTGTATGCGATGGAGCAAAAAAGAGAATGGCGGGAGGCTGATCTTTTCTGCGCCTCCCGCCCAACCAACTTCCGTGTAGGGTCTACTCGCTGACCGAATCCGATCGCGGCAGCACCGTGACGCTCACCGGCTGGTCGAGCTGAAAGTCCAGTTTCGTTTCGGGGGGAATGCGCACCTGCTGGCCCTTCGTCGTCCCCTGGTAGACGCCGCCTCCCGCCGCGCCCACCGTGGCGCCGATGGCCGCGCCCTTCCCGCCGCCGGCAATCGCTCCGATCAGCGTGCCCAGCACGGCGCCGGCGCCCACTTTCGTCGCCGTGCTCTTGCCGCGCGAATCGCCGCTCAACGAATAGGTGCTGCTCACCAGCGGATAGGAACGGCCCTGCCATTCCAGTTTCACCAGCTCGAGATGCAACTCACTCTTCCCGGTAAATTTTCCGGCGGCACTCGCGCTCACCAGCCGGACGTACACATCCGCGCCTTTGGAGACAATCACCTGATCGCCGTCGACCAGCGGAGCTTCCAGCGACGCGTGAAAAATCTCGCCCGCATGGTTCACCGACGAATCCACCCCGCCAATCATGCGAATGGTGACCGTGGTGCCCGCGGGAATCTGCACCTGTCGGGGCTGCGGCGGCGGGGGAGCTGGCGGAGAAACGACGGCCGCAGCCGGTTGCAGCACGGCGGATTCCTGCGGCGGTCCCGGCGCAGCGGGGGGCGGCGTGTCGTTGGCCGGTTCCGGCTGCGGAGAGTCCGCTCGTGCAATTCGGGCGCGGGCGCTATGTGACGCTCGTGTCGCTGGGGCGGGCTCCGGAGCCGGGGCGCGATCCTCCCGCGCGGCGGCCGCATGCGCACGCTCCACCGTTACCTGGTCATCCACCTTGGTGACGCCCGGCGTTTGCGAGGCGATTTTGTACGCCGCCAGGTGGGCCGCGTCGCTGGGCACCGTGCCGCTCAGCGTGACCTCGCCGTCGTGCGAGGCCACCTGCAGGCTCGTGACCTTGAGCTGTGGCTCGGAAAACATTTGCGACTGGATGTTGGTGACAATCCCGGCGTCATTCGCCTTGGTGTGACACCCGCTGGCGAGCGCGATGCCCAGCGCGGCGATCGACAGGGCAGCTCTGTGGCGCATCGACTTTCTCCTTGGAACGATCCACCGACCCGGCCTCTGGCCATGAACTTCCCGGGTCGCGTGGTTTCGTTTATTACGATGCCAAGGAGCGTCGAAGCGCTGCCCGCGCGTTCGCGTGTCGTGCAGTGGAAGGAAACCCGCTTCGGCGTTGGCGAAATCGTGCCGCGTGGGTGAGGAAGAGTTACTCGAGGCGCTCGGCGATGATCTCTCGGCCGCTGGTGCGAATCTCAATCGCCGTGGGCGGACGAATCCCCGGCCCGTGGACGATTTCGCCGCGGACCAGCCCGCCGTTGGTGGCCCCGGCTCCATAACGCAGCAGATCGTAGACCGTGTGCTTGCACGGGTTGCCGATCATCGGATGTTCGGCGCGGAAGCCGTACTCCGATTCCAGCTTCTGCACATCCGTCAGATACTCCAGCTCGCAGGTGCCGTACGGTTCGCGCAACGAAAAGGCGCAGTATTC
>JAIQGD010000116.1 GCA_020072765.1 Terriglobia bacterium
GATCGTTCGCCCTGGCCCTGCGGAAACACTTCCCTGGCATTTCGCTGGCCGGTTACAGCCGCGGCCGCTCGGCCAAGCGGGCCGTGGCCCTGGGCGCGGTGGACGAAGCCGCTCCGGATATCGCCAGCGCCGTTCGCGGCGCCGATCTCGTCTATCTGGCGCTGCCGATCGTCGCCACCATCGACGCACTGCCCGCGATCGCCGCAGCCGCCGAGCCCCACGCCCTGGTCACCGACGCGTGCAGCACCAAAACCGTCGTCTGCCGCGCGGCACAGGAACATTTTCGCGGCGGCGCGCGGTTTCTCGGCGGCCATCCCATGGCCGGCAAGGAGCATTCGGGCATCGAGCACGCCGACGCCGAACTCTTTCGCGGCGCGCCCTACCCCCTGATGGGCTCGGAAACTGATGCCGACCCGCGCGTGAAGGAGTTTGCCGCGATGGTTCGCGCCATCGGTGCGCAGCCGGTCTGGGGTGATCCGGAAACGCACGATTGGGCGGTGGGAATTGTGTCGCACCTTCCGCAACTGGTCTGCGTGGCGCTGGCGCGCGTGGTGCAGGACGAAACCGACGAAACCGGCCTTCCGCTGGCGCTCGCCGGGCCCGGCCTGCAGGATACGCTGCGCCTCGCCGGCAGTCCCTACGAGATATGGCGTGACATCCTGCTCACCAACCAGCAGAATCTGTCGCGCGCGCTCGACCGCCTCGCGCAGGCCATCGACTACCTCCGCACGCACCTCGCCAGCAAAGACCTCGAGCAGGAATTCCGAGGCGCTAACGATCTCTACAAGCTCCTGCACAAACCTCGCTGAGAATTCTGCCCCGGTACGCCGGCCCGCTAAAACAGAAAATAACGCTGTGCCAGCGGCAGAACGCTCGCGGGCTCGCAGGTGATCAGCGCTCCATCGACGCGCACCTCGTACGTCTCCGCGTCCACTTCAATATTCGGCGTCGCGCGATTGTGCACCATGTCCTTCTTGCCGATTTGCCGGCAATGGCGCACCGGCGCGATCCTCTTCTTCAGACCCAGCCGCTCCGGCACGCCGGCCGCACGCGCCGCCTGGGAAACAAACGTGATGCTGGTCGGCGCGGTGGCCGCTCCGAAGGCGCCGAACATCGGGCGATAGAGCACCGGCTGCGGCGTGGGAATCGAAGCGTTCGGGTCGCCCATGGCGCTCCAGGCGATGAAGCCGCCCTTCACGATCATCTCCGGCTTGACGCCGAAAAACGCCGGCTTCCATAGGACCAGATCCGCCAGCTTGCCCGGCTCGATCGATCCAATCTCCGCGGCCATGCCGTGCGTAATGGCGGGATTGATCGTGTACTTGGCGACGTAGCGCTTGGCCCGGAAATTGTCGTTGCGGGAGGAATCTTCCGGCAGCGGCCCGCGCTGTGTCTTCATTTTGTGTGCCGTCTGCCACGTGCGCGTCGCCACTTCCCCGATCCGCCCCATGGCCTGCGAATCGCTCGAGAGCATGCTGAGCACGCCCAGATCGTGCAGGATGTCCTCGGCCGCGATCGTTTCCGGGCGGATACGGCTCTCGGCGAACGCCACGTCTTCCGGCACCTGCGGATTCAGGTGATGGCAGACCATCAGCATGTCGAGATGCTCGGCAATGGTGTTGACGGTGTAGGGCCGCGTCGGATTGGTCGATGAGGGCAGTATGTTCGCAAAGGACGCGATGCGCATGATGTCCGGCGCGTGCCCTCCGCCCGCCCCTTCGGTGTGATAGGTGTGAATGGCCCGCCCGCCAATCGCCGCGACCGTGGCTTCCAGAAATCCGGCCTCGTTGATCGTGTCGGTGTGGATCGAGACCTGCACGTCGAATTGATCCGCGGCGCGGAGACACGCGTCGATGGCCGCCGGCGTCGTGCCCCAGTCCTCGTGCAGCTTCAGGCCGCATGCGCCCGCTTCAATCTGCTCGGCGAGAGGGGGCACAGTTGCGGCGTTCCCTTTGCCGAGGAACCCGAAATTCATCGGCCAAGCCTCGGCGGCCTGCAACATCCGCGCCAGATTCCACGCGCCGGGTGTGCACGTGGTCGCGGCCGTGCCCGTCGCGGGACCCGTCCCGCCGCCCACCATGCTCGTGATGCCGTTCGACAGGGCCTCGTAGACTTGCTGCGGCGAAATGAAATGGATGTGGCTGTCCACGCCACCTGCGGTGACGATCAGGTTCTCGCCCGCAATCACTTCCGTGGCCGCGCCCACGATCAGTTCCGGATCCACGCCGTCCATCGTATCGGGATTTCCGGCCTTGCCGATCTTCACGATGCGGCCGTCCTTGACGCCGATGTCCGCCTTCACAATCCCCCAGTGATCGAGAATGACGGCGTTGGTGATGACGAGATCGAGCGCGCCATGTGGCTCCCCGCGCGTGGCCCCGCTGCTCTGGCCCATTCCGTCGCGAATCACCTTCCCGCCGCCGAACGTAATCTCGTCCCCGTAATGCGTGAAATCCTTTTCGATCTCGATGACCAGCTCGGTGTCGGCCAGTCGGATGCGGTCGCCTTTCGTCGGGCCGTAGAGATCGGCATAGGTGCGGCGAGGAATTTTCAGGCTCATCGCTTTTTCTCCTCGCCGCCGAATTGGAAGCCCGCCTGCCGCGCTTTCTCGATCGCCCGCTCGCGCGCGCCGGAGGCGTCCAGCGCGCCGCCCACCAATCCGTTGAAGCCATGAATCACGCGCCGGCCGCCGAACTCGGCAAGCTCCACTTGCTTTTCTTCCCCCGGCTCGAAGCGCACTCCGGTTCCCGCCGCGATGTTCAGCCGCATGCCGTAGGCCGCGGCGCGGTCGAAAGCAAGGGCGCTGTTCGTCTCGAAAAAGTGATAATGGCTGCCCACCTGAATCGGCCGGTCACCGGTGTTCTTCACGAGGACGCGCGCCGTGCGCCGCCCGGCGTTCGCCTCGATCGGCCCCGCCCCTTCATCGAGCAGATATTCGCCCGGCTTCATCGCATACCCTCCACTCGCCCCTCGCACTCGGAGCAGCACATCCTGCCAGTCCGTTCCCCATCGCGACGCCCTACTGAATCGGATCGTGAATCGTCACGAGCTTGGTGCCGTCGGGAAACGTGGCTTCGACCTGAACTTCATGAATCATCTCGGCAACGCCTTCCATCACCTGGTCGCGCACGAGAATGTTTCCGCCAAAGCTCATGATCTCGGCGACGGACTTGCCGTCGCGCGCGGCTTCCATCACCTCGGCGGTCAGAATGGCCACAGCCTCGACGTAATTGAGCTTCAGGCCGCGAGCCTGCCTCCGGCGCGCCAGATCGGCGGCGACCACGATCATCAGCTTTTCTTGTTCACGCGGCGTCAGGTGCACCATGGCCTCCTATTAAGCCGGAAGAGAGATCCTTCGCTCGCTTCGCTCACTCAGGTCCGATGTCAGGACTCCGGTGGAGTCCATCGGTCCGGTTTCGGGACCCCGATGGGGTCCACCGGACCCCTGAAATCGGGGACTCCAGACACCGGAGATGACGATCCTGATCGGATCGTCAATTCACTTTGCGCGGCGGGATCGCTTCCCTGCCATACAGCCGCAGTTTGGCTTCCCGCCACGCTGCGTGCAGTCCGGCGATGACGTCACGGCCGCGGCGTGCGACGCCGCGCACGACGAGGCCGTCGGCGACCAGCGTGCTGATGCCCCAAAGCGACTCGCCCGGCCGAGACAACTGTGTCGCAACCTCGCGCAGGTGCGTTTCAGTGGTAAGCCACGTGCCCGCATCCAGCCCCACGCGGCAGATATAGAACGTAGCCCAATAGTGGTAAGGACCCAGGCGCGCCAGCGATGCGAGCGCGTGATTCCGCGGCTCGAGCCGAAGGCGCTCGGCGGCAATCAGCCGTCCATTCGCGATCAGGTCCGTTTTCATCTCCAGGCGCTCGTACTGAAACACTTCTCCCCGCGCCTCCCTGCCGGGAGCGACGATCTCCCACCAAAAAAGCCCTGCGCCATGGGCAAGATGGATCGACGTCCGCTGCGCATAGCGCGCGCCCGCAAATGGAATCAGCGGGTCCGGCAGGTATTCGAGCAGGGCGTCTTCCGCGACGCGAATGTCGTTCGCCTGCGTGGTCTCCGCGGCGCCGGCCCGCGGGCGATAGATGCGCGTCGCGCCCGTGGTGGTCAATTGCACGCTGGCGCCCGCGCCGGCATTTACGGAAAGCGTCAGATGGTCGCCGCCCAGCAGGCCGCCCGAAACGTTGTGGAGATGGGCGAGAGCGGCGCCGTCGGCTAGCGGAAAGGCGCGCACGACGCGCAGCGGAGGCTCCTGTGAGCTCGCGGCAAGAACCGTGCGGCCCGATGCGGCGTCGCGCGCGAAATCCAGCGCCAGCGTGGCACAAACGCCGCCCGGCGTGAGGATGGCGGCGCCAGCTTCTCTCGCGGTTGTCTGAACGGTGGGTGTGTAGTTCATCTGTCAGTCACAGGCGCCGTTCGCCAGCAGGCTGCGCATAAACCGTCCATGCCGTCATTCTGAGCGAAGCGAAGAATCTCTCTTGGTTCAAATGCGAGAAAAAGAGAGATTCTTCGCGCACAAGACGCGCTCAGAATGACGAGGCGCATGTTGTTCCGCAACCTGCCAAGCCCAAGGGCACAGCAAGCAGCGCGCCTCAACGTCTGCCCCAATCCAATCAGCTCACGAACAAGCGCGTCGCAAGCGCGGGGTGCTCCATCGCGCCCCACTCGAGCAGCGGCATGAAACCACAGGCATCGTCCAATAAACAGGTAGCGCTGCGCGCCGCGGTCTCGATCATCGTTCCCTTGAGATTCCAGAGAATGCGCGCCGCTTCCGTCTGCCCCAGCGGCAGCAGACGCTGGCACGCGGAGACCATGTTCGCGATGGTCTGATGCAGCCATGCCAGCACGGCGCGATCCTCGTCGAAGCCGAGCGCGCCGCTCACCAGGCCGAAGGCCGCGCCGTGGTGGATGGCCACCGCCGGTGGCCTCTTGGCGGCCGCGAGCGCCTCGCTCACAATCGGGAACTCCCCCAGCGCAAGAACGGTCAGCAGGAAATTGTGTCCCATCGAGGCGCTGGCCGCACGGCTTTCGCGCGCGGGCTTCCGGGCGGCGAGTTGCTCGTTCAGGCCGCGCCACTGGTCCAATGAAAACTGTGCCGGCCCGGTGCTCGCCAACCGAAAGGCGGCGCGACAAAACACCGCTTCCACCAGGCCCGCCTCTTCGAGGTATCCGCGAAAGAAGTCCGCGAGGCCGCTGACCTGGAGAATTCCGGCGGCTTCGAGAGATTCCAGTCCAAAGGAGTGCGCCAGAGAACCGATGGGCAACGCGCTGTCAGCCAGATGCAGCAGGCGCAGATCCGCCAGGTCTTGTCCCAGCGCGAAGGGCGCGCGCTGAGGTGTGTCCGCGTCGGCGGGCATCACGGCGCGCCTTCGTGCGGATGATGCTCGTGCGGGTGATCGTGCGTATGGCTGTGGCTGTGACCGTGCTCATCGCCGTGCGAGTGCGCCTGGCCGACGTAGGGTGCGTGGGCGTCAATCAGGGGCCGGCGCGATTCGGCGGGCTGAGCGAGCTTGTCTTCCAGCCAGGCGACCACGGCGTCGAGCCCCACTTCGTCGCGCAGGTTGGTGAACAGGAAGGGCCGCTCTCCGCGCATCTTGCGCGCATCGCGCTCCATGATCTCGAGGGAAGCGCCCACGTGAGGAGCGAGGTCGATCTTATTGATCACCAGCAGGTCCGAGCGCATGATGCCGGGGCCACCCTTGCGCGGGATTTTATCGCCCCCGGCCACGTCGATCACGTAGATCCAGATGTCCACGAGCTCCGGGCTGAACGCCGCGCCCAGGTTGTCCCCGCCGCTTTCGACAAACACAAGCGCAAGCCCAGGCAGCGTATCTTCGAGTTCGGCAATGGCCTGCAAATTCATGGAGGCATCCTCGCGGATCGCCGAATGGGGGCACGCGCCCGTTTCGACGCCGCGGACCCGCTCTGCGGGGAGCGTTCCCTGCCGCAGCAGGAATTCGGCGTCCTCTTTCGTGTAAATATCGTTGGTGACGACGGCGAGGTTGTAACGCGGATACAGGCGCTGGCTGAAACGATGGACCAGAGCCGTCTTGCCCGATCCGACAGGTCCGGCGATGCCTACTCGAAATGCGCGTCGACCATTGCTTTGCATTCTGCGAGTCCTTGGGACATCAGCGCCGGCGCGCGGCGCGCCCTTCGGCTTCCTTTGCCGCCGCACCGGCTCCCTCGCGGACGAGCGCGATGAAAGCGGACGCCGAACGCGGCAGCGTGCGGTCGCGCCGGTAGACCAGGCCCAATTCGCGCCACACTTCCATGTCGGAAATGGGAATCAGCTTCACCAGTCCGGCGCGGGCTTCGTTGCGCGCGAAACTCCCGCTGATGATCGACACGCCCAGGCCCGCGGCCACGAACTGCTTGATCATGCCGACGCTCGGCAGCTCCATCACCACGCGCAACTGGGAACGGTACGGGCGAAACTGCTTATCGAACACCTGGCGCATGAAGCCCGTCTTGGGGAAGATCACGGACTGTTCGGCGATTTGCGCTGTGGTCACGCTCTTCAAGGAGGCGAGAGGATTCGACGGGCTGACCATTAGCACCAGGCGGTCGCGAAAGATGGGATAAACTTTCAGGCTCGGGGCTTTCACCGGAAGCGTGACGATGCCCACGTCCACGACGCCGCTCTCAACCTTCTCAATCACCTTGTGGCTGAAGTTGCGGTAGATGCTGATCTGCACCCCGGGATTACGCCGGCTGTATTCAGCGAAGATGTCGGGCAGCACGTAGAGGCAGGTCGCCTCGTTCGCGCCGATGGCCAGCGTACCATGCGGCGTGGCCGACTGGTCGGCCACGGCGCGCAGCGATTCGTCGCGGAGCGTCAGCAGTTTTCTGGCGTATTCCAGCAGAGTCTCGCCGGCCACCGTCAGGCGCACCGACTTCCCCACCCGGTCGAACAGCTTCTGGCCATACTCCTGTTCGAGCTGGCGCACTTGCGCGCTCACGGCCGGCTGCGAGCGGTACACCTTCTGCCCGGCGCGCGAAAAACTGCCCTGCTTGGCAATTTCAACAAACGTGATCAGATGGTCGAAGTCCATATTGGGTGGCTGGATTATAGCAAAAAGAACGACTGTGCAAAGTCGCTTGCACCGCCCGCATCAGTTCTGCGGCGCGACGAGCCCGGCGCGCTCCATCAACTGGCGGACTCTTCCAACGTATTGACCGAGCGCCTCTCGC
>JAIQGD010000117.1 GCA_020072765.1 Terriglobia bacterium
CGGCGGGGAATTTCCCGTCGTGGCGCTGCGCCAGCGTGGTCAGGTCGGGCGCGGGCTCCGTGAAGGGCGAGGACGCCGGAGGAGGGCCGCCGCCCTTTCCGTCGTTTCCGTGGCAGAGGGCGCAGTTCTGTTTGTAGAGCTTGGCGCCGGAGGCGGGAGCGCCGTTCTTTTTCTCGGGAGGCTTGTTCTGTGCGGCAGCGGCGCTGACGGCCAACAAACCTTCGCCCGCCTTAAGGCGGCCGCTACAAAGGCGAGGGCCGAGGCTGACAGCCAGTCCCAGCAGCGCGCAGGACATGAGGACGTTGCGAACGGATCGGGTGGGCATCAAGCCTCTCCCGGCGAAAGAGTACGTCTTTGCTCCGGGAACGGCAAGAAGGAACGAGGGGCGAGGGATGAAGCAATCGGCACAGGGGCGAGCGGCGCGATGGCCGCGAGGGTACAATAGATAATTATGGAACCGGCTGGCCAATTCTCGATCAGCCCGGCGGCGCGCCGCACCGTCGATCTGCGCTTTGTGGAGCTGATGGACAAGGTGCGCCGGAACCGCCCCGGCGACGACCTCGAGCTGCTGCGCCGCGCCTACGACTTCGCCGCCGAGCAGCACAAGACGCAGACGCGCCTCTCCGGGGAGCCCTACCTCTCGCATCCCGTGGAAGTGGCGCACCTGCTGGCGGACATGAAGCTCGACGTGACCTCGCTGTGCGCCGCCCTGCTGCACGATGTGGTGGAAGACACGCGCATGCCGGCCGAGAAGATCGCCGAGCAGTTCGGCCCCGATGTCGCGCGGCTGAGGGCGTGACCAAGATCAGCCGGCTCGACCTGCTGGCCCCGGAAGCGCGCCAGGCCGAGAACGTCCGCAAAATGCTTCTGGCCATGGTCAACGATGTCCGCGTGGTGATGGTGAAGCTCGCCGACCGCCTCCACAACATGCGCACGCTGGAATATCTCGACCCCGAGCGCCAGCAGCGCATCGCCCGCGAGACGCTCGACATTTACGCGCCCGTCGCCAACCGCCTCGGTATGGGACTCATCCGCGGCGAGCTCGAGGACCTGGCTTTCCGCTATCTCGAGCCCGAGGCCTATTTCGAGTTGCAGAAGAAAGTCGCATCCAAGCAGAAGGTCTTCGACAAATTCTTGCAGGAAGTGCAGGACACCATCCGCGAGAAGATGGTCGAAAGCGGGATTCCCGCCGAGGTGCAGGCCCGCATCAAGCGGCTTTATTCCGTGCACCTGAAGATTCAGAAGCAGCAGCGCATGCTCGACCAGATCTACGATCTGCTGGCGGTGCGCGTGATCACCGACACGGTGAAGAATTGCTACGCCGCGCTCGGCGTCATCCACCAGATCTGGCGTCCCGTCCCCGGCCGTTTCAAGGACTACATCGCCATGCCGCGGCCCAACCTCTACCAGTCGCTGCACACGGCCGTGATTCACGCCGGGCAGCCCTTCGAGGTGCAGATCCGCACGCAGGAAATGCATCGCATCGCCGAGCAGGGCGTGGCCGCGCACTGGAAGTACAAGGACGGCCGCCAGGCGTCGCCCGCCGACGACCAGCGCATCGTCTGGATGCGCCAGCTGATCGAGTGGGTGCAGGAGATGCAGGAGCCGAGCGAATTCCTCTCGACGCTCCGCGTGGACCTCTATCCCGAGGAGGTGTACACGTTCACGCCCAAGGGGCGCGTGGTGGTGCTGCCGCGCGGCGCCACCCCGGTGGATTTCGCCTACTCCATCCACACGGAGGTGGGCCATCAGTGCGCCGGGGCGAAAGTGAACGGCGAAATGGTTCCGCTGCGCCACGTGCTGGCCAATGGCGACGTGGTGGAAATCGTCACGCAGAAGGGCCACACGCCCTCGCGCGACTGGCTCTCCCTGGTGCACACCTCGCGCGCGCGCGCCAAAATCCGCCAGTGGATTCATCTCCATGAACGCGAGGAGGCCACCGAGGTCGGGCGCCGCCTGCTGGAAAAAGAGGCGCGGCACGCCGGCCTGAGCCTGAAGCGCATCGCCGAGGAAGACTGGAAGCGCGTGGCTTCCGATTACGGCTGCGCGCGCGTGGACGACCTCTACGCCGAACTCGGCTACGGCAAATGGTCCGCCCGCCAGGTGCTGGCCCGGGCCGCCGGCGACGCCTTCCCCGCCCCCGCGGAGGAAAAGCCGCCGAAGCTCGCCGCGACGGTCAAGCACATGCTGGGGATCGACGAAGCCGCGATCATCGTGCGCGGCCACGACGACTTGATGGTGTACCGCTCGAAATGCTGCAACCCGATTCCCGGCGACGACATCATCGGCTACGTCACGCGCGGCCGCGGCATCGCCGTCCACGGCAAGAATTGCCCCAACGTTGAAAACCTGCTCTACGAACCCGAGCGGCGCATTCCGGTGGAATGGGCCGGCTCGACCCAGGCCACCTTCCCGGTGCGCCTGCGCATCATCACCGAGGACCGCCCCGGCATGCTCGCGGCCATCACCAGCGTCATCAGCGACACGGGAGCGAACATCCGCACCTTCGAAAGCGGCGGGCAGGATATCCGCGCGCGCATCGAGGTGGCGCTCGACGTCCGCGACCGCAAGCAGCTCGAGCACATCCTGGCCGGCATCAAGCGCATCCCCGGCGTCTTCGACATCGAGCGCGTGTACAACGTCTAGCAAAAAATGCCGAAACGCTTGCGCGGCTTTGCGCTGCCCGGCGACCCCCGTGCTTCTTCCGCGTCATGGCCCGCGGATCGGCCCAGCGGCGCGTACAATCAGGGCATGGAGAACCTTGACGCAGGCCGGGTCACACGGCATCGCGCGCGGGCGGTGGCTGGGCGCGTGCCGTTGGCGCGCGTCGTGCTGCTGGCCGCACTGACGCTCGCGCTTTCGGTGGCCGCCTGCCATCACCTCCTGCCCGTGGATACGAAGCCGCTGGAGGGCATGAGCTATGACGCCATCGAGCAGCTGAAAACCCTCGATATCACGGCTCCCGAAGTGGCCGAAGTGGCCAAGGCACACCTGGGCGGGTTTTCCGACCACAGCTGCGTCGAGATGTTCCGCATCTTCCGCGAACGCCACCAGGCGTTCAATGCGGGTGATGCGGTGGCTGGTCTGGCGCGCGTGGGAATCAGCGAAGACACGATCCTCGAACTGGCCCGGTTGAAGCAGCTCGATTTCGGCGCGGGCGAACTCCAGGCCATGCGGCTGGCCGGACTTTCTGAACCCATCCTCCTCGAGGTGGCGCGCCATCGCGCGGCGGGCAAACCGGTGCTCGCCGGAGCTTCCCTGGCCCAACTGCGCAATACGGGCGTGCACGAAGCGACGCTGCTCGAACTGGCTCGCCGCAGCGTTCCCGATTCGCGGGCCGCTGCCATCCTGGCCTATCGCCGGCACGGCGCGAGCGACGCTCAAATTCTCCGCGAGTTTTCCGGATCGTAGACGGGCTTGGCGTCGAAGCCGCGGTTTGTCTTCTCTGCGTACTTAGCCCCAACAATTCGTTTATGTGGCGCCGGGGGCTTCAACCCGGCACCGTGGTATCACCGAGCCGCGTCCTACCTGCCGCGCTAAAGACCGCGGCGCTACATTTACACCCACACCTTGGCGCGCGGGGTGTCTCCACTTTTTTCATCTTGGCCGTCCCGCGCGGGCTCGGTAAAATCCTGGCATCTTGAATCGCTCCGCTCGACGCTCGCTGGCCGCCGCACTCGCTGTAGGCGCCGCGCTGTGCGCGGCCTCGTGCGCCGTTCCGCTCGCGCCGGGCTACCGCATCGTCAAGGAATCGCGCGAGGCCCGCTTTGTCGCCGGGCCGGCTCCCGAGCTGCGGATCCGCTCCCGCTTCACCCTGCGGAATTCGGGCAACAGCGATCTATCCTTTCTCGACGTGATTCTGCCCGAGGAGCGCGCCTATGGCCGGCGAGACCTTCACGTGGAAGTGAACGGCCGCGAGGTGACGCCCGTGAATCTGCCGGGCGAGTATCAGGCGGAGCAGTCGAACGCGCGGCGCATTCCGCTCGATGCGCCTTGGGGGCGCAAGCAAACGCGCGAGCTGACCATTGACTACGCGTTTGCCTCGCCCGAAGATCCGGGCGCGCGGATCACGCTCAGCGCGGAGGCGTTTCATCTCGGATCGCGCGGGTGGTTCCCTCTGCCGCAGCCTCCCAAGCATGTGCTGGCGCCGTATCCCAAGCGGCCCGACCGGTTGCGGTACACCGTGCGCGTTCCGGGCGACTTCGTGGTCCTCGCGCGGGGCACATCCCAAGGGGCGAGAAAAGACGGCGGCGAACTGGAATACCGCTTCGAACTCGGCAAAGCGGACTTGCCGCCGTACATCGTGGGCGGGCGTTATGCCGCGTGGCCCGCGAATCGCGCGGAGCGCTCCACGGTCTTTTGGACGGCGCAGCCGTTGCAGGGCGATCCGGCGGCCGCGGCGGAACGCATCCTGGCGGCGTGGAAAATCCTGGAGAAGAATTTCGGTCCGCTGGACAAGAGGATTGCGGCGCCGCACGTGGTGGAATCGGCGGGAGTGCGCGGGCAATTCGCGGGCGAGGACGGCCCGGGCGCGGCGTCGTTTCCGGGCGGCGCGCTGGTGAATCCCGCGGCAGTGTCGCTGGGCGTTGGGAGCGAGGAGTTTCTCGACGTCGTGACGCGGGCGCTGGCGCGCGATTGGTTCGGCGAGGAAATCTACCCGGCGCCCGACGCGGAGCTGGGCCTGGGCGAGGGGTTTTCAGAATACGCCATGCTGGTCGTCGAAGAAGCTCGCAACGGCGCGGCGGCGCGCCGCGGACGCATCTTGCAATACCTGCGCGAATATGACGAGGCCGCGAAGGATGCAGCCGAAAAGCCCCTCAGCATGATGCGCATGGACGACCCGGCGCCGCCGCGGCGCATCGCGCGGGCCAAGGCGGCGCTGTTCTACGTCGCTTTAGAGGATGCCTGCGGCGAGGTTTCCATGCGCAGCGGGCTCGCGCATCTGGTATCCCTGCTGCGCGGGCAGGAGGTTGACTATAATGATCTGCGCGCCGCACTGGAACAGTCGAGCGGGCAGAAGCTCGGCGAGTTGTTTCGCGTGTGGCTGAACCGCAAGGGGATTCCCGAGGATTTCCGCAATCGCTATCATCCGGCTGCGGCAGCGGAGCCGCGGAAATGACGGGCCCGGCGGTGATTGCCGGCGCGCCAGCCGGCCTGGCAATGGTCGCAGTGTTGCTGCCCAAGAGGGCTTTCGAATGTCCACTTTCCGATTTCTAATGTCTATTTTTCAGGAGGCAGCGTGAAGGAAATCATCGCAACCGAGAAGGGGCCGAAGGCGATCGGCCCGTATTCGCAGGCGGTCAAAGCCAACGGATTCATTTTCACGGCCGGGCAGGTTCCGTTCGATCCGGCGACGGGGCAATTGATCGAGGGCGACGTGGCGTGGCAGACGGCTCGCGTGCTGGAAAACCTGAAGGCCATCGTGGAAGCGGCGGGGTCGTCGCTGGAGCGGGCGGTGAAGGCCACAGTGTATTTGAAGGACATGAACGATTTCGCGGCGATGAATGAAGTCTACGCGCGGTATTTTCCGAAGGAGCCTCCGGCGCGGTCGACGGTGGAGGCGGCGCGGCTGCCGCGCGACGTCCGCGTGGAGATTGATTTGATCGTTCTGGCCTGACAGCTTGCGGAAAGAGTAAGCCGAGGCGCCTCAGGGGTTAAAACCCCTGAGAGGAAAACGCGCCTTATGTCGGAGCTGAAGCTCCGACCCCCTAAAAGTCGTCCTTTTGCCGCAAGCTGGTGAGGCGCGGCTTTCACGCGGCTGGTCATGGTTCCCTGCTGCGGAATCAATCGCCGCGCGGCTCGCCGCGCACGCGCAGGAGATAACGCTGCAGCTTTCCGGTCGCGGTCCGGGGAAGGCTGGGAACGAACTCGATCCAGCGCGGGTACTTGTAATGCGCGAGGCGGTCCTTCACGAACTGCTGCAACTCGCGCGCCAGGGCGTCGGCGGGCGCCCGGCCGGGCTTGAGCACCACGAACGCTTTGGGCTTGATCAAGCCGCTTTCGTCGCGGGCTGGCACGACGCCCACTTCCAGCACGGCCTCGTGGGCTGCCAGCGCCGCCTCGACTTCGCCGGGGGAAACCCAGATGCCGCCGACCTTGAGCATGTCGTCGGCGCGCCCGCAATGGATGAACTCACCCTCGTCATTCTGGCGGAATTCGTCTCCGGTGCGCGTCCACTGTCCGAGGAAGGTGCTGCGCGTCTTCTCGGGGTTGTTCCAGTAGCCGGCCGCGGCGGTCGGGCCGCTCACCTGCAACTCGCCGATCTCGCCGGGCGGCATCTCGGCGCCGCCTTCGTCCACCAGTCGCACGCGGTAACCGGGAACCGGGCGGCCGGTGGCGCCATAGGTCACCGCGCCGGGACGATTGGCGATGAACATGTGCAGCATCTCGGTCGAGCCGATGCCCTCGACGATGTCCACGCCGGTCCACGCGCGCCACACGCGGCCGAGTTCCGCCGGCAGCGCTTCTCCCGACGAGACGCAGAAACGCAGGGCGTGCTCGCCGGCCTTCGGCGCTTGCCCCGACGCGAGCAGCGAGCTGAACAGTGTCGGCACGGCGCAGAAGATGGTCGGGCGGCGTTCGCGCAAGACGGCGCTGACCGCGCTGGGCGTGGCGTGGCCGCCATGGAGAATGCTGGTGGCCCCGACCGAGAAGGGAAATGAAAGGGAGTTGCCCAATCCGTAGGCAAAAAAGAGTTTCGAAGCGGAATAGACGACGTCGCACCAACACAGACCCCACACGCCCTGCGCCACCAGTTCCGCCGAGCGCATCAGGCTCGACTGCAAATGGACGGCGCCCTTCGGCTTGCCCGTGGAACCGGAGGAGTAAAGCCAGAAGCAGACGCCATCGGGCCGCGTGGCGGCAGTCTCCGCGACGGGCGACGCGGATTCCAGAAGGCCGGCGAGTTGCGGCAGGCCGCTCTCCGTTGGTCCCGAAACGATGATGGGGCCGCGCCACGCGGCCAATCGCGCGGCTTCCTGAAAAGCCGCCAGCTTCGCGTCGGAGACAATCGCCGCCTGCACGCCGGAATCCGCCAGAATGTAGGCGTAGTCGGCGGGCGTCAGCAGCGTGTTCAGGGGGACGGGGACGATGCCCGCCTGGATCGCGCCCAGAAAACTGGTGGGGAAATCCACGGTGTCCAGCAGGCACAAAGCAATGCGGTGTTCGCACTGAAGTCCGAGGCCGCGCAGCGCGTTCGCGCAGCGATGGACGCGTTGGGCGAGCGCCGCATAGGTGTAGCTGCCGGCGTCGTCAATCAGCGCGATTTTTTCGCCGCGGCCTGCCGACAGAGGGCGGCCCAGCAGATCCGCGGCGGCGTTGTAGAACCGGCCGCGGGCGTTTGCGCCGGTGGGTGCTTCGCGGGGATTGGGCGGTGTGAGCGGCATTTCGTTCCATCGCGTCAGACGGACTGCCGGTGGTCTCCGCCTTCTCTTCTACACCCGCAGCAGTTGGTTGCAAATGGGAAATCGGGCGGGGCAGCTTGCCGCAGAATACGCCGCTCTGTCATTCCGAACCCCGGTCGCGGTTCGACAGGGGTGAGGAATCTGCTTTTGTCTTCGCCTCGGTGCGCAAAGCAGATCCCTCACTTCGTTCGGGATGACACGGACCGCATGTCTCGGCATCTTGCGAAGGCTGCTGAGCGGCTGGGCGCGGAGGGCGGCTGCTCCGTATGCGCTTCAGCCCGGAAGTTTGGGAACGACCAGATGGAAGAGTTTCAGGGG
>JAIQGD010000012.1 GCA_020072765.1 Terriglobia bacterium
GCCCCGCGCCACGAACCTACGATCCGGCCATGGTTCCCGTGATGAGTCTGGTGCGTCAATTAACTGCCCGGCGCGACCTCACATACGTATCGATTGAGAAGCACGGTTTCAAACTTGAACTGCGCGCCCAGGCCGCACCGGTGGAGGCATGAGCATGAATTCTCTTGGCAACGGCTGGAATGAGCCGTTGGGATCTGTCGAAGGTTTCATGTTCGACCTCGACGGCACCCTGATTCTTAGCAACCGCTCGCTGGGCGGCTACCGTTTGCTGCCGGGCGCCATCGAGATTCTGAGCGAACTCCAGGCTCGCAGCATACCCTTTGTCGTTCTCACGAACGGCAGCGCGTATCCCGCGGCCGAACAGGCCCCCAAACTGCGCAAGCTGGGCTTGCCCATTCCCGACGAGCTTTTGCTCACACCCTCCTCTGTGGCGGCGGACCTGATGCCCAGGCGGGGCGTGAAGCGCGCCCTCGTGCTGGGGACGCCGGGGGTCGGTCACCCGCTGGCGGAGGCCGGGATCGAGGTCGTCTTCCCCGGGCAAGATCGCGCTGCGGACGTCCAGGCCGTCTATATCGGCTGGCATCCAGACTGCGTCATGAAGGATATCGAAGCGGCCTGCCACGCGATCTGGAATGGCGCGGAGCTATACGTTGCTTCCGACGTGCCCTTCTTTGCCACCGCGGACGGCAAGACCATGGGATATTCGCATGCCATTACCGCCGCCGTGCGCAAGATCACCCGCGCGCCCATGATCCTTACCGGAAAGCCTTCGTTGCACGCGCTGAAGCTGGTGGCAAGAAAACTGGGAATTCCCATGCGCAAGGTGGGCGTCGTCGGCGATGATCCGCTGGTGGAAATGATGATGGCGCGGCGCGGCCGGGCCATCGGCTTCGGCGTGACCACCGGTTTCACAACCGCGCAAGACTGGGCGGCGCAACCACAGGGCCGGCGCCCGCATCGCGTTCTTCGCGACCTCGGCGACATCCTGCAGATGACGGCGGTCCCAACACGAAACCGCTGACGATTGCGCCACCGGGTTGGGGACTGCCCCCGCTGCAGGAGGGTGAGCCACTCGGCGCGTGGTCGATCCGGAACCTGACGAGATCGCAACGCGGCCCTCTGAACTCCAGATTCCAAGACACCCCATGGTGTTGCACAAATCCCGTCGATAAAACTCTCGTGGAAAGCGTTCCAGAAGCACGTCGCGATCTCTGGCAACCGCGGTTCCTCTTTCCCAGCAATCTCCACCAAGAAGGACCCTTGAAGTCGATGCCAACCGCCTGGAGAAAGTCCCTGCAACGCAAACGCCGGGCCAATGAAATGTCAGGATTTTCGACTGCGCAAGGGTCTGGCGACAGGGGTTTTGACGCAGTTCCGACGCCGTAGAGGGCAAACAGTGGGTTTTCGGAGTTTGCGAACGCTTGCAAATGCTTTAACATCAATACACGTTCCCGCTGTGGGCGTGTAGCTCAGCTGGGAGAGCACCTGCTTTGCAAGCTCGCGAGATAACTCCAAACCCTCTACCGCTTCCTTCCATTTTCGTTTGTTTACAATAACTTGGGGCATCTGCTTTTTGCTCGAAAGCTAACCCCAACGGCCAAAACAGATGGGGTTTTGACACAGTTCGGACACAGCTGAAGAGCACGTGCCTTGATCACCTGCTCAGGACGAATGCTTTTGAAAGGTCGGCTTGCACCGAGACCCCCAGGTTTTGACACAGTTTTGCACGACATGCGCGTGAACGTGTTCAAAATTGATTTGCGCGCTCAAACCAGTTCTCGTTTTGTTGTCTCTGCCTCGGAATGTGCCGGACAGCCTATGGTACGCACGGATTGCAGGGCCTGACAAAGGGTTATCGAGCACTGAACGAGACCTGGCCGAAAGATAGTGGTCCTGGGTTCGATCCCCCACGGTCCCTGCCAAGCTCGCGCGAATTGAGCAACGTGCAATGCCGCAGGTCGCCGATTGAATTTTGCTGACCTAGCCAAGCCTGGGGTTCGCATTCATATTGCAGGGTTTGCCGCTCATCGCCAATTCAGGCCGCCATCCCGATTGAGCGCCAGTTGGACCCGGCGTCTCGATACCACCAACGTTCACGATGGCTTAATGTGCGACTAACTTCCTGGCGGTAGTTATGGAAGCAGGAGCGGGATGGGCGCGTCGTTCCTTAGGTGAGCATCAACGGGTCGCGCCGCGTGGACGAAGGCGTGTCGCAGTCTCGGCGCGACCCATTTCCAGAAAAGTGATGGAGTACCCTGATGTCCCGTAGTGTCTTGTTTCTCCAATTTGGGACGGACGCGGATGCAGCCATCCGGTCTCGCGTAGCCTACGCCTTCCGCGTTTTTGCGGCGATTTATGGCTATTCGGTGGCCGAAAGCGCGGAAGCGGCGGAGCTTTGCTGTGTGTATGGCGATGGCGCCGCAACCCATCCGAACAAGGGTGTTCTCCGAATACCGGCAAGATACCGCCCGCGCCCCAAATCGGCAGGGATGCCAACGCTCGAGCGCTTTCGTTATGCGAATGAGGATCTGTATCTGGTTCACGGAGTCGACGAAGCTACGGGCAATCCCGACTGGTTGGGGGAGATCTTCGAATGGTTGTCGTCCAGCTTGGAGCTGCCCAATCCGGGCCGAGACGCGGTGGGCCGCATCCCTTATTCGAAAACGGTTTTCGCACGCCAGGGGCTCTCGCCTCTGAAACCGCACGCGGCACTTTTGATGGCGTGGATGGAGAACGTTCTTGAAAACGGAGGCGGCGCCGAATCCTTGCCGAAGGCGGTTTCGCCGGTCGCCGGCATTGAGCACGCGGTGGTTTGCTCCCACGACATCGATTTCTATTTCACAAGCCGCGCCGCGGCCCTTCAACGGCTCGGCAAGAATCTTGGAATTTCGCTGACCCACTATCGCAGCGCCTCGTATTTCACGGCGAACTCTCGGATGATTCTCGGCCTTTTGCGCGGGAAGCGGCCGGGGGACTATCTGCCGCAGATGTTGAGCGCGATCGAAGATTGCGGGTTCCGGTCAACACTCTTTGCGGTGGCCGATGGGGAGCATCGCCGCGACCCGATCTACAGACTCGGCCAGGTGGCTCCGCAATTGAGGAGCGCGGCAAGAAGGGGATTCCCCGTCGGCGTGCACGGTTCCTACTCGAGTGTGATCGAAAAGGGATCGCTACGGCAGGAAGCGGCTGCTTTGGAGCAAGCCGTGGGGCGACGTCCACTCGGGAGTCGGCAGCACTGGCTCCGCTTCGACCGTCACGACAAACTTTTTCATGCAATTGAACGGGCGGGGCTCGCCTACGATTCGTCGCTGGGTTTTGCCGAGACGTGTGGCTTCCGCAACGGAGCCAGCTTCGCCTTTCCCCCGTACGATTTCGCCAAGGAAGAGCCCTGCTCTTTCCTCGAAATACCGCTGGTGATCATGGATGGCAGCCTCGAAGCAATGTCGCGGAATCGGCGGCAGGGTTCTCAGGAATTGGCGGACGCCGTTCTGGGTGAGAGCCGGAAGTGGGGATGGGGCGGAATCGGCATTCTGTGGCACAACCCCATGGAGGCCATTCAAGTTCCCGACAAGGTGAACCACGTGTTCTGGGAATGCGCGAAAAAGCGAAAGAGATATGCGGAACAGTGGATGAGCGCGGAGGAGTTCGTGGCTGCCTCTCTGGGACGTTACCAGGCCGCCGGTCTTTTGAAGAGGATCCGACTCGATGCTTAAAATGCGAATCGCCCGGGCTCCGCTCCTGGACGAAGAGAACAAGACGATTCTCGATGAATACAACCGGCTGGCCTCGGCGCGTATTCCTCTGAACGAATTTGTGCACTGGGTAACCAACAGCCCGGAAGGAGCCGCGTGGCACGCAATTCTGGAAACCGACGAAGGGACAATTGTGGGTCACACGTCCGTGTTTCCTCTTCGAGCTGGCTACGGCGGGGCGGGGCTCATTCCTGCCAAATCGGAATACTCGTTTCTGCATGAGGATTTCCGAAAGGAAAAGATCCGCGGGCAGGAAACAGCCGGACGGCCCGCCTTCATCACCTTGCTCGATCGGTTGTTTCAGCACTGCCACGAACAGGGCTGGGGACCGATTTTCGCGTCCACCAATGAAAAGAACCAGGTGTTCACCAGGAAGGTTGGGTTGCGGCCGCTCGAATTTCCGCTGTCGGAATGCCTGCTGATTCTGAAGCCCGTGAACGCCGCGAAAGCGACGCCGAATCTCAACAAATGGCAGCGAATGGCGCTGTTCGCGTCCGGAGTGGCACAGGGAGCGATCTGGCCCATCATGACAGAATGGTTCGAGTCTTCGAACGGCATACGGAAGACGCCCGCAGGGCGGGAAGGTGTGAAGGCCGGCGAGAAGCTGTTCTCGTTTTTCGAGGATGCGGACTCGCTGCGATGGAGATATCTGGACGGGCAGTATGTCCGATTCGGAATTTCGGAGTCGCCGGAAGATTATCTGATTGCCAAGCGAGGCTCGGCATCGAGATATATGCGTGTCTGCCAATGGCGGCTCCGATCGCCGAAGGCGACGATGCCGATTCTTGCCGCGCTGACGCGGGAGGCGCGCGCCGATGGCGCGATGGGCGTGCGTTGGGCCGTTTATGACGGCGAGCCGCACGCGGAGGAGTTGGTCCGGCAGATGAGGCGTGCCGGAATGCTGTGCGCGCGCCGGACGCGCATCATGATGGTTCACAAGAAGGAAGATAAATTCCTGGAGCCCTCGTTATGGTGGCTGAATGATTCGCTATTCAGCTTCGATCCCTGAGTGGCCCGCGACGTCATCTTGTTGAGCGACGAAGAAAAGATTGCAGGCCGGCGGATCGCCGGCCCGCCCAGCGGAACGAGTTCGACTATTTCCATGAGTGCGACTGCTCACACTTCACCGTACCCACTGTCAGTGCCAGTTGGCACGACAACGCTCGCTGCCTGCCGCGATATCGCGGAAGCGTCCGTCTTGATGACGGACGAAAGCTACAAGCACAGTCTTGGAATCATCCGGCAGCTCGGGCGGATGGGCGTGCGAGTCAGCGTCGTGGCCACCTCCCGGGACTCCCTGGTCTGCCGTTCCCGCTATCGCAGTGACATTGTTTGGTCGAAAGCAGCGACCACAGAGGCCGTCCTTGAAGCGGCACTCGGGGCGGTAAAGGGAAAGCGTTATGACCTGCTGATGCCTGTTGGTTTTCCCATGACGATGGCGCTGGCACAAGCTCGGGAGCAGTTCATTCCATACGTCAATCTGGAACTGGCGAGTACGGCCAAAATGGTGCGCGCCGCCAATAAAGCGGAGATGGCTGATCTGGCCAGGGAAGTCGGCGTGCCCGCCCCCCGGACCAGCGTCCTCTCCGGCATGGATGAACTGGAAAGCCTGGTCGCCGGGATGGCCTTTCCCATCGTCGTTAAACCAAAGATGGAATCACGCAAGGGAGTGGTCGCGTATGCGCGAACCATGGCCGAGTTGCGGACAATCTGCTCGGAACGTTTCGCAGGCCAGAGTTCCGGGATTTGGGAGCCGCAAATCCTACAGGAATTCATCCCCGGCTATGGCTGTGGATTTTTCGCCACCTACCAAAAGGGTGTCTGCAAGCGTGTGTTCATGCACCGGCGCGTGCGGGAGTACCCCGCGAACGGCGGAGCCAGTTGCTGCGCGGAAAGCGTTCACGAAGCGAAGCTCGAAGAATACGGCAGGCGCATGCTCGATGCTTTGGATTGGCACGGCGTGGCGATGGTGGAATTCCGGCGAGATTCCCGCGATGGCGATTATAAGTTGATCGAGGTGAATCCAAAGTTCTGGGGCTCGCTCGACCTCGCCCTGGCGGCGGGAGCGGATTTTCCAGGGGATCTTTGCCGGATGGCCCTGGGCGCCACGCTTCCCTTCACGGATGCTTACGATCGCAACTTGCGTTTTCAATGGCCGCTTTCCGGTCACGGAGATCTGTTTCATCTGTGGACTCGTCCTCAGTCGCTGTTGGATGTGGCATTCGATTTGCTGAACCCGAAAGTGAAAACGAATGTGTGGTTGCGTGACTGCGGTCCAAACCTGGCGGAATTGCGCGGCTTGGTTGGCAGCTTCTTGCGTTCGAGGAAGAGCTAGGACATGCCATTTCGATGTTTGTTTCACCTGCACACGCGATGTTCGTTTGATTCGATTCTTTCGCCCGCCGCAATCCTGGCCCGGGCGCGGGAACTGCATGTGGATGTTCTCATCGTCACGGATCACAACACGATTCAAGGCTCGCGGAATGTGCAATCCCTGACGGGAGGCGATCCGCCTCTGGTGGTGACAGCCGCGGAGTATCAGAGCGACAAAGGCGACATCATTGGGCTCTTCTTGAAAGAGGAGATTCGCTCGCATGATTCGAGGGCAATCATTCAGCAAATACACGATCAAGGCGGCCTCGTCGTCTTGCCGCATCCCTACCGGGCGCATCAGCTCGACGAGGATCTGCTGGCCGGTGTGGACCTGATCGAGTCTCACAACAGCCGCTGCTCGGAAAGCGAGAACGCGCGCGCCGCCGAACTGGCGCAAAAAGTGAATCGTCCTGTTCTGGGCGGCGCCGATGCGCATTGTTCGATGGAACTGGGATCGGCGATGAACGAATTTGCCGCCGAGGCTCCGAAAGGCGAGACGGAACTGCGGCATTCCCTGCTTCATGCTCCCCGCCGCATTGTCACGCAGCGCGTGTCACCTCTATGCCCAGCGTACAGTCAGATGGTAAAAGCCGTGAAGACGAAGGATCCCATTCTGTTTTTGTCGCAGGCCAAGCGCATCACTCTTTTCCTGGCGCGAAACGCCGTGCGGGAAAACGCCCTGTGATGCCGCAATCCATGCAGGAGTCGCCGGGCCGCCGGAATGTTCGCTTGCCGTTGAGGAAGAGCGAGGTGCGATGAATGCGGCGTCACGCATTCCCGAACTTACCGGCGAGGCGCGGCGGTACGCGGTGAAAGAACTGGCCAGGCGCGCCGGCGTGGCACGCGAGTTGTTTCTGCAATGGAGGGTTGATGTCTCGCCGGATCGTACAACCCTCTCACTGGGTTCCGAGGCGAACAAGGCGATTCATTTCCTGCATCTGCCGCAAAAGCCGCTCAAGCAGCACCCGGATGGCGGCTTTTCCGCGGCACGGGCTGCCTGGTTGCGGCCCCCTGACAATGGCTCGGCTGATCTGGCTCTGGTTCTCCCCTTTTGTCCGCAGGATTTCGATCCTCGCGCGCCGCTGTATCTGATGGCGCAGGATGGGAGCGTGGTTTGCCGTGCCGACCTTCTCGCTTCGTTTGTTCTAACGCTTTCCCGGATGGAAGAAACACGTTCGGCCGCTTGCGATGAACATGGCCGTTTTCTGGCATCGGGAAGCGTGGCCCTCCAGCAAGGGTTTCTTGAACGCCCGATTCTGGATGAACACGGTCTCGCCTTCGAGCAGGTTCTCTCTTCCATTGTGCCGTCGTGGCGTCTGCAACCCCGCGTTCTGCGTGTGAAGCTTACGCACGACGTTGACCAGGTCGGAATGCCTTTTCAGCTCAATGCCAGCCTGGGTCACGCGCTCAAACGTCGCAGCGTTGCCGGCACAGTTCGCGATATCGCGTCGTTATTCAGCGGAATCGAACCCATTGAACTCAGTTTGGTCCGCCGCTTAGGAGCACTCTCTAGCGACAGGGGGCTGCACTCCGCTTTTTATTGGAAGGCGAGCGAAGCAAGTCCCTGGGACACCGGCTACGACCCGACGAACGCGAAGGTGCAATCCGTGATCCGCTCCCTGGAACAAAGCGGTTTCGAAATGGGTGTGCATCCTGCCTACAGTACGTTTCGTGACCGGGCGACTCTTGCGCGTGAAATCGAGCGATTGAGAACAAGTCTGTCCGTAACGTCACCGGGGGGGCGCCAGCATTATTTGCGCTGGGCCCCGGACACCTGGCTCGACTGGGAGGCCTGTGGATTGTCCTATGATTCGTCGGTGGGATTTGCCGAGCATTTCGGATTTCGTGCGGGAACGGCGATTCCGTACCGGCCCTGGAGCCTCGAGGAAAATCGCGAACTGAACCTGATCGAAGTTCCTCTCGTGCTCATGGATGTAACGCCGGTCCGGTACATGAAGTTAGGGCGCCGCGAAGGACTGGAGCGCATCCGCGCGCTGATTCGGCGCACGGCCCAGGTGGGAGGAGTCTTCAGCCTGCTGTGGCACAACACATCCTTGCTGGACCCCGATTTCGATGACTGGTATGAACCCATACTGGATATGCTGGCAGGGGCGCGGAACTTCGGGATTCCCGCAAGGCCGGCGATGCTCTGGTAGACGAAGGCTTTCGCGCTGGCCTACGGCGCGCACTTGCTGGCTGGCACGGAATACAGTTGCTTGCGCGCGGCGTCAAGCTGCTCGCGTTTCGATAGGTAGCCGTTCGTTGAGGAAATGAAATCCTCAAAGGAAGCGCTGATTTCCGCGGTGATCTCCTCGCTCGCCCGCCGGTACGTTCCGGCCATATCCAGTTCTCCGAATGTCCAGGTCACTGGATGCAGGAGGGCATGGATGCGTTCTTCGGTTCCCAAAATGTCCAGCGGCGTCTCCTTGCGCCATTTGAAGCCGCTATCGGAGATGTAGCGGACGTTGTGCATCAAGTCGTGATTGTAGGCGTCAACGTAGTATTCATTGAGCTTTTGAAGAAACGCGCTGGATGCGGGGCGGTGCTGAGAGACGGACGCGATTTTGATGTGCAGGATATTCTCAAGGGCGGCAACATCGCTCAGAACGCCTTCTAGCGGATCGATCCCGTGCGCTTCGAAAAAGTCCGTCTCGTAGTGCAACCCGACCTCGAATCCCATGGACACGATTTGCCGGAGCGCCTCCCAATGTGGCGGTGCGGCGGGGTTGTAATACAAGGAATGCAGAAGAACGAAATAGGAAGAGCGCACGCCCAGGGAGTGCTCCAACTGCGCCATCCGCAATGCGTATCGCGGGGCGACATCAATATCGTGGCGCAGAAGCAGGAATCGCCCTTGTGAGTGAGCGCCGTGCTTCATCTCCGAAACGGTGGGGAATTTGTAGCCGAGAGTGATGGCCTTTGCCAGCACCTCCGCGTAGTGTTCGAGTGAAAAATGGTCGCTCTGAATCGCCGGTGTGCTGTGGTTCGTTTTCATGGGAGCCTTCGTCAAATGAGTCCTGCGTGATAACGCCAAGGCCCGGGTTCCAGGCGGATGCCGCGCTTGCGCAGAAACTCCCGAGCCGCATCCGCGAAAAGTCCCGACGGGCCGTGAAGAGTCTGTTTCAGAACGTTCATCACGGTGATGCCTGCCGATAGCGATGCGGGGGCGGAATCGAAAGTCCAGAGTACGGTTTCATCCGCATTCTCCAACGGAGGCAGGTGAGTGGGAAGGGATTCAAGAAAGCCCAACTGATACATCTTCCCGTTGTGCACGGCCGTGAAATTCAGAAGAGGGCTGGTTTGGACCGGCTCCACCTGCACGTGTTTCAACTGGAGAAGCTCGTGAAATTGCCGCAGCATCGTCTCCGCGATCTGCAACTGTTTGTGGCGGGTGACAGGGCGGGCTGCATCGCGAACCACATGCGCGGGAACGCCAATCGCCAGCTTCCCCTTGGGAATGGCGGAAATTAGATAGGAATTCGACGCCAAGACCGAACCCTCCCCAACGCGCGAGCCGGCGTACAGCGTGGCATTCATGCCAACCTGGGCGAAGTCTTCGAGAACGATGGGGGCGAAGGTGTTTTCGTGGCCTTCCAGGATGGAGTGGCCGATGTTGTGCGTCACCAGAATGGTGCGCTGGGTCAGAAATACTTCCTTGCCAATCACCACGGGCCGGCAGATGTTGATGAAGAGGTCGTCGCCGAGATACACGTTGTCTCCGGCGACGAAAACGGCCCAAGGGTCGGCGTTCCCGCCGCCGCCGATTTGAATGCGGCTGCCCGCGAATGTATTCTGGCCGAATACGACGGTTCCACCCCGGATAACAAGCCCTTCGCGGAAGCTGGAAAGGGCGGAAATCGCTACGCGTTCGCGAACGATAACGCTACTGTTCTCACCCACGCGCACGCCGTCCCCAAGCTGAATCTGCGGGGCAATCAGGATGGTTCGCTTGCCGATCACAACATCTTCGCCGATCTCGGCGCCATGTTTTCGGTAGACTTTGCATTTGTCCGCCGGCGATAGTGCCGCGATGGCTTCCGGATCCTTGCGCAAGGAATCCAGAAAGGCCGGGTCAAGCATGCCACGGCTCGTCTCGGCCGCAAGGCCGGGGAGAGAAACCCCCTCGAGCGAAATGCCCTTCAGCGCAAAGTGCAATGGCCCGGCGGAAGCACTGCCAACCGGCCCGCGTGCAAGGTAGTCCTGAACGTGCTGTTCCCGAACCATGGCGATTCCCGCGAAGGTTTCGGGGGCAAGTCCGTTGCACTCGATGAGCGCCAGAGCTTTCTTGCTGAATCGCGTTCCGGGCAGCGAAACATCCGGCGAACGCGGAGCGTCGCTCGTTGCCACGGCTGCAAAGGCGAGCGGGGGCCTCGGCTCAACAGCGGGCGCTTCCGCTCCGATGTACGCCACGATCGTTCCCACAGCCAGGTCCTCACCCGCCGCGACTCTCAAGTGAACCGTGCCACTGCCTGGCGCAGCGAGTTCGACAAGCGCCTTGGAAGTCTCTATCTCAGCCAGATTCTGGCCCTCGCGGACCTCGTCGCCATCCTTCACCAGCCACGCCACGAGCTTGACGGATTCGTCATTTACGTTGATGAGCGGAAGCTCAACGGCCGTAGCCTTAGACATGAGCGTGAAGGCCTTTCAGAGCAGACAGAATGGAGCCGGCGTTGGGAAGCAATTCATTCTCGAGGGGGCCGCAAGATGGAATGGGATGTTGCGGCGGAGCGAGCCTCTTCGAGACACGCAGGACGCCGGGCGCCAGCTCCATAATTTGTGCGATTAACTCGGAACCAAGTGCGGCGAACGCCTGGCCTTCTTCCACCACCAGCAAGCGATGGGTGCGCTCCAGGGATTCGATCACCGGCCAGGGATTCAGTGGATACAGCTGGGTCGGGCAGATTACTTCCGCCACGAGTTCGAATTCGTCGAAGGCGCGGGCAATCGCCTGCTCCACATACGAAAGCACGCCACCATAGCAGAAGACCGTGATTTGCGGCGGCTCCGCGGGACGCAGGCGGCAAGAAGGAAAAGCTTCGTCCGTCTTTTCCAGAGTGAATCCTTCGGGAACGGCCGCGCCAAGGCGCGATGCATATAGAACTTTGTTTTCAATCACTAGCGTCGGGCGATCACTGCTGGTGAGCAGTGTGTCGTACAGCGTTCCGGGATCGATCCGTGAGTTCAGGGCCAGGACGCGAGTGTGCGGCAATCCGAGAAAATGTTTCTCGAGAGACTGGCTATGCGTGGGCCCATAGCCTCGCCGTCCGCCCATGGGCGTGCGCACGATCAGCGGCACGCGCATTTGGTTGTTGTACATGTACCGGAATTTCGAGGAGTGGTTGATCAGTTGATCGGCTGCGAGAGTCAAAAAGTCGCCAAACATGATCTCGCACACGGGAAGACAATCTCCCATCGCCAAGCCGTTGCCTATGCCGACGATGGCGGCTTCGCTGATAGGCGTGTTCCGCACGCGGCCGGGGAATTCGTCACTCAGCCCCTTCGTTACCTTGAAGGCTCCCCCGTAGGGCGATTCAATATCTTCTCCGATTAGAACGATGCGCGAATTGTGCTGCATGTTGCGCCGCAAGGAGTCCCGAATACTGGCGACAACCATCGTTCCGGCTTCGGCTTGCGCCGCCGGTGTCCACGACGGCTTGCCGACTTCTGGCAGATCTTCGTCGTCATCGGCTTGCCGCGCGTACGGAGCTTCTTCGGCTGCCACAACCGCCGCATCCACCTGCTCTCTTGCGCGGACCAGTACCGCAGGATCCGCGTCTGGATGTTCTTCAAAAAACAGTCGTAGCGGATCGCGAGCCCAGTGCAAAGTAATTTCTTCCCGGTCGCGGTCGTCATCTCCCTTTGAATGCGGCATCAACCGGTATGTATCCACCTGCAAGAAACCTGGCTGCCGCTTCTGGCGCACGTGTGCAACGCTTGCGGCCGCAATTTCGAGCAAACGCTCCGGCTCCCAAGTGGAACCGTAAAAATAGGGGATATCGAAGGATTCCGCGCGGGCGCGGATGCTGCCGGCCAGAGTCTGGCTTTGCGGCGTGCTTTGCGCGTAGAAATTATTTTCCAGGACAAAGAGAAGAGGCAGTTCCCACTTGCTGGCACAATTGAGTGTCTCGTAGACGGCGCCTTCGCCAAGTGTGCCGTCGCCGAGGAAAACAACCGCAATGTTGTCGAGCCCCCGCATTTGCAGGGACATGGCCAGCCCCGCGCCGATCGGGGCAATGCCGCCTTGAACGCCATTGCTGAAAAAACCGGTCTTCACATCGCAGAGATGCTGGCTTCCACCACGCCCACCGCAGACGCCGCTGGACTTGCCCATGATTTCCGCGACGAGACCCTTCACATTGCCTGTGCGGGCCAGAAAGTGGCCATGGCAACGATGGTTGCTGAACATGACGTCGCCGGAGCGAAGTCCGCGAGCGATGCCAATGCCCACCAACTCCTGCCCAACGCAGGTGTGCACCGTGCCGAATAGTTTGCCGTCCGCGAACAGCCGAAGAAGACGTTCCTCGACTTCCCGGATCAGAGCGGCCAGCTCAAAGGCCTCGACGAGAGATGATCGACTTGAGATCTTCTGCATGGTTATGTGAGTACCGTCTCTCTTGAAAAGCAGCTGCTGGACCGCGAAGCCAACTCCCTGACGGTATTTGCCAGGCACGGCTTCGCAAGCTCATGGCTCTCGAATCCGAGCACGATAGGCCAGAGGCAATTCTGGAATATAAACAGGCCGTGACAATTTCTTCACATTGTCTGCGGAAGGTCGGTGGACGCTCCAAATTCATGCCGAGGCGGATGTAGCGACGAGCGCGACGCGCGGAATGTGCAGCGTGCTGGCCGCCATGCGCAGGCTGCAGTTTTCATAGTCCTGTCATCTTCCAATAACCAGCGCTGACTAATCATGTTCCACCCAGCCTTCCGCATGATTGACGGTATTTTCAGGGAAGTGCAAAGCCGTGGACGGGAATCGTCGCAGGCCAGGGCTTTGCATGCGACTGCCTTGGCGCGGGCGTTTCTGGAAGTTACTGAACAGGCTGCCGCTGTAAGGCAGAATGGCGGAGCCGTACGCGCGGTTCTAGCGAAGCGCTGCACGACGTACGGTTCGTTGCATCCAGATGGCTTGCCGCCTGAATCCAGCAGGAACATGAGGATGAAATGACGGCGCGCCCAGCGAGCATGTGCGTCGGCATGTTTTGGCCATCCTGCCCAACGCTGGAAGACTGGGGGCATTGGGTTCGTTGCTTCCTGACCACAAACAGGGAATGGATCAATGTGCGCTCTAGTGCAGCAGACATTTAGTTGTGATGTGCGAGTCGGGGCCGCTGGTAAACGTCGAGGGAAGCCGTATCGCGTCGTGGCGGGCGGGCTGACGTTCTTTTGCGCGAAGTTGCCGGCACTGCTCAATAATGAGCAATGGGATGTTCGCGACCGTTCGCAGCGCACGCCAGGGCACGTCTTGGGGCTGATCCGAGATTTGCCCGGATGTGATTTGGCCTACAGCTGGGCCGGGCGAATCAACATGGGCAAATTTCTGTGGGCGGCGCGATGCCTGGGGGTCAGAAAAGTTGTGCTGTTCTGGTGCGGGAGCGACGTCCTGCACGCGAAGAAGCTGCTGGCCCTGGGCAAGATGGACCCCTGGGTGGCCAGTCGAATCCATTGGGCTGCGTCTCCTTCCTTGGCGGAAGAGGTGCGCTCGCTGGGGTTGCGCTGTGAGTTTGTGCAAGCATCTTTCGTCGAGCCTGTTGCTTCTCCCAAACCGCTCCCCAGAAAATTCTCCGTCCTCGTATTCATGCCCAGAGCGGATCGCGGCGAGTTATACGGCTGGGACCGGATCGTGGACGTGGCTCAGTCACTTCCGTCCGTGGATTTCCAACTCGTGGGTTTGCATCCGGGGCAAACCCTTCAGGGGCCGGCGAACATATGCATGCACTACTTTACGAGTGACCTGACGCCGTTCTACGAGCAAGCCACGGTTCTCTGGCGTCCGGTGCGGCATGATGCCGGTGTTTCCTTCATGGTGCTTGAGGCGCTCGCGCACGGTCGCCACGTTCTCTATACCTACCCGATTCCCGGCGCCACGCAGGTGAGCGGCGCAGGGGAAGCGAAGCGCCAACTAGAGCATCTGCGTGAACTGAACGCCGCCGGGAATCTTCCCTTGAACCACGCGGGCATGCAGAGCATTCGGACTACGTATGCAAGGGACGTCGTGCGCAACGAACTTCACCGCCGCTGGGAAGACATTATTGCATCGTGAAGTATGAATACGGCGCCACTCTGTCCCGATTGAACGGGGCGGCCCAGGCGAGCAGGGGTGTGGCGCCGACCGAATCGTTGCGAAGCAAACCGCAAGCAATCGGCAGCTACAGCAACCGAAGGAAGGCCAGCCTGTCCCAGGGACCCATTACTCCGATGCCTCAACTCAAAGTTGTGCATATGACCTCGGTTCATGATGCGGCCGATCCACGCATCTTCCACAAGGAGTGCCGTTCTCTCGCCCGAGCTGGATTTGAAGTCACGGTTATTGGACCACACGAGCAGGATTCCATCGTGGACGGTGTTCGGATCAGGCCAATCCAGCGTGACGACGCGCGATCCGCACGCATGACCCGAACCTCATGGCGTGTCTACGAGGAAGCCCGGCGGCAGGATGCCGACGTGTACCACTTCCACGACCCGGAGCTAATCCCTGTCGGGCTTCTTCTCCGCGCGCGGGGAAAGCACGTCATTTACGACATCCATGAGGATATGCCCAAGGATGTCTTGTCCAAGGACTATCTGTTCGCATGGAGCCGCCCGATGCTTTCCTGGCTGATCGACCGGATCGAACGAGCGGCTTGCAGACACTTTTCTGCACTCGTCGTTGTCACGCCGACCATCGCCGACCGTTTGAAGAAGAGCAATCAGCGTACCGTAGTTGTTTACAACTACCCAGACGCGTGTGAACTGGTAAGCAATGGCGGTGGGATGCCATGGGAAAGGCGCCGGCAATCGGTCGCATATGTCGGCGGGATCACCGTGAAGCGCTCCATCTCGGAGATGGTGTGCGCCATGGCGCTGCTGCCGAAATCTCTCGAAGCGACGCTCGAACTGGCAGGGCCTGAAGTTCCATCCGAGGCGAATTCCGAGGAACTGCGCAAGCATCCCGGCTGGGCAAGAGTACGTCATCACGGCTTTGTAGACCTCGCGACGACGTACAGCATTCTCAAAAGTGTTCGGGCGGGCTTGATGATTCTGCGTCCCGAACCAAACCACGTTCACGCGATGCCCCTAAAACTCTTTGAATATATGGGAGCGGGTCTCCCTGTCATTTCGTCGGACTTTCCCTTGTGGCGGCGAATTATTGGTGAAGCTGGTTGCGGGATCTTTGTGGACCCCATGAATCCCAAGGAAATTGCCCGGGCGATCGAATACATCCTGTCCCATCCCAAGGAGGCGGAAGAAATGGGGCGACGCGGTCAGGCGGCCGTTCTGGAGCAATTCAATTGGGACTCGGAGGCTGAGAAACTCGTCCGTCTCTACAGGGAGTTTAAGAATCCCCGGTGTGCGAAGTAGCCGGCATCGCCGCACCCGACGGATACGGATCGGCGAACGCTGCCCGCAATGTCGCATGTCCCTCTGTCCCGGGAACGATTCGTCAATCGTCTCGAAACATTTTCATGTCAGTCGCACGGCGTTTACATGGCTCGCATAGCATGCCCTCGCTTTTGGATGCGGCCACCACCCCGTCAAGGATTTAGCTAGACTTATGCGGCGTTTGCTTGTGACCCTTTGCGCCTTTCTGCCCTTGCTGGCTGGATGCAGCGGTGTGCCTGCCGACCCGCCAATCCAAGTCGTCATCACCAATCCGTTTCCCAGTGATGCCATACAAGTCGGAGCCGCACCGTACACCTTGCATGCGACCGTCACCAATGATCCGCAGGGCCGGGGCGTGATCTGGTCCCTCACGCAGGCGAATACCAACTGCTCGCCAGACTGCGGCACGCTGGTTTCTACGGACTCACCCAGCTTCGGCGCCATCTACACGCCGCCGTCCGTTGCTCCGCAAAACCAGCAAGTGAACCTGTCCGCCATTTCCGTCGCCAACCATCAGCAGTTATACTCCTTTATCTTCACGATTATTCCGCCCATCGCCGTCAGCATCACCAATAAGTTCGATTCCACCGTGGCGAGCGGTCCGGCCGTTGTTGTGAATGCCTCCGTTCTGCATGACGCCGCCGGCGCGGGTGTTACCTGGGCGCTGACTGCGAACGGGGCGACCTGCTCGCCTGCTTGCGGCACGCTCCAGCCCGCCGCGGCCCCCAGTTTTTCGGCTCGTTACACTCCTTCCAGCACAACGCCTGCTGGCGCCAATGCCTCCCCCACCATTACCGCAACCTCCGTCACAAACAGCTCCGCCAGCGACAGTTGTAACTTTACCGTCCGCAATCCTCTTTCCTTATTTAAGGGCCATTTCGCTTTTGTCCTTCGCGGATACGATTTGACCGGCGCCCCCACCGTGGTGGCTGGCTCCGTCAATTCCGACGGCAACGGCAACATCACCGACGGTGAAATTGATTACAACAACGATGGCGGCATCCTGAATATTCCCGCTCCCACCACAGGGACATACACGGTTGACAACTCCTTCAACGGCACTACCAAGGTGGTGCTTGAAATCTCCAGCTTTACCTTCCCTGGCACCAACATCGATCTGAAATTCCGCTTCTTCCTCTCCGCCGACGGCCAGCGCGGCCGGATGATTGAGATTGACGGAAGTGGTTTCTTGAATGCGGGAACGATTCAACTCCAGGATTCCTCCGCGTTAGGATCGAAACCCTCCGGGAATTTCGCCTTCGGGTTGGATTCCGACGCGCCCGTGGGTGGACGCGTGGTCTCGGTTGGACAGCTTGTGCTGGGCTCTTCCGGAATTACCGGCGGGACAATCGATCAGAGCGAGGCGGGAGCCGCCTCTCCAATCTACGCCGCCGCGCCTATTTCTCCGGCTTCGGTGGCCGCGCCGGATGCAAACGGCCGCGGCACGTTCGACATTCTGGTCAACGGCATTCCCTCGCAGTACGCCTATTACATTGTGGACTCGGCTCATTTCCTTCTGATCCAAATTGACCGGGGATTGCAAACGGGCACGGTTCAGACCGGCAAGGCCATCGCCCAGAAGACACTCACTGCCGACAGTGTGAATGCGACCAGCGTTCTGCAACTCACCGGTATGGACGAGCCTACGGGCACCAGCACCGTCGGCCCGGCCGTCATCATCGGCGTGCTCAGCACTTCCAGCGGGAATGCTTTCAGTTTGACTTTTGATTCCAACGATATCGGGACCATTCTGACTTCACATCTGGCATCTGGTTCGATCGCTTCGTTCGATCCGGCCACCGGACGCGCCGTGCTTTCTTCCCCAGGGGGATTTAACTCTGGTTTTGTCGATTCCGCGGTTATGTATCTGTACGATCAGGCCGCGGGCTTCTTTATTGATACGGACATCTCGACTCCGCCGGGCACGCCGGTGGACCAAACCATGACTAACAACGCATGGTCCGGCACCTTTGTTCCTCGAATCGGCTCTTCGTTCACCGCGCAGAGCCTTTCCAGCAACACGGTTGCGGGGTTCGGCGGCTCCGCGGCTCCAACCGTTCCGAACTTCGATCTCGGCGTGACTCTTAACAGTTCGGCGGGAACCTACGTCGCCGCAGGCGACCTGAATTCTCTTCCGTCTCAGGACAATGCCGCGACGGACTTTCAATTTTCCGGCACGTTCCAGATACTCAACTCTTCTCTGGGACACGGCGTTGTAACGCTCCCTGCCAGCTTCTTCGGCGATTTCACCTCGGGCACGACCGTGAAAGCCTCGTTCTACATGATCGCTCCCAACCAGTTCGTGCTGATCGGGGTGCAGTCGGGACTGTACTCGGGAGTAGCCTTCTTCGACCCGCAGTAAGTTGTAGCTGGGAAGGATCCCTGTTCCCAGTGGCGCTTCCACCGTAAAGGGAAGGTCCTCTCGGCCGCCCGCTATTTTCTCGTAGGTGTAATCGATTTGTAATGAAAGGCGAATACCATCGTCCAACCTAATAGCCCTGCGCTTGGAGCTTAGATTGGCTCAACTTTCTCCGTCGCGTTCTTCTCTTGCCGCCATCCTGTCACCCGGGGTGCCCCTGTCGTTTCCTGGCTATAAAGCGCGCAAATACTTGCCCGAACTTGATGGCCTGCGTGCCATCCCCATTTTTATGGTCATCACCGTCCACATGGCCGACGGCGTCTGGCACTGGCTGAACGGCGGATTCGGTGTCACGGTCTTCTTTGTCTTAAGCGGTTACCTGATCACGATGCTCGGGCTGCGTGAAGAACAGCAGCGGGGAAAGATGGACATGCGCGCCTTTTACACCCGCCGCGTCTTCCGCATTTTCCCGCTCTACTATCTGGTCTTGGGCGTCTATGTTTTTCTGATACTCGGCGTGAAAATCGCGCCAGACAAGATTCCCGGATTCGCTCCTGCGTTGCCATTTTTCATCTTCTACTTTCCGGAAGTCGCCACCCATATGGGACCCCACGGCGGATTGTTACCGTTCTATCAGGCCTGGTCATTGGGCATCGAGGAGAAATTCTATTTCTTCTGGCTGGCCTTGGCCTTTCTTTTCCTGCGTGCCAGGAGTTGGCCGCGCCGCACCCTCACGGCCCTCCTCATCCTGGTTTTCATTTTTTACATTTATTGGGCGCCTTGGCTAGGCGCTTATCGCGTTCAGTCCTACGCACTGATCCTATTGGGCGCGATGTTGGCCTTGTTGCTTGAGGAGCCGGCGGGATTCGCATTCATGCAGCGCTTTGCCGGTGCGATGTTCTACCTTGTTCTGCCAGTCTGGTTTTTGTGCAACTCTCGAATATCCCGGCGCGCTATCCGCTATATATTCACCCGGCATACGGGTTTCTTGTCATGTTGCTTCTAGGCGCGCTGGTCACCACGCAGGGTTGGATGAACCTCTGGCTCTCTCAGAAGCCTCTTGTTTTCGTCGGCAAAATATCCTACGGCATGTATCTGATCCACATCCTCTGCTTGAACATCGTGGAGAAATTCATTCGTCCCAACGGATGGCTTGCCACGCCTGCTTACCTCGTCACGTGCGCCGTAACCATTGCCGCCTGGGTCTTGCATATCACCGTCGAGCAGCCCATGATCGATCTGGGTAAACAATTGCTCCGCCGCCGCGAGACCCTGGCCGCCACCAGATCAGCGGCGGTCATCTCCTCGAACGTGATCCGTTTGCCGGGCAGGTCCGAACCGAACTCATGATTTTCTTTCGCCACGTACTTGACGCGGATGTCGATCCCGAACACATCCCGGAAACCAAAATCAGATATGATCTTGGAATAGAACCCGGCGGTGCATCCGATATCCAGCGCGCTTCCACATTCCTGAATAATGCCAGCCGTGATCAGTTTCTGCACCATGCGCTGGAAGAGCGCAATCCGGTAAGTGTGCGCCTTCACTCAGAACGCATCATGTCCACGCCCGGAGCTCACTGGTGCTCGCCAATCGGGGAGCCTGCTGGCATCTTGGGCGGGAAGTAGTGGATGCGCTGAGATTTCTCGATCGCCGCAGGCGGCTTTGCGCCGGGCTGCAATTGAGCCTTGATCCACTCCAGGAGGCGGCCGTTGGCGGCGGCAGGAAAGAGAGCGGCGCTGTCGCCATACTGATTGATCTCGGCGGTGTCCGGAGCGGCGGCTTCGAGATGCTCCTGGGCGGCGTCGGGCATGTGGCCATCTTTTCGAACGTCCTGGATTCTGAGGCTGCGCGCCTTCACCTTGGGAAGCCATTGGATGGGATCGAGGGGCGCAATCTTTGCAAGGGAGTCCGGCGTATTGATTTTCAGGCGGTCCTCCGAAGGAATGAAGGTGGAGGTGCCGACAAACGTGGGCCAGTCTCCCCAGGGCGTGAGCACATCCACCGCCTTGATGCGCGCATCGGTGGCCGAAGTGAGAATGGCAATTGCGCCGCCCGAGCCCTGCCCGAACATTCCCACGCGAGTCATGTCGAGATCCTTGCGCGTGGAAAGATAATTCAGAATCATCTGCACGTCGTGGACGGTGGCGCCCAAAGACTCCTGCAAGTTCGTGAAGAACGTAGCATTCATGGCATGGTGTTCCCAGCGATGGCCGGTGAGGGCGGAAACGAAGCCGACCGCCGCAAAGCCATTTCCAGTCACGTAGCCGCCCCAGCTGTCTGTCTTGAAGCGATCGGTGTCCTGCGGGTAGCTGTAGAGATAGAGGACCACGGGCGGTTTTTCGACTCCGCGGGGCTTCAGAATGTAGACGTCAATGGGATCGCCGGGCCGCCATTCCAGGTGCCACCGCTCGCGGATATAGGGTAGCCCAGGCTTGTCGTCCACTTCACCGAGAACGGCAAGTTCCAGCTTCAGGGAACTCTTTTCGACGGGAAGCACGGAAAAATCCTCGTGGTAGGATTTCGCATCCTCCGCAGCAGGCTTCTTTTCAGAAGAATTGTCCCTTGGCTTCTCCCCTTGATGATTGGCCGGATTCGAGGGAGCTTCCTGCCGGGCGAACGCTCTCGGCGTGCCGAATGAAAAAAGCCCAATGAGGATGAAACCCACCCAAGCTCGTCTTCTCGGAAAGGAACGCATCGTTTTTGGCCTCTCAGTTTGCGTGGCGGAACCGCGCGGAACTATAAAGAAGGAAAAAGCAATGCGTGTGAATCGAGGATGAAGAAACTGTAACGCGGCACCTGCGTGTGGAATTGCCCAGCGACTTCCGGCCGACACACTCTCGGATTCCAAAAAATAAGGCGGGCGGCCCACAAGAGCCGCCCGCCCTTCTCGGATCTAAATCTGCTACGTTTGTTCTTACTGAATCCAGGTCAGGAACTCGTTCCCAGTCAGGTTGAAGTAGTCTTGGTCCTGAATGTCGAGGAACGCCACGCCGGCCACATCGCCACCCTCTTCAACGCAATTGGGGGCGGTCTGGTCAGAAGCGCAGAATCCAGACGCGGTGCCGTTGTTCGCCGACTTCCCGGAAACCGGGTAGTGTGAGCGGAACGCGGGCATTCCATCCACTGTGCTGGTGCAGGCTGCGTTAGCGCAGTAAATGGCCGGAACGAAGTCCGGGATGTTGACGTGGGACTGATCCTGGGTTGCCTGGATCAGCGTGGTCACGCTTGGGCCGCTCGTCGGTGGCGTGTAGCTGTTGTAGACGGCCGCCCGAATCATGGACCAGTTGCGATAGTTGCCGTTCTTGACGTTGTCAAACGTCGGCAGAGGACCCGTGCACGAGAATGTTCCGAGATTGATCGCGCCCGTGCAGTTCGGGAAGCTGCCGCCGTTGGTGGAGTAGCTGGGATAGATCGGGTCCACTCCGTCCAGCGTCATGTACTTGATGTTGCTCTTGCCGCCAAAGGTTCCGAGCCCCCAGAAGGCGTAACCGAGGCTGTTGGGGTTATTGGCGGAGTTGACGGCGTTCACTTCCTCACCAGTGCCAATGGCACGGGTACGGAAGCCGCCGTAGGTGGCGCCGCCCGATCCCGTCACGTTCATGGGGTTGGCGCAGGAGACGGTCGGAGGGACGTACGTCGCCGTGGACGGCGGCGTGAAGCACTGAGCGGGCGTCGGACCGAAGTTGTACTCTTGGCCATAGTCGCCGCCGTGGCTGTCACGGGTGTGAACCATCTGCCATTCAAAGGTATTGTAGGTGCCGGACATCGGTTCGCGCGCCACAACGTGAAGAGCCTTCGGTGAGCCCGTTTGGTAGCCAACCAGTTGGTCATTGACACCAATCAGGCCGGACCAGAGGGAAGTGACAGTCGTGTGATTGATGTTGGTCGGCAAAAGCGCGCCGAGTCCACCGGCGGCGGTATCCGTCTTGTTGTAGAAGATCACGATCGGGTCCGCGCCAACATTGATCGTCTTGTACCCGGGAATCGGGAGGCCCGTGAAGGGGTCCGTGCCCGAGATGGAAAACGCGACGACTTGAGAAGAGGTCTGCGAGTAGGAGCTCAGAATGGACGTGCCGATTCCGCCGAGCGGGCCGTATCCGAAGCAGGTTTCGTCGGTGACCGAGCTGCGGTTGCAAGCGGCGCGGCCGTATGCCATCTGGCCGTCCTCGGGACGGATGTCCGTGAAGGCGATGTTGAAGTGCTGCCCGTTGAGGAGGCTGTAGACGGCCGAGGGAAGACCGGTCGTGGCCGTATCCGTCACGAAAGCCACTTTGTTGGCGCCGGCAGTCGTGAGTGCCGCCGAAGTCAGGTTCAGGGTTGCATCGCCGGTAGCGGCCTGGCCGAAGAACAAACGCTGGCCGACAACCGAATCCACCGAAAGATACGCGCAGACGGTGGTCGGAGTCGTATCGTTATCCCAAACGACGGCAATGGTGCCGCCTTCGGCCGGAATTGAGCCGTTCCGTGCATCAATGCCTTGGGCAATCGCTGCTCCGGCGGTCCACAACTTCGTTCCGCAGGTCGTGCTGGTTCCGGTGATCGGATCGCCGGCAAGCATCGCGATCGTAATGTTACTAAAGACGCCGGACGAGCCGACGGCCACGATCTGTGGTGCCTGCGCGTGGCTGACCGAGGCGCAGAGCAGCATTGCTGCGCTCGCCAGGGCCGTCGTACAAAGCTTCTTGAGATTCATTTCGTTTTCTCCTCTTAGAGAGTGTGTGCCAGGGTTAACGGACAAATATCTGCCACTCGACGAATGTCCGGGTGAGGTGCATCCTCAACGCTCTATCGTGAATCGATCATGGACCGCGTTCTCCGTGCCCGGCTTCCGCACGCCGCCCCGGATAGCCGGACGAAGTGAAGGCTCGGACCCGCACAGACACAGCCAGCGTCGAGGACCGCTTCTATCGAATCAGAGTGAACTCGATCGCAACTCCCTCGGCTGGCGGGCACTATCTGCGAGTTGTATTAAGAGGTGGTGAAGCAGGCGAAAAACTAGGATGAAACTCGGCGCTTCCATCCATTTTAACTTCCCTTTGTGACGCGTGAATGAACCGCGCGTTGTCGTTTGTAGACATCATTCTCGGCGCGATGAGCAAGAAGCGCGTGAGGAGGGTGCGGCGCGAATTCCTTTTCGAGAAACATAGTCCTTTTGATTTCGTTGTGGGCACTGATCCTCGCAGCGCCCGCGCATGAGGACGTGATTGGCCTCAGGGCGCGGCCGCATTCCGCGCCGCCTTCACTCGCGGCACTATTATTGATAGTAATTCCATTCACGAGTCATCTCGACGTAACAGTGTAGCTGCAAGGATGACACCGGGCAGAGGACGTCTATTCCTTCAAGGGGTAATTCGAGTGAGACGGAGAATTGTGTTGTTTGTTGCCATGCTTGGTGTTTGCGCTGGATTGATCCTTCCGGCCAAAGCGCAAAATAAGACCGCTGCGGCGCAGTCCGGCCAGACGACGGTCAGCGGGACCGTTCAGGATACTTCCGGCGCGGTCATTCTCGGCGCAACTGTGACTCTTACCGACGGAGCGAGAACGAGCCACAGCGCCACCTCCGATGAAAAAGGTGAGTACCGCATCGAGGGCCTCGCCCCCGGCTCCTACCGTGTGAAAGCCACATTACCGGGGTTTGCCGATTTCGTTAAGGAAGGTCTTGCTCTCGGGGCGGGGGAACTCATGCGTTTTGATATCACGATGGTTCCCGCTGCAGTGGCCACGAAAGTCGAGGTGCAGGGCGAGACCACGACCCAGGTGGAAACGGAAAACGCGCAACTCGCCGGCACCATCACCAGCCAGGAAGTCACTACCTACGCCTTGAACGGCCGGAACTTTACGCAGCTCATCGCCCTGGCGCCCGGCGTGAGCAATCAAACCGGTCAGGATGAAGCGCACGTCGGCGTCAGCGGCAGCGTGAATTACAGCGTCAACGGAGGCCGCGTCGAATACAACAGCTACGATGTGGATGGCGGCGACATCCTGAATGCCAGCATCAACGGCAGCAGCAGCACTTTGATCGTCTATCCCAGCTTGGACGCCATCAGCGAGCTACAGGTTCTCACATCGAACTATGGCGCGATGTACGGCCGCAGCGCTTCGGGCACAACCCTGGCCAGCACCAAGTCAGGCGGCTCTTCGTTTCATGGCGACGGCTATTTGTTCCTGCGCAACAACCATTTGAATGCCCGTAACTATTTTGACCAGACCTCCGAAGCCCCCCTCTACCAAAAGTATGAGCCCGGAGCCACCATCGGCGGACCTCTCTTCATCCCCGGCGTCTACAATGAGAAGAAGGACAAGACCTTTTTCTTCTACTCGACCGAGTACAGGCACGACCGGGAGCCGGTGAATTTCCACCAAGCCGTTCCCAGCGCCGCCGAGCGCGATTGCCACAATGCCGTGAATCCCAATCCGGATTGCCTGGCAGCGCCGACGGGGACGCTGTTCGGAGATTTCAGCGATCTTTGTCCCGCGCCCAAGGCCGATGGCAGCCTCGCGTATTTTTCCCGAACCGCTCCCGGTTCCCCGGTGGCACCGTATTTCGCGGATTGCCCGGGACGTCCTGCGCAGACAGCCGGGGGAGCGCCGCCCAATTCCTTCACGCCTCTTCGGCAGGACAATCTGGTGCTGATCGACGCGCGGTCAGCGGCGATTCTGAACACCAACCTGATACCTATGCCTAATGCCGTCAGCGGTTGCAATCCGGGCTCCGTTGCTTGTTACTCGGCCTCCGTGTCTCCGCTCACCACGTGGTGGGAAAATCTCGCCCGCCTCGATCACAACATTTCTCCGACCCAGAAGGTCTACTTCCGTTACATCCACGACTCCTGGAGCACGGTCGTGCCCGCTCCGCAGTGGGGGTTCGTTCACAACAGTTTCCCCACGGTGCAAAACGAGTTCGTTGGCCCGGGCACAAGCGTGGTGGCTCATTACACCGCCACGATCAAGAACCGCCTCGTGAATGACGTGGCCATCGCGTACACGACCGATCACATCCGCCTGACCAACGTTGCCGGGCCCGGCGTCACGACCCTGGACCGATCGGCGGTTCCCGTAATCAACAACCCTCCCTGCCTGAACCCGAGCAGCCCCACCTGCGGCCTCGGCTACATCTTTAACAACGGTTTCGGCGACAAGATTCCCGGAATCATCATCAGTGGCACGAATGCCGCCTACGGCGGTCAAGGCTTCGCCGTGGATTCCAGTTACATGCCCTGGCATCACTCCAACCCAACCTACAGCCCGCGCGACGACGCCACGATGGCGCTCGGGAATCACACCCTGGAGTTTGGAGTCCTTTTCATTCTGGCGCAACGCAACGAAGTCAATCCGCCCGTCGGAGCGAATATCGGCGACCTCCAGGGGCTTGCGACGTTCACCAACGTCAACAACACTGACAGCACCGGAAACGTCTTCGCCGATTTCCTGACGCCGCATATCTTCAGTTACCAGCAGGACAGCGCGCAAAGCGTCTTCCACAATAGCTACCGCATCGCCGAACCTTATTTTCAGGACAATTGGAAGGTCACGCCTCACCTGACCCTGAACCTCGGTGTACGCGTCAGCTTTTTCGGGTTGTACAAGGAGAAATACAACCACTCCTATAACTGGGTGCCGTCTGAATTCAGCACCACCCTATCCTCCGAGGTTGTTATCAATAGCCGCTGGGGCTATTTGCAATATGCCGGCACGGGCACGACCGTGCCCCTCGATCTCAATAACGTCGATCCCCACATCGTGAACGGCATCGTGCAATGCGGCGTCAGCAAATACGCGAATGGCAAACCCGTTCCGCCTGGGTGCATGACCAACCATCTCGTCAATCCTGCTCCGCGCCTGGGCTTCGCGTGGGATCCCTTCGGGAACGGGAAAACTTCCGTGCGCGCGGGTTACGGCGTCTTCTTCGAGCACGGCACCGGGAACGAAGCCAATACCGGCTCGCTCGAGGGCAGTGCGGGAGCGATCTCGTCCAGTGGTGTTCTGGACATGACGCAATACTACCCGCTCGGCTGGGGCTGCATCGGAAACGCTGGTTCCAGCTGCCCGGCCTTTGGCGGGACGTTCCCGATCAATGTCACTTCGATTCCGACCCGCGCCGTGTGGCCCTACGCCCAGCAGTGGAGTTTGAGCGTTCAGCGCCAGCTTCCTCGGAATCTTCTGGGAACTATTGCGTACGTCGGCAGCAAAGGCACACACCTGACTGCGGAGCTTCAGGTGAATCAGTTGCTTCCGGTGAGCGCGGCGGAGAATCCTTTTCTGCCGGGCCAGCCGCTCACCACCGATATCTGCTCTGGATATGGTGCGGGAGTGTTTACCGTAAATGGCAATAGCATCGGCGCCAGCCAGCCCGGTTATATCAATCTCCTCGCGGCCTGCGCGGGACTCGCCAGCCAGATTCCCATGCCCAATGCGCTTCGCCAGCCCGGTTACGTCATCGCTCCGGGCATGGGCCAGATATTCTCGCTACAGAACATCGCCGATTCCCACTATAACGCGCTGCAACTTTCCTTGCGCCGCACGAAGGGGCCCTTGGTCCTCGGCATTTCGTACACCTACAGCCACTCGATTGATGATTCGTCCGATCGCACCAGCGCCACTTTCATCAACGCCTACAACTTGGCGCAGAACAAGGCCAGTTCCGACTTCGACCAGCGCCATTTGTTGAACATCAGCTACGTCTGGACGCCGCCGCTGATGCGCATCGGACATTGGGGCAAGGACTTTTTCAACTTCCATAGTGACAACTGGCAACCGGGCAGCGACAATGGTCCCTCGAACCTCGTCAAAGCGATCTTTTCCAACTGGGAAGTCGCCGGCATCACCGTCTTTTCCACCGGCACACCGTTCAGTGTGATCAACGGAGGAAGTTCCTCCGGCATCTCGTCGCTGGACAACGCCGGCGTCGCTGCCGTTCTCGGCCCCGGTTCCTACCCGGACCTGGCGCCCAAGGGCACTCCCTCGGCATGCACCGTCATCTCATGTGCCAGCACAGGCTCCGCCATCGGTCCCATCCTTGGGAATGTCGGCCGATTTGTGGCGCCGCAGGGGCTGACATATGGCAACGCAGGCCGCAACTTCCTGAACAATCCGAGCCGCCTCAATTTTGACCTGTCCATCACGAGGAAGATGGTCGTTGGGGAGGGGCGTTCCCTGGAGTTCCGCCTGGAAACCTTCAATACGTTCAACCATACGCAGTTCCGCATCTACGATCCGTCGAATCCCGGGAACGCCGGAAACAACGTCATTACTTGCTACAACGGCGTGAGCGCTGCGGCGGGCGTGCCCAACTATCAGGCGTGTGAGGGCGGAAGCTCCTTCCTCCGGCCGATTGATGCGCACCGTCCACGCACTCTCCAATTGGGCGTGAAGTTCTTCTTCTAGTGCGTTGCTGAAAATGGAATGTGGGACGGGAGGACGGCGGTTTCACGCAGCCCCAGGTCTTCCGATCTCGTCAGGGTTTCGATCCAGCGTGGCGCCGATGGTTTCAGCGCCGTGCGAATCCTTCCTCGGCACGCCAGACGGTGATGCGCAGAACGATACCGGCACACCCGTTCTCATGATTGGATGCTGCGCGGGCCTGAAATCCTATTCGGAGCTCGGCAAGGCGGGTGGGCAGGCTTCGTAGCGACGGCGGCTGGTTCGCTTCACGCAGCGGTTTTACAGCGCGGATTCTTGGGGAGTCGTGAAGGGGCGGGGATTCAACGAGAGCACTCTCACCACATGACGGCCACCAACCCCAGCGGCCTGCGCCTTTGGCGCGAGGAGCGTGCTGTAGCCCAGTCCCATGGTCTCCAGCAGTTCCAGGACGTGCGTCCGGTCGTTGTTCCCCGCGCTGTGCAATAGCCGGGCGACGTCGGCCATCAGCGAAGCGTGATTGACTGCCTGCGGCTCGATCACGGACAGTTTCTCCATGGATGTTGGCGAGAGTGTTTCCGCCTGCGCCACCAGCTCCTCGGTGAGTTTTTCCCCGGGCCGCAAGCCGGTGATCGCGATGTGGATGTCCTTCTCTGGCTCCAGGCCCGAGAGCAGAATCATTTCGCGCGCCAGTTCCAGAATATTCCGGGGATTCCCCATATCGAGAACGAAAGTCTCTCCGTGACCGGCCAAGGTGCCGGCGCACAGGATCAACTGCACCGCTTCCGGGATGGTCATGAAATAGCGAACGACGTCGGGATGCGTGACCGTTACCGGCCCGCCCGCCGCGATCTGCTTCTGGAACAGCGGCACGACGCTCCCGCGGCTTCCGAGAACATTTCCGAATCGCACGCAGGCAACTCTCATCCCGCCCGCGTTCCTCTGCGCCTGCACGAGCATCTCGCCGATTCGTTTGGTGGCGCCCATGACGTTTGCGGGGTTCACGGCCTTATCCGTCGAGATGAAGACAAGTCGCTCGACTCGGAATTCGGCGCTCACATCCAGAACGTTCTTTGTTCCACCGACGTTGTTCAGCACCGCCTCGCAGGGTTGGATCTCCATCAGAGGCACATGCTTGTGCGCGGCCGCATGGAAGATGGCCTGCGGGCGGAATTCGGAAAATATGCCGCGCAAGCGGCTGGTTTCCCGAACATCCGCGATGTGGGTCTCGATCGAGACCGGGAAACCGCGTCGGCGCAGCTCCTGGTCCAGTTCGTAAACCGCGTTCTCGTCCTTGTCCAGAATGGCGATCTTGGAAGGATGGAGCCGCCCGAGCTGGCGAACCAGTTCGCTGCCGATCGAGCCCCCGGCCCCGGTCACCAGGATGCGTTTCCCTCGATAGGTGGGGCCCGCGACCTCTTCGAATTCACTCACCTCGATGCTTTCGCGTCCCAATACCTCTTCCACGGCCGTGTCGCGCAACTCGCTGATCTGAACCTGGCCGCTTAGAATTTCCCGCAAGCTGGGAATGATCTTGGCTGGAACGCGCGCGCGACGGCATTTGGCGAGCGTCCTTGCCAGGGTACCTCGGCTCGCTGTGGCCATGCTGATGATGACTTCATCAATCTGCCACTCCCGGACCAGCCGTTCAAGGTCATCTCCGTTTCCGACGACGGGCGTGTCGCTGATCACCGATCCGACCTTCAACGGATCATCGTCAATGAAACCGGCCACGTCATAGGAGGGACTGTTCTCCATTTCCTTGCGCAGCATCAGGCCGGCGCGCCCCGCGCCATAAAGAAATGCCCGCTTGGTCGGATTCTCCAAGGACGACATCTTTCGTTCGTGGGCATACTGCATGCGCCGCAGCGCGCGGATACCCAGCGATGAGATGAGCGAAAGAAGCCCCTCGAAAACGAGGATGACGACGGGGATGCGGACCCATTCGGCAAAGGCGGCGTGCCGCGGATAGCAGAGGGCTATCGCCAGGAACATGACGCTGACCGAGCCGATGGACCGGGTGATTTTGACCGCATCCGAGATCGAGACGAACCGCCACACCAGCCGGTAGACGCCCAGGACATGGTGCGCGGCAATCCTGGCCAAGACGACTACAGGCAACCACACGAGGAGTTGATGCAACTCCACCGCATTCAGCCAGCTTTCAGAGCGAAGCAGGCAGGCGGCCGCCAAGGAAACCGCGAATACGGATGCGTCGAGGATGACTTGGTTCGTGCGCGTGTACAGGTACGCGGGGGCCATGGCCTTGCGGTCAAAGAACACGGAACACCTCTGATTGCATTCCCGGCGTTCGTTTCAGAGCTGAATCCCATGCCGGGGAGCGTTTGGTTTTAGCTTGCCAATGTCTGCGGATTTCAGAAGAAGTCGTGCACAAGTGTTCACAATCAGTTTGAAATCCGCGGTAAATGTGATGTTTTCAGCGTAACGGAGATCGCTTTCCAGCTTGGCAGGGAGCAAAACGTTCAGATAGAAGGCTTCCTTGTCGGGCTGGTTGGCGAGAAGTGTTTCTTCGGAGATGTACTGGTTGGCCGCGGGGCCTGTGATGCCCGGGCGAGCCTTGAGAACCTCGCGCTGCCGCGGTGTCAAGCGCCGGGTATAGGCGGGGACCTCCGGCCGAGGACCCACCAGGCTCATGTCTCCCATGAGGACGTTGACGAGTTGAGGAAGCTCATCGCATTTTGTGCGGCGCAGCCACCTCCCGAGAGGGGTGATTCGGGAATCGCCCGAGGCGGTCAGCAAAGCTCCTGTTCCGGCCAGTTCGTTCGTCATGGACCGGAACTTCCAGATCAAAAACGGCTTTCCGTCCCGTCCCGTGCGTTCTTGCCGGAAAATGACGGGCGGTCCGCTGGCGAGAAGGACCAGCAGGCCGAGCATCAGAAGAAACGGGGAGAGCAGAATCAGGCCGACGAAGGCACAAAAGGCGTCGAACCATCTCTTCCCGATCCGCGAATAAAAGGAATTCGTCATGAGTATCGGTCGGCGGACCGCTCATTCATCAGAACTGTGTCGCAGAGCGAATCTTTCAGGCCAACATCACACATGGAAGCGCCGGGCGATATCCCGAAGGGCTTCCACCACGCGCCCCAATTCGTCTGGTGTCATGTCCGGATAGATGGGGAGGGAGAGGGCCCGCTCAAATCGATCTTCGGCGTTGGGAAACTGTCCCGTACAATAGCCGAGTTGTTTCTGATAGAGCGGATGCAGGTGCAATGGGATGAAGTGGACCGAGGAGCCTATGCCGCGCTCTTTCAGCTCTTCCATGACTTGGTCCCTGTGAATCCGCAAGGCCAGCGGATTGACCTCCACGACATACAAATGCCAGGCGTGTTGGTGTCCGGGCGGCACAGAAGCGAGTGTGAATGCATCCTGATCCATCAGCAATCGAGAGTATTCCTCGGCCACTCGCGCTCGTGCGTTTCGCATCGAATCGCACTTGGCCAGCTGCGCCAGTCCCAGCGCGGCCTGCAAATCGGTCAAGTTGTACTTATATCCGGCATCGAGAATTTCGTAGCGCCACCCTCCTTGCGCCGTATAGCGATTCCAGGCATGGCTGCTGATTCCGTGCAGGCTGAGAATGCGCATGCGCTCGGCCAGCTCGCCGTTTTCGGTGGTAATCATCCCGCCTTCGCCCGTGGTCAATGTCTTTGTGGCATAAAACGAGAAGCAGGTGACATCACCGATCGTGCCGACCATCTTTCCCTTGTAGGAAGCGGGCAGGGCGTGCGCTGCGTCCTCGACAATCTTCAACTGATGGCTGCGGGCGATTTCCAGGATGGAGTCCATTTCGCATGGGTAACCAGCGTAATGAACCGGGATGATGGCGCGGGTTCGCGGCGTAATTGCCGCCGCGATTTTGTCCGGATCCATATGGAAGGAACCGGGAAGACAATCCACCAGGACCGGACGCGCATTCCTGTAGAGAACTACCTCACCGGAAGCCGCGAAGGTCATTGTCGGGACGATCACCTCATCCCCTGCAGTGATTTCCAGGGCAGCCAGCGCCAAATGAAGCGCGGCGGTGCAGGAATTGACGGCGACCGCGTGGCTCGCGCCTACGTAGCCGGCAAAGGCGGTTTCGAACTCACGGACGCGCGGCCCGCTGGTTAACCAGCCACTGTCCAAAACCTCAAGAACCGCCTTTTTCTCTTCTTCTTCGATCAATGCACGATGAAACGGCAAGAAAGTGGTCGATAAGGTAGACATCTGAGTGCTCCGGAATAGCGTGGATTCGAATGTTTCCTGCGCCAGACCTTGGATTACGCGTTCATCTTCGTTTGTGGCGCGGCGGACTGTGAATCACGGGCCCACGACTTGGGAAGCCGGAGCTGGGAAACCCAGGAGGCGATCAACTTGGACCAGTCGAAGTGTTCCTCCACAAAGCGCCGCCCATTAGCGCCAAATTCACGGAGCCGGTCCGGCCTTTCGAACAGATGGAGGATTGCACCCGCCAGCGCCTCGGGATCCTCCGGGGGAACCACAATCCCGGCCTGCGCTTCTTCCACCAGCCGCGCGCACTCCCCCTTCCCAACAAAGATGAGAGGTTTGCCGGATGCGAGCACCGGAAAGATCTTCGAGGGTTTGGCACCTTCGTGTACGGGAAGCGACCGTAGCGAAGCAAGTCCGCATTCGGCGATGGAGTAATAAGAAGGCAGCTCCTCGATGGAGACGGGGTCGCGGAACGTCACGTTCTGAAGGCCGAGTTCCCGGGTCAGCAACTCGAGTTTCTTTCGGGACGATCCATCACCCAGAAATAGAAAATGCATGTCAGGGCGGTTGGCCAGAAGCTTCGCGGCCTGCAGAACAAACTCCAAGCCGTGGGCATATCCCAGCGTCCCGGCCCAAAGGATGACTCTTTTCTCGCCCAGCCCGAGCTTCTTCTTAAGCGCGAAATCCGGAGGCCCTGGCTGGTAATGAAGAGTATCGGCGCCGTTTGGCAGGTGCAGAAGTTTTTCGCGCGGCACGCCCTTTCGCGAAAACAGGGCATCGCGGATTCCATCGGTCACGGAGTTGACGTAAGCCGCTCGGCGATAACTCCATTGCTCTAGAGCCAGAAACGCGCGATGGACGAAGCCTTCCTTTAAGAAGCCGTTGTCGACGATCGCATCGGGCCACAAATCCGCGACATTGAAGACGAAGGGGATGCCCCACACTCGGCTGGCGATGCATGCCGGAATGCTCATCGTGAGAGGTGGCGATTCGACGATCAGATAGTCTGGCTTGGTGGCGCGAAAAAGTCCATACAAACAGGTCACACTGAAAGTCGCATAGTTCAATATCCTGCCGACTCCGCCACCCATGGCGGGGTAAAGCCAGACGCGATGAACCGGAATGCCATTGCGCATCTCGCGCACGTACAACTTTCCCGTGTAGCCGTCGAAGAATCTGCCGCGCGGGTAGTTCGGAAGCGCCGTCACGATTTCCACTTCATGGCCGCAGCGAAGAAGTTCTGCCGCCATGGATTGCAGCCGCGTCTGTGGCCCTCCCACTTCCGGAGGAAAGTACTGTGTGAGAAAGAGAAATCGCAAGAGGTGGCGCTCCCCTGGGAATCCGTTGCTCGGAAGTCTTTGCTGAAACGACTCCATCAACTCACTTGATGAACTCTCGCCCACATCTCAATGGAGAGGGCGCGAAAGAGCATTTCGGCGGGCAGCGAGCCAGCGCCCCCTTCGAGAAAGCGGGCACATTCCAGGGCAAGGCTCTTGGCATCGAGGTATTTGTCCATTCGAACCTCCTCGGAATGCCACAGGTGTCGATGGCCGTTGCGCAGCCCCTTGTGCAACCACTCGGCTTCGGGCGTGGTAAAGCCCAGTTTGGATTTTCGCAACCGGATCTCATCCGGAAGCGTTCCTGCCACGGCCTCACGCAACAGCCACTTGCTCCACCCGTCGTGGAGCTTGAATGAGTCCGGGCACCTCACGGCCAATTCCACAAGTCTGTAGTCCAGGAAAGGCAGCCGAGACTCGACGGAGTGAGCCATGGAATTCCGATCCTCGTGACGCAAAAGCTTCGGCAGGCTGATTTTCAGGAGATCGGACTTCTGCCGCTCCGCAATATTGGCGCCGGCGCCGATCCATTGCTGCGAATTTCGCGATACGTTGCGCAACGCCGGAGTTGCCAGTCTTCGGAGCGCAGAAACCCTGTTGCGGAAGAGCGCGGGCAAGTACCTGCTGGCAGTGCCTACGGTCCAGTAGGAACTCGTGCCGCTTTGCGCAAACAAGACCGTTTCTCGCAGGAAGCGCGGATCGGCCTTTCGGAGCAGATGCCAGAGATAGAAGAAGTAGTACTTGCGATAGCCGCAGAGGGCTTCGTCGCCGCCTTGTCCGCCTAACATAACCGGGACGCCATGGTTCCGCGCTTCCTGCATGACGTTCCACTGCGCGAAGACACTCGTGCCTCCAACCGGTTCATCCTGGTGATAGACGATGGTTTCGAGGTTCTTCCAAAAGGACTCACTGTCCGGAAAGGTCCAGCGTCTAGCGGAGTTAGTAACGGTTGTGACTGTCGAGATGTAGGAGCGTTCGTCGAAGCGAGAATCTTCAAAACAGGCAGAAAAGGTCTGGAACGTGGAGGCAGGCGAGAGGCGCTTGGCCTCGCAGAGAATCGCGGAGGAATCAACACCGCCGCTTAGGGATACGCCCACCGGCACGTCACTTCGCAGACGGAGCTTCACCGCTTCCGCGAACCGGGAGCGAAACTCGTCCACGGCATCTTCACGCGTAACCTGAAGTTCGGGCTCCACCTTCAATTCCCAATAGCAACGAATGGCCGGCCGGAGTGGTTCCCTGAGATGCAACGACAATGAATGCCCTCCAAGCAGCTGGGAGACGCCCTCGAAGGAAGTTTCCTCCAAATGATCCTGGAGTCCCCATTCCAGGAAATCGGAGAGGACCCTCGGATTAGCCACACGCTTCTTGCCCAGGGCCGCCAGAACTTGCTTGATCTCCGAGCCGAAAACGAACGTGCGGTCCGCGAGCGAAAAGTAGAATGGTTTGACACCGAAGCGATCCCGGGCGCAGAACAGTTTCTGGGCCGACCGGTCCCAGAGTGCGAAACTCAACATCCCGTTAAATCGGTCCAAGCATTCTTCGCCCCATTGCTGATAACTTCGCAGCAGGACCTCGGTATCGGTCGCGGAATGGAATCGGTGGCCGAGACGTTCGAGCTCGAGGCGAATTTCCTTGTAGTTGTAAATCTCGCCGTTGTAGGTCACACAAAGCGAGCCATCGTCACTCTGCATGGGCTGGTTTCCACTGGGCGAAAGGTCCAGTATGGCCAGGCGACGATTGCCGAGGCCAAGCACGGGCCTGGCAACGGCGGGAAGTTGCTCGTCATTGTGGTGAACTTCCATGCTCGAAGCTGGACCGGGGAGAGAATAGGCAAACCCATAGCCGCTCGGGCCGCGATACGCAATCATTTGCGTCATCGCGATGAGGGTCCTGGGATCGAATCCGTCAAGCGCAACGATGCCAGCTATGCCGCACATACGATTTCACCTGTTTGACGATACAGATTTGCCGGCGTCCCGGCTTTGCAGTCCCAATTGAAGTTCGCCATACTCTTTGTCTGGCCGGGATGTCCCATGACCTCTGTCGCTTCCCGGTGCCCGCAGGAAACTGGCGTCGTGTACGCGTCTCCGACTCGCGCTCCTGCGGGCCGAAGTCCTTCGACCGGCGACTTCAACAGATGGTGGACGCAATTAAGTGGCTGACGATGGTGTCGGCCGATGTTCCATTCCCATAGGGCGCTGCGTTGGTCCACTCTCGCAATTTACTTTCAGCCACCGCTTGCAGGATGGAATCGGACTCGGTGCCAGCGATGCGGTTGGCGCCGCACGCAACGGTCTCGGGCCATTCCGTCCGATCGCGCAAGGTGACGCAGGGGACGCCCAGATAGAACGCTTCCTTTTGGACGCCGCCGGAGTCGGTCAGGATCGTTCTGGCGTTCCTCTCCATGGCAATCATTTCGAGAAATCCCAACGGAGGCACCGGGCGAAGATTTCCGTTCAGGGGAATGCCGCTGGCGGACAAAATGTGCTTTGTGCGCGGATGCACGGGAAAGAGAACCGGCAAATCCAAGGACCTCGCCGCTTTGAGAATGGAGGACAGGCGCTGGCGATTGCCGGTATTCTCGGCCCGATGAATGGTGAGAAGGTAATAGCCCCGGCGGTCGAGTTCGAATTCCTTCAGATTGTGATCCAGCCGCTTCTCCGCGGATTCGAGATTCTGCAACAGCGCGTCGTACATGACGTCTCCCGCGAACACGACGAGCCGCTGTTGAGGATCGTCCGCTCCGCCAATGCCTTCCCGGCGCAGATTATCCAGCGCGGATTGGGATGGCGCTAAAAGAAGCTGGCTGAGGTGGTCGGAGACGATACGATTCTGCTCCTCGGGCATGGTGAGATCGCCGCTGCGGCAACCTGCCTCCACATGTGCGAGAGGTATCTTGAGCCGCGCCGCGAGCAGCGCCCCGGCCAGGGTCGAGTTCGTATCGCCATAGACGACCACCCAGGCCAGGTTTTGTTCACGAAGCAGGGGCTCCATGCCTTGCAGCATCCGGGCGAGTTGAATTCCGTGTGACGCCGAACCCACGCCTAGATTGTGATCCGGCTGGGGAATCGCCATCTGTTCGAACAGGAGTTCGGCGACTTCGCGGTCGTAGTGCTGGCCGGTGTGAATGATCTTGTGCCGGATGAGAGGAACGTCAGGCTTCATGTTGTGAAGCTCGATGGCTCGGCACACCGGCGCCAATTTCACGAATTGCGGACGCGCGCCGACCACGCTGACCCAAGTGACATGCGAGGCGCCTCGAAAAGAATCTGATTGACTCATGTGGGTGGTGATCTCCCGTGTTGCGTGATGCTTCCCCATCGTTCGCCGCGAATGACCCGGCCAACGGAGGCGATTGTCCGGCGTAATACCCTTTACGTCCTGCTGCATAATGGTGAACACACCGCCAGCGTGTTTCTTGATCGCGTGCGCGAATGGATAAATTACTGCAGGGTGCCGTCGTGCACCCTTGTCTTAGCTCGGCCGATCACTGCGTCGAATCGAGGAGCATTCTGCGGAGAAAAGGCCAGATAATTGCCGTCGGACGAGCCGTAGATCCAGTTGTAGCGGTAGGAGTTCATCATCAGCTCGAGGTACGGCTGCAATTCCTCCACGGTGCGCGCCGTGGCCGTCTTGCATGTCCCTTCGTTCACCCATCCCCCGGTCGCCGACCGGTCGCTCCAAAGAGTGAGCGTCCCGGCCATTTCCACAATGCCTTTGTATTTCTCGATGAAGGTCTCCATCTCCGCGTGTCGCTTGAGAATGGCCGAACGGAACTCCGGGAGCGTCTCATGGCAGTAGCCGAGGCTTCCTTCTCCGCCCGTGACCACCTTGACCCGCAGATGTTTGCGCGCGATCTCATCCAGAAGGCCCTTGGCGACGTAGGTGGGAGAAGGATAGTAAGCCACGCCGTCATAGGTCTTGTAGCCGGGATGCGTAAAACCCGTGACCAGGAACCAAAGAACCGCGTCCGGATATTCCTCGGCGGCAACCCGCGCCATCTGTGCGCCGATCTGCTCCAGTCCCTCGGCCGCTTTGGCCGGCGTCTTGCCCGTCTGCCGGGCCAATTCGCCGATGTCGTACTCCTTGTAGTAATTGTAGAACTCGAGGTCACAGACCACGCCGGGCGCATGGGAATCTCGCGCGGCCGCTAAAGAGTTTCGCCATATCCCGAGAAAGTCCGCGAGAGAGCCGTTTGCGTTGTCCAGGTCCGCCCCTGCAATTTTTCGGAAATAGGGCGTGTCCGCATGCGAGTTGTTCTCCGCGGCGCTGAATCCAATCATTCGATTCAGGTAAACCCAGGGCCAGATGTCCTTTTGCGTGTACTTCTTCCACTCCTTGATGCGGGCATCCATGGATGCGACCGACGGCACTTCCGAAACGTCGTAGGCGTGCAGAAACGCGACCGCAAGACCGTCATAGGGAGACTTGTCAAATTGGCGGAACTTGGCTTCGTCCATCATGAAAGCAATGGCCGTGTTCACCAGCAACAAGTAGTGTTCCGGCAAGGCGCGCGCGGCAGGCTTTTGCGCGCTGCGGGGGCCGTCCGCTAGTCCCGGTGTTACGGGTAGCGATAACACCACGATCATGACAATCGCCAGGAGCAGCCAAGGACTGGTCTTCCTGATCATTCGCGGGCCGAGATAAGTTCTCATCGAAGCACACCTTCATTACGATGCAAGGATCGCTTCCAGCCGAGAACGAATCTCCCTCCGGAGCGACTGAGGATGGTAACCATCACAGGCAATGAAACGCACGCCTTCCTCATTGATCCCCAGCAATCCTTGTCGATGAAGGCCGTGAAGACGGTCAATGTGCACACGGGCCTCGACGGCCGTGGTCACCTGGATGCAACCCGGGAATGGATAACTCCACATCACGTGCCGTCCGTAACCCAGCGACTCCATCACCATCCAGGAAAGGCCGTCGTGCCGCACCGGCCGCCACACGACCGTCGCCCGCTCATAGAACTTCGCAAGATTCGGAACCCGCCCATGGATCTGAAGATTCTTGGGAGGATTGGGGATCGGTCCTTCCAACAGCCCGACGAGGTCGAAGGGCACATCGGGCAAAGCTCGCGCGACCTCCAGAATCCGATCGAGACCGTACAACTCTCCCCGCCTCACCGTCGGCATGTAAACCAGAACGCGAAATTCTTCGGGCAGTGGCCCTGCCTGATCTGGAACCAGTGGGGAGGGAAGCGGAATCAATTCGCATGGGACACCCAGCGCCGCGACTTCATTTACCAGCCACTCGGATTCCACCCAGTGGTGCACATGGCTTAGCACCCATGGATCGGCATTCCCCTCGGAAACATCCCTTTGTTCATCGAGCGTGTCGCTACCCACCCAGTGCATCACGATTTTCTGCTTCTCGAAAAAGTGAGCGACTTTCAGGAATTTTCCCTGCGTGACTCGTCCGCCGACTTGATAAACCAAGTCACACGCTCGCAGCTCGCGCGCCATCGCCGCCAGATTCAGGATCCCTTGGTCGGGGTAGTACCGGAAATCCCACCCATCCCCATTCATGAGTTCCGCAAACAGTCGGCCAAAATAGACAAGGCCGTGCACGAGCACCCGTCGTTTTCGCCCCGTTTTGGCAGTGTCTAAAATCATTCGCGCATAAGGCTGGGGTGGGCGACGGCTTCGGATTGGCTGCTCCTTCAATCCGCGCCGGCCGTGGCCGTCATGGTCCTTGGCGCAGGGACCTGGAGCGGTTCCACGGGAATTGAAATTCTGGAAATCGTACCGCCGTGGGGCTCGTACGTTTTTTCGCACTCCTCACAGCGCAATACCCCGATTTCTATTTTCAGCCGCACCCCGCACTCGCACACCCACCCAACGCGGCGCGCCGGCACGCCGACAACCAACGCATGTGCCGGGACATCCTTTGTGACGATTGCACCTGCTCCCACGAAGGCAAATTCGCCTACGGTAACGCCACACACGATTGTGGAGTTTGCCCCGAGCGATGCTCCCCTCTTGATTAATGTTCTCTGGTATTCCGACCGGCGATTGACGTGGCTGCGCGGCGTAATGACGTTGGTGAACACCATCGAAGGACCGCAGAACACGTCATCTTCCAGCGTAACCGCATCGTAGATAGACACGTTGTTCTGAACCTTGACATTGTTCCCAATGAGCACGTCATTACCAACATAGACGTTTTGGCCAAAAGAGCAGCGCTCGCCAATCCTAGCCCCGCTACTAATATGAACCCAGTGCCAGACGCGCGAGCCCTCGCCGATTTGCGCGCCCTCGTCGACGATTCGATGGAGGAGGCCCTGATGGCCGTCGGCAGGGGCCGGATCGAACGACACCTCGGC